>DAIOSW010000001.1:0-42255 GCA_036752365.1 Prevotella sp.
ATGTATCACCATTCCGGATAAGAAGATCTTACCGTGCAAAAAAATCTCCATGGATATAAAAACAAAAACAAACTCCACGTTTTCGTTATCGGTAAGAGATTATGCTACAGAGATAAATGGCTGTAGTCAGGATGCCAGAACATGGATGCTTCTGACAAGTGATCTGAAAGGATTCATAGAGAATCCTCAATATTATTTAGAAAAAAATGACGATAAACACAGACGTGCTACAGATTTACTGATGTTGGTACAGGGGTGGCGCAGGTATGACCTGTCTGTAATGACAGGAGAAAAGAAGTTTGAAAAGCAACAACCTTGTGAGAATGCACTATATGTGGATGGAAGATTATATGTGAAAGATGAAAAAGAAAAGGTTGACGGTATTCCGTTGACGATGTCTTTATATAATCAATATGGAAATGTCATGCAGGGTGAGACAGTTTCGGATCATGGTGGGAATTATGCCATACAGGTGCCTGACTGTGAAGGTGATTGGACGATGCTGATAGATGCCGGAAAAGATAAAGTGCCTGCTAATCTTACGATAGGTATTAACAGACATTTTTCTCCGAAATGTCGTTATATCTCTTATTTTGAATCACAAATGTCTCCAATCGAAACACCTAATATCATCATGAAAGACGGTGAGGAAAAACCGGATTCCATCTTGTCAATGACAGAGAAGACCCATGTCATTAAAGAGATAAATGTAAAAGGGCATCGTGTGTATGATGACGCAAGAAAGGTGTGGGAGAACGAAAGTGTTGGCTTATCTACGGCAAATTTGTATTATGATTGTTCAAAGGCTTCTGATGAGATGATAGATAAGGGAGAAGAAATGCCCGATTTTTACGATTGGATAAAAAACAGAAATTCATTTTTCGCAGGTTCCGTACAGGTAAGTGTGGATGAAGGTAGGGATTATGAGCGTATTTATCGTTCAAAAAGTAGCAGGAATAGTCCTGAAACAAATGGACTGAAAATAGTTGAATTCCGCCCTATTGCGGGAGATGCAAATGAGGCATTGACAAGCTCAAATGGGAAAGTCTATGTGGAGAATGTAGACAAGATTCAAAGCAAAAACGTTAATTTGATTAATAAAATTTTTGATACAGGATTTAAGTATAAGGGACGACCTGTAATATGGGTTATGAATAATAAGTTTGCTAATATAACGGGGTTGGAGGATCATGTAAAGATAGACGACATTATAAATGATGTGGATTTCTGCATTGACGATATTCCAACCAGTTTGGATGAGATCAAATCTGTTTGTATCTCGGAAGATGAAAATGTATGGGAACATTATATTTCATACGAGAAGCTTGCAAAGAATCACCCGGTGACAGTATTTGTTTATACGTTTCATGAGTTTGCTAAGGATGTAAAGGGCTTGCGCCGAACACATTTTGAGGGATTTGCAAAGAGTGAAACCTTTAAGATGAATGATTACAATCTGATGCCTCCGGAAGCTGATTATCGCCGCACCTTATACTGGAATCCAAATGTAACAACGGATAAGGACGGTAAGGCTAAAATAGACTTTTATAATAACTCCTCGTGTAAACAGATGTTTATCTCAGCCGAAGGTATAACTAAAGATGGTACGCCTATTATATATACAGGTAAATCTGAATAAAAAACTAAAATCCCCATAAATGAGGATTGCCCAAGAACGTAATAAGGCGTACCTTTGCAGCCAAATTAAAAAACTAACAAAAAAGATGTATAGAAAAGTTATAGTTTTTACCGCTCTCATTTCTGCAACATATAGTGGTATGCAAGCAGAAAATACGTATCGGAACAGTTTGGCATTGATGGACACTTCTAAGGTGGTTGATTTGGATGAAGTGGTTGTCGTAGCACAACCGAAGGAAAATCAGCGTTTACGATTGCAGCCCGTTGCTGCTTCAGTCTTTTCGTCTAAGGAGATGAGTATGCTGAAGGTTAATGACCTTAAGGATCTGAGTAATATCGTGCCTACCTTTGTTATGCCGTCTTACGGTTCCAGACTGACATCGGCGATGTATATCCGTGGCATCGGTTCACGTATCAACTATCCTGCTGTAGGTATGTATGTAGACGGAATTCCTTATGTGAGTAAGAACTCTTATAATTATCATCTATACGGCATCGATAGAATTGATGTGCTTCGCGGGCCGCAAGGTACATTATATGGTGAGAACACCATGGGCGGACTTGTTCGTATCTATTCAAAAAATCCTATGAACTATCAGGGTACTGATGTTAAATTGGGATGGGGTACACATTTTTACCGTAATGTGGAAATTGAACATTATCATAAGGTGAGTGACCAGTTTGCTTTCTCTATCGCAGGATTCTATGATGGCCAGAATGGCTTCTTTAAAAATGTAACTCTTAACAAAAAAGCTGATTTAACGAATGAGGCTGGTGGTAAGTTACGTATGATATATTCTCCGACAAAGAGGTTTAGTGTCGACTTTAATGCAAATTACGAATATGTTAACCAGAATGCTTTTCCTTATGGAGAGTACAATCTGAATACGAACAAAGTAGGTGATGTGACTGCTGATTTTCTAGGAGGTTACAAACGGAACATGTTTAATACAGGTGTTAATCTCAAATATGAGGGTCAAAGATATATATTTAACTCAACGACAAGTTATCAATTTCTGAAAGACTATATGACCATGGATACCGATAACAGTCAGTTGGATTTCTTATATATTACTCAACGTCAGAAGCAGAATGCAATCACACAGGAGTTTACTTTTAAGAATGCACGATCGGGTAGATATCAGTGGGTGTGTGGACTCTTTGGATCTTATCAATGGCTGAAGACTGATGCACCGGTCAACTTCGGAAAGGATGCTCCTTTCTTAAATACGATAGCAACATCCATACAATCTTCCATGTACAATGCAATGGTGAAGGCAATGTCTGCTGGGATGATCGCTAAGGGTATGCCTAAGGCTGACGCTGAGGCTTTAGCTGCAGCAAACATTGCTAAAGCGGGTGGTGTTTCTATGACTGTCGGTATGGGTGTACCCGGATACTATTCTACTCCCCAATGGAATACCGGTATCTATCACCAATCAAGTTTTGATATAACCGATCGTTTGAACGCAACATTAGGTCTTCGTTTTGATTATGAGCATGTTTCAATTGATTATAATACTTATGCTAATATGACTTTTGATGCCAATGTGATGGGACAGAATGCTTCATATATATTATCGTCTAAACTGATTAACTCAACCCATCACGACTATAAACAACTGCTTCCTAAATTGGCTTTAACTTATAAAATATTCGATGACGGAAGTAATGTTTATGCTTCGGTAACAAAAGGCTTTCGTTCGGGAGGATACAATATCCAGATGTTTTCGGATATTCTTCAGACAGAGCTGATGGCCAACAAGAACAACGCAATGCGTAACAGTTATGATGTACCACATACTGATGCTGATTACAATAATGTGGATAAGACCATTAGTTATAAACCGGAAACAAGCTGGAACTACGAGGCAGGAACTCATATCAACCTCTTCGATAATAAGATTCATGCGGACTTTTCTGCTTTTTACATGCAGGTGTTAAATCAGCAACTTTCAGTATTTGCCAGTCAGTACGGTTTTGGTCGAATGATGGTTAATGCCGGTAAAAGTAGTAGTTGTGGTATAGAGATTGCCTTACGCGGTAGTGCATTTGATAATCATTTGCTATGGAATGTCAATTACGGACTGACACATTCTACTTTTAAAGAATATACCGACAGTGTAAAAATTACCGCAAATGATGGTACATCACAATATCAGAAAGTTGACTATTCTAAGAATTATGTACCTTTTGTACCAATGCATACTTTTGGCGCAAATGCCGACTACAGGTTTGATCTTAATAATTGTGGGGTATTCAAAGGTATTGTGATTGGTGCCAACGTGAATGGAAATGGGAAAATCTATTGGGATGAGGCGAATACCGCATATCAGAAGATATATGCTGTTGCAGGTGCCCATGCTGATCTGGATTTTGGAAATGTATATGTAAGTTTCTGGGGTAAAAATCTCACAGATACAAAATACAATACATTCGCATTCTCGAGTACAGCAACCGGTTCGACGAAGTATTTTGCTCAACTTGGGAATCCAATACAGATTGGAGTAGATGTGAAGTTACACTTTTAATATCACACTATCATCAAGTCACTCATGATGTCATCACTGACAAAGATTCCATCTCTCGTGAGTTTCATACGATGATCAATCATAACAAGTCTGCCATTGTCCAGGTGTGGTTTTGCCATATCAAGACAATAGCAGACTTTTTTCTCTCCAAATATTTCTTTTAATTTATTCAAATCTAAACCATCGGACGTGCGCAGTGACGTAAATACAGTATCATTATAGCGCATCTCCTCTGTCAGGATCTCTTTTTCTGATGGTGTCTTGCCCGCTTTAATGGTTTTTATATATTCATTGATGTCGGCGATATTCCATTGCCTGCTTGTTATATCGAAAGAGTGGGCTGAGGCTCCAATGCCGATATATGGCATTTGCTTCCAGTATGAAGAGTTATGTCTTGATTGATATCCATGAATTGCGAAATTAGAGATCTCATAATGCTGGTATCCTGCGGTAGTCAACCTATCTATAAGGTAATCATACATTTCTCTGCTAATTTCTTCATCTATCTCATCAAGATCTTTATTCCTTAACATATTATATAGAGGTGTATTCTCTTCATACATCAGACTATATGCAGAGATATGCTCCACTCTTAAAGAGATGGCCATGTTTACATCGTCAATCCAATCATTGAGACATTCTTCAGGGAATCCGTACATAAGGTCAATGCTGATGTTCGAAAATCGGTTCATTCTGAGGATGTTTATTGCTTCCCGTATCTGACTGGATGTATGCCGTCTTCGTAAGAACTTCAGACGCGAATCATCGAATGTCTGAGCTCCCATACTAATGCGATTTATAGGAAGCTGTTTGATGTATTCTGCATATTCCGGAGTGATATCATCCGGATTGCATTCTATCGTTATCTCAGGATTATCGGATATATGGTATACATCGTAGATGGTATCGAAAATCTTTTGAAGGTTTTCTATAGATAACTGGGATGGAGTACCTCCACCCAGATAGATGGTATCGATGCCTGATTTTACATAGTCATTACGTAACCTCATTTCTCGGCATAGTGCCTCAACATAAGCCTGTTGAAGCCCCGGATAAGTTGTCGAATAGAAATCGCAATAGATACAACGACTCTTACAGAAAGGTATATGTAGATATAATCCTGCCATTTTTTTACGTGAAAAATATTCTAAATAGTTACTTTAAGGGCGCAAAAATACTAATATGTTTTAAAACAACAGATATTTTTAAGTATTTCTTTTGCAAAATTCATAAAAATAACGTATCTTTCGACGCGTAACAGTTTAACGCTTTAAATCTATAGTAAAAATGAAAGTATACCAAACAGATGAAATTAAAAACATTGCCCTAGTGGGCAGTGCTGGAGCCGGTAAAACCACCCTCGCAGAGTCTATGCTTTTCGAGAGTGGTATTATAAAACGTCGTGGCAGTGTTACTGCCAAGAATACGGTAAGTGATTATTTTCCTGTAGAACAGGATTATGGCTATTCAGTGTTCTCAACTGTTTTTCATGTGGAATGGAATAACAAGAAACTGAACATTATTGACTGTCCAGGTTCGGATGATTTCGTTGGCGGTGCCATAACAGCATTAAATGTGACAGATCAGGCTGTTATTGTTCTTAATGGACAGTATGGCGTGGAAGTGGGTACACAGAATAACTTTCGCTATACAGAGAAACTTCAAAAACCTGTCATTTTCCTTGTAAATCAGTTGGATAGTGATAAATGCGACTTTGACAGTATTATGAACAGTCTTAAAGATATATATGGGCAAAAGGTTGTTCCCATTCAATACCCGATAGAAACAGGCCCTAATTTCAATTCATTGATAGACGTCCTGCTGATGAAGAAATATTCATGGAACCCGGAAGGTGGCGTTCCAACGATTGAGGATATTCCTGCAGATCAAATGGATAAAGCTCTTGAAATGCACAAAGCCTTGGTCGAGGCGGCAGCTGAGAATGATGAGTCTCTGATGGAAAAATTCTTTGAAAGCGAGACTCTTACAGAAGATGAAATGCGTATTGGTATCAGAAAGGGACTTGTAACTCGTTCTATCTTCCCCGTATTTTGCGTTTGTGCAGGTAAAGATATGGGTGTTCGCCGCTTGATGGAATTCCTTGGAAATGTTGTTCCTTTTGTATGTGACATGCCTAAGTTGCATAATACCCGTGGTGAGGAGGTTGAAGTTGATAGTAAAGCTCCTACATCATTGTATTTCTTTAAAACAGGAGTAGAACCGCATATCGGTGAGGTCTCTTATTTTAAGGTGATGAGTGGAAAAGTGCATGAAGGAGACGACTTGTCAAACTCCGACAGAGGTTCAAAAGAGCGTATAGCTCAGATTTATGCATGCGCAGGAGCTAACCGAATCAAAGTGGAAGAACTTGTTGCGGGTGATATTGGTTGTACCGTTAAACTGAAAGACGTAAAGACAGGAAATACACTTGTTGGAAAAGAGTGTGACCATAGATTTAATTTCATCAAATATCCTAATTCTAAATATTCTCGTGCTATCAAGGCCGTTAACGAAGCTGAAACGGAGAAGATGATGGCTATTGTCAACCGTATGCGCGAAGAAGATCCAACTTGGGTTGTTGAACAAAGCAAAGAATTGAAGCAGACAATCATCCATGGTCAGGGTGAGTTCCATTTACGTACACTGAAATGGCGTCTGGAAAATAATGAAAAGATTCAGGTGAAGTTTGAAGATCCAAAAATTCCATACCGTGAGACAATAACCAAGGCATCCAGAGCAGACTATCGTCATAAGAAACAGTCTGGTGGTGCAGGACAGTTTGGTGAAGTTCATCTCATTGTAGAACCTTATGCAGAAGGAATGCCTGATCCAACGATATATCATTTTAATGGCCAGGAATATAGAATTAATATCAAGAATAGGGAAGAGGTGTCACTCGAATGGGGTGGTAAACTCGTCTTTATTAACTCTGTTGTCGGTGGTGCTATTGATACACGTTTTATGCCTGCAATATTAAAGGGTGTCATGGAACGCATGGTTCAGGGACCTCTTACGGGTAGCTATGCTCGTGATGTAAGGGTTATCGTCTATGATGGAAAAATGCATCCTGTTGATAGTAATGAACTTTCGTTTATGCTTGCCGGACGTAATGCCTTTAGCGAAGCCTTTAAAAATGCCGGTCCGAAAATCCTTGAGCCAATATATGATATCGAAGTTTTTGTCCCCAGTGACTATATGGGCGACGTGATGAGTGATCTTCAAGGTCGTCGTGCTATGATTATGGGTATGGATAGCGAGGCCGGTTATCAAAAACTGCAGGCTAAAGTTCCATTGAAAGAACTAAATAACTATTCTATCTCTTTGAGTTCAATTACAGGAGGAAGAGCGTCATTTACGACCAAGTTTGCCAGTTATGAACTTGTTCCTAATGATATTCAACTGCAACTGATTGCTGCACATGAAGCTGAATTGGCAAAAGATGAGTAATTCGTTTTATATCAATATGATAAGGCGGGTAGTAATACCCGCCTTTTTTGTCCAATCTGCTATTCTAATAATGCTCGTATATCCTGTGTTAATTGCAAATAAGCAATTAATTCATTATATTTAGTTAATAACGTTAAATTTAACTCTTTTACCGTATCTATCTAATTGTCAATTCAGTATTTGTATTTATATTTGCAACATGAAAAAGTCAACTATTTGGATAATAAGCATCGTAATGGGACTTTCGTTCCTTGCACTTCTTTTCCTGCAACTCAGTTACATTGAGGAGATGGTAAAGATGAAGAAGGAACAGTTTGACGAATCTGTTAATAGAAGTCTTTATCAGGCATCAAGAAATCTTGAATTGAATGAGACTTTACGCTATTTGGAAAAGGACGTTAATGAGACTGAACGAAGGGCTTTTAAACGTGACTCTATAGAAACACGCTCTGGTAATATTAATGATGTAATACAGCACACCCATCAGTTCTCTGTCAGTGGTAAGGATGGCACAGTCTATTCTTCATTCGAGTTGAAGACAATTACAACCCGTCCTTCAACAATGCCTAAGGCTATGATCTTACGTAGTGATAAAAATTCTATATCTGAAACTTCCAAGTCGATGCAGGAGATTGTTCGTACACGCTATGTATATCAGAAAGCTCTACTCGATGAGGTGGTATATAGCATTCTTTATACAGCAAGTGACAAACCTTTGAAGGAGCGTGTCAATTTCAAGCTCCTTGATCAGGATATAAGATCAGAGCTAATGAACAATGGTATCAATATTCCATATCACTTCACTGTATCCACTTGCGACGGACGCGAGGTGTACCGTTGTCCTGATTTTGATGAGGCTGGAGAGGAATATACATATAGTCAGGTGCTATTCCGTAATGATCCATCTTCGAAGATGGGCGTCGTGAGGATTCACTTTCCGGATATGAATAGCTATATCTTTAGTTCTATCAGGTTCATGATACCATCATTGATATTTACTGTCGTTCTTCTTATAACCTTTATCTTTACGATCGTTGTTATCTTTAGACAAAAACGACTTACGGAGATTAAAAATGACTTTATCAATAATATGACGCATGAGTTCAAAACTCCTATCAGTAGTATCTCTCTTGCGGCCCAGATGCTCAATGACGAGAGTGTCACTAAGAGTCCTGTCATGATGAAACATATAAGTAGAGTCATCAATGATGAAACAAAACGTTTGCGTTTCCAAGTGGAAAAGGTTCTTCAAATGTCAATGTTCGAACGTAAGAAGGCCATACTAAAGAACCGTGAACTTAATGTTAACAAACTCATTGAGGGGGTTGTCGGTACTTTCAATCTCAAAGTAGAACATAATGAAGGGACAATTGTTACTGACTTGGTGGCACTGTATCCAACTATCTATGCAGATGAAATGCACTTCACAAATGTGGTATTTAACTTAATGGATAATGCTGTGAAGTATAAAAATCCAGACCGGAATCTGGAACTTAATATCTCTACATGGAATGATGAACATCATCTTTATATATCCATATCAGATAATGGTATCGGGATTAAAAAAGAAAATCTGAAAAAGATATTTGATAAATTCTATCGTGTACATACCGGAAACTTACATGATGTCAAAGGATTTGGATTAGGACTCTCTTATGTAAAGAAGATAGTAGATCTTCATAAGGGTACCATTCATGCAGAAAGTGAGTTGGGAAAAGGAACGAAATTTATAATAACATTACCAATAATTAAAAATTAAAATTATGGACGACAAATTAAAGATTCTATTGTGTGAAGATGACGAGAACTTAGGCATGTTGCTTCGTGAGTATCTCGCAGCTAAAGGTTATTACGCAGAACTTTGTCCAGATGGAGAAGTTGGTTACAAAACTTTCTTGAAGAATAAGTTTGATATATGTGTGCTAGATGTAATGATGCCTAAAAAGGACGGATTTACACTCGCTCAGGAAATTCGCAGCGCAAATGCTGAAATACCTATCATCTTCTTAACAGCAAAAACCCTGAAAGAGGATATTCTTGAAGGATTTAAGATCGGTGGTGATGATTATCTTACAAAACCATTCTCTATGGAAGAACTCGTTCTTCGTATTGAAGCTATTTTACGTCGTGTTCGTGGAAAGAAGAATAAGGAAAGCTCTGTTTATCATATTGGACGTTTTCTCTTTGATACTCAGAAACAGCTTCTCTGTATCGGTGACAAACAAACTAAGTTGACTACGAAAGAGAATGAGTTGTTAGGTCTTCTTTGCTCTCATGCAAATGAAATTCTTCAGCGTGATTTCGCGTTGAAGACAATCTGGATTGATGATAACTATTTCAATGCACGCTCTATGGATGTATACATAACAAAGCTTCGTAAACATCTTAAAGATGACGATCAGATTGAAATTATCAACATTCATGGTAAGGGTTATAAACTGATTACACCAGAAGCAGAATAATCATAGTATGGGTAATAATGTGGGGTGGGCTTTCGGCTTTCCCCACATTGTTTTTTATAAATTTGTTATCTCAATAAGTGTCTTTTCTATGGAAATAAGTTCTAAATGAGTATAGAAAAAGGGGATAAACAGCTAAAAACAAATCTTTTTCGACTTAAAAAAAGAAAAGTCTTGGCTATTACAAAAAAAAGTAGTACCTTTGCGCCGCATTTATTGCAAATATTAATAATTAATTAATCAATTAAGTAGTATGAATCAATACGAAACCGTTTTCATTTTAACTCCCGTTTTGTCTGATGAACAGATGAAGGAAGCGGTCGCCAAATTCAAGAAACTTCTCACCGATAATGGTGCTGAAATTGTTAATGAAGAAGAATGGGGACTGAAGAAGATGGCTTATGCAATTGAGAAAAAATCAACAGGCTTCTATTGCTTGTTGGAGTTCAAAGCAGAGACAACAGTACTTAAAACACTAGAGACAGGCTATCGCCGTGATGAGAAAGTTATTCGTTACATCACAGTTAGACTTGACAAGTATGCTGCACAGTATGCTGAAAAGAGAAGAAACAAATTTGGTAAAAAAGAGGAGGCATAAATTATGGCACAGCAATCAGAAATTAGATATTTGACTCCGCCCTCAGTGGATGTGAAGAAGAAGAAATATTGCCGTTTCAAAAAAAGCGGTATTAAGTATATCGATTATAAGGATCCTGAATTCCTGAAGAAATTCTTGAACGAACAGGGAAAAATCCTCCCTCGTCGTATCACTGGTACTTCATTGAAATACCAACGTCGTGTGGCTCAGGCTGTTAAGCGTGCTCGTCAGATTGCACTGCTTCCTTATGTAACTGATTTGATGAAATAATAAGGAGGAGTAAGAATATGGAAATTATATTGAAAGAAGACATTCTGGGCCTAGGCTACAAGAATGATATTGTCACTGTTAAGTCTGGTTACGGACGTAATTATCTTATCCCTCAAGGAAAGGGTATCATCGCGTCTGAATCTGCAAAGAAAGTTCTTGCTGAGAATTTGAAACAACAGGCTCATAAGATTGCTGCTATTAAAGATGCAGCTCAAGCTAATGCTGACAAACTGAATGGCGTTTCTTTGGAAATCGCAGTTAAGGTTAGTGCAACTGGTGTTACTTATGGTTCTGTTAATGCTGCTCATATCTCTGAGGAATTGAAAAAGAAGGGATTTGATATCGATCGTAAGATTATCGCAATCAAGGATATCAAGAGCGTTGGTGATTATGTTGCTATCGTTAATCTTCACAAAGAGGTATCTGTCGAGATTCCTGTAAAAGTTGTAAGTGAAGATGCTCTAAATGCTGCTAAAGCTGAAACCAAGGTTGAAGAAGAGGCTCCAACAGCAGAATAATAGAATTTGTAAAACCACTATATATTAAATTCCGGCTCTCAATTAAATGCGAGTCGGAATTTTTTTGTACCTTGTTTTAAGTACTTTTGCTAATTGCTTATTTATCTAAATAAGTTTATCTTTGTTTTCAGAAATGACATTTAGTAGTTCTTCGTGAATGATATTATTCGTTGCTACAATATTGTCGGTTTCAATATATTTACTGTTGCCGTTAAAGTCTGTAACCTTTCCTCCCGCTTCGCTTACAATTAATGTGCCTGCGGCAATGTCCCATTGACCGATAAATTTTTCCATCCATCCGTCTAGCCTTCCAGCCGCAACATAACATAATGCGGTAGCTGCAGAACCGTTCATTCTAATGCCACCGATATAGCCATAAAGTTGATTAATAATACTAACCCCAAATTCTTTATATTTCTTGTGATCATAAGGTAACTCAATGCATAGCAGGGCTTTATCGAATGTATTTGTAGTATTGACGGTTATGGTATTCCCGTTCAGATAGGAGCCTCCGTTTTTCCAGGCGTAAAAACACTCATCTTTTGTTATTTCGTAAACAACCCCGATAATGATTTCGTCACCATGTTTTAATCCTATGGATATGGCAAATGGTAGATAATCATGAATGAAGTTTGTTGTCCCATCAAGAGGGTCAATTATCCAGCAATATTCTTCATCCTGATATTTTGCAGTTTTCTCTTCGGTGATGAAACCTGCATTGATAGGTATTTTCTTCAATGCTTCTACTAACATCATTTCTGACTGTTTGTCAACGTAGGACACATAATCATGATTATGTTTTTCCTCTACCTTGCTTTGTTGAAAGTTACGTCGTTCATTCCTGAGGTAATCACCTGTTTTACGGGCGATCATAGTAACTTCTGTCGTAATGTTTTTTAGATTATCCATATGGCGTGGTTTTATACTTCTTTTTTTATAGCATAAAAAAACCGTCGAACGAAGTTCGACGGTTAATTCTCTCATTGTTCGTTTCGAGCGATTTACTTCTGAGCAGCTGCAGAATCAGCAGGAGCAGTAGCAGCGCTATCCATAGCAGCTGAATCAACATTTGCGCTATCAGCAGCTGAGTCAACAGTTGCTACGCTATCAGAGTCAGTAGCTGCGCCCTGAGCTGTTTTGTTACCACATGATGCGAATGAAATAGCTGCGAAAGCTACGAACAAAAATACTAATTTTTTCATTTTCTTTGCTTTTTTAAATCTGTAAAACAATCATTTGCTTATTAAAACGATGCAAAGGTACACCTTTTTTTTATATGTTGTTCTTTTTTTAGCACTTTTTTATTGTTATTTTTGTAACTTTTTTGTAATATGTTGATATTCAGCCATATATACTACTAATGTTTTTCTGAAAAACATCTGCCTTCTTACTATATTTAATGTTGATATAGGGATCTTATACCATATAATGTCTTTGCTTTCTCTGATATTGTGGTTATATCATATATTAGAATATACCTTATTGTTGCTTGATTTTGGCAAAAAAATCAATATTTTTTTTGTATTCCGCTTGCTTTGACGTACCTTTGTACAAAATAATGCATGATTATTGATGATTGATACTTCCGCTTTTCAAGGCAAGATTGCAGCCTATTTCACATTGGGATGCAAATTGAATTTTTCAGAAACATCTACTTTTGGAAAGATGCTTCATGATTATGGTGTTCGAACTGCTCGTTCAGGTGAACAGGCTGATATTTGTATAGTCAATACTTGTTCGGTCACAGAAGTCGCTGATCATAAATGTCGTCAGGCTATTCATCGGTTAGTTAGAAATCATCCTAATGCCTTTATCGTCGTGACTGGCTGTTATGCCCAGCTTGAGCCGGATTTAGTTAGCCAAATCGAGGGCGTTGATCTGGTCTTGGGATCCAATGAGAAGGCGAATCTTATTCAATACCTTTCTGAGGCATGGAGTAACAGGAATTCTGAGTCATCACTTCATGCATCTCATGCGGTAAAGACCAAAGATATTGTTACCTTTGGACCAAGTTGCTCTCGTGGTAACCGTACCAGATATTTCTTAAAGGTGCAAGATGGATGCAATTATTATTGTACATATTGTACTATCCCATACGCAAGAGGTAATAGCCTGAACGGAAGTATTGCTTCGTTGGTGGAACAAGCTGAGCAGGCAGCACGGGACGGTGGCAAAGAAATTGTCATCACCGGAGTAAATATCGGTGACTTTGGACGAACTACCGGTGAAAAATTTATTGATTTGGTTAAGGCTTTGGACCACGTGAAAGGAATAGAACGTTTCCGAATAAGTAGTATCGAACCCGATTTACTTACTGATGACATCATTGAATATTGCTCTCATAGTCGTGCCTTTATGCCTCATTTCCATATCCCGTTACAGAGCGGAAGTGATGTCGTCTTGGGATTAATGCACCGTCGTTACGATACGTCACTTTTTGCTCATAAGATACATCTTATTAAGAAGTTGATTCCTGATTGTTTTATCGGGGTTGATGTGATTGTCGGTACTCGTGGTGAGACAGATGAACTGTTTGAAGAATCGTTTCACTTTATTGAGAGTCTGGATATTACTCAGTTGCATGTCTTTCCTTATTCCGAACGTCCAGGCACAGCTGCTCTAAAAATCCCTTATGTCGTAGATGACAAAACAAAGAAAATGCGTAGTAAGCGCTTACTGACTTTGTCTGATGAGAAGACTGAAGCCTTTTATGCGGCCCATATCGGGAAAACGGCTGTTGTTTTATGTGAGAAGTCACGTCAGGGAATGCCGATGCATGGATTCACGGATAATTATATAAGAGTTGAGTTGTCCCCTAGACAAACTTCAGAGGATTATGACAATAAACTGGTAAAGGTCGTGCTTGGTGATTTCAACCATGATCGTACATCTCTAAAAGCTGAATTTGATGGATAAAGTTGCGATTGTTATTTTAAACTGGAACGGTGCAGATATGCTTCGTACCTATCTACCTTCAGTACTAGACTATTCACGTGAAGAAGCTGTAGTATATGTAGCTGATAACGCGTCTACGGATGATTCAGTCGAGATAATAAGAAAGGAGTTTCCTGATTGCAAATTGATTATTCTTGATAAAAATTGGGGATTTGCGGATGGTTATAATAAAGCCTTTGAACAGATCGAGGCGGAGTATTATTTCTTATTAAATTCAGACGTTCGTGTTACCCATCACTGGTTGACGCCACTCATTGAGTTTATGGACTATCATCAGGACGTCGCCGCCTGTCAGCCTAAGCTCTTGTCGGAGTCAGATAATGACTATTTCGAATACGCAGGTGCTTGTGGTGGTTTCCTTGATAACTATGGCTATCCCTTTTGTAGAGGCAGAATATTTGATACGGTCGAGGAAGACAATGCACAATATGATTATAATCAGTCGATTTTGTGGGCCACAGGGGCTGCGATGATGATACGTTCTATTGATTACAAAGCTGTGGGTGGATTAGATGGCCGTTTCTTTGCTCATAATGAGGAGATTGACATGTGTTGGAGATTAAGGAGCATGGGCCGAGAGATATATTGTGTTCCGGAAAGCAGTGTATTCCATGTCGGAGGAGGTACCTTGCCAAAGAGTAACTCACAAAAGACCTTTCTCAATTTTAGAAATAATCTATTGATGATTTACAAAAATGTTGATGACAGTGAGTTGCATCATGTCCTTCGTATGCGCTGGATTCTTGATTATGTGGCAGCTTATTGGACTTTATTGCGAGGAAATTTTGGAGATTTTATGGCAATATACAGAGCTCGGAGAGAATTTCATCGTCTTGTTCCTTTATTTAAAGAGTCACGCTCCAAAATACAGTGTAATGTGAAATTACATCATATTCCGGAGCGTACAAAATTCAGTATCCTTGCTCACTATTATCTGAAGGGGCACAAAGTTTTCTCTTCTTTACCTATTTAATAATCAAAGGATTACTTAACTCGTCTTTCCAGTTCTTAAGATACCTGAACCATTCTTTACCGGAGTGGTATCCGAAAGATTCGTTGTCTGAGCAGAATACAATATTATAGTGTAACGTTTTGCCTGTACTCATGATAATGAAAGGATAATTGTCATTGTCTTTGGTGAGCTCCTTCTTTATATTTTCAGAAGGAATGCATATACCTAATCCCACAGTTTCACGTTTATATCCGGCAGAGTCTTTTTCTGATACGGGCCAGTCTGTTCCCCAACATCCTCTTAATCCCTTGTTATCCGTAAACTCCTGAGAATTCTTCACGTTGATAATTCCTGTGGCAAATTCGTAGTCACTTACATCTTTATTAAAGATAATGTCTACGTTACAGTCTCTATGTCCCGCATACAAGGTGTAGCGGGTGGTCATATTAACTGGTTCTTTTCCTGCGTTACCGGTGTACCAATCTTCATCAATCACTTCCACAATCGTACGTATCGGGCCTTTGGCGATGATTCTCTCTGTCCGATGACTTAATTCACTTAGGGTTAATGGTTTACTTCCATCCCAACCTCTTAATGTTCCAACGCCCATTGTGGATCCAACCCATAAGACATCGTCTCCGTAACCGCTGCTTTTCTGTGTCTTGTCTGGATAGAACTGAGTATCGTGAAGTTCCAGTCCTTTGCGATATTTTCCATAGATGTCAACAGTCTGCCTCTCGTCAAAATATATACGATAAGCATTTAATTCGCTTTCGAATGCCGGACCGTGGTGTTGAAGACACTCATAAGGATTGGCCGTTCCGTCAATGGTCAAGCTTGATATATATGTGTTTTGTTTATTTTGAGTTTTATTTTTGGGATGTTTTAATAACATCTCTGCATAGACACGCGATGCGAAGTTTCTCGGTGTTCCGGTCTTCAATAATTGGATATTAAAAATCTTTTGTCCATTTTTGTCGATGTCTGTAACGAAGCAGAGCTCATCGTATGTTCCGTCGCTATCAAGATCATCCAGCTGATATGCAATCTCATTTCCGTTACAAGTAACGATAGCCGATTTTACATTTCCATACTGTTTAAGATTAATTACCACAGGAACATCGGACCTGAATACCTTCAAACTGTTATTAACTGTGATATTAAAACTGTTCTGGGCCATGCCATAAAGAGTGGCAACAGATAATAACAATATTGATAATATGATCTTTTTCATTCTGTTATGTATTATTTTTTATAGTTTTAGTAATATGTATTTAATATCTTAAATATAAGATGTTCTGGCAAAGGTAGTTAAAATCATCTAGTTTTTTTGTGATTTTTCATTGTTTTAATACAGTAAAAGACTTTTTTGCTATTTATTTTAATATTTTTAGCTTAAAATTTGGATTATGAAATATTTTTTAGTATATTTGCGCTTAATTTTAACAGAATTCAATAATTGGTGCGAAAGGTTTATTTTATATTATTTACAATTATGTTGTTATGTGTCGCTTGTCAATGGCGACTTACACCTGATGATAACACTTCTAAGGAGTGTGCACATAAGATTATTATGCGTTATGATCAGATAGAAAGTTCGTATCTGACAACAGGTGACTTTTCTGCATTACAACGTATGAGCACCGTTTATCCTGGCCAAACACGTACTCTTATAGAAAATGTATTGAAATTAGGTGCCGTTAACGACCCTGAAATTAATAATAAATTATTAGGTTATTATCAGGACTCCACATTACAGCAGGTAATTGTTGATGTTCAGAAACAGTGCTCGAACATGGATGATATTGATAAGCAATTAGATTATGGGTTCCATCATCTCAAGAAACATTTCCCAGCTATCATTATCCCTAAGGTATATGCACAAATAGGAGCTTTCGACCAGAGTGTCATTATCGGTGATAATATGTTAGGCATTTCCCTGGATAAATATCTCGGGAGTGAATATCCGTTATATATCAAATTCTATAATAAAGAACAACGAAGGATGATGACGCGTGATTTCATCGTCCCCGACTGTATCGGTTTTTATCTTTTGAGCCTTTATCCTATGCCGACAGACCATACCTTGTCAAAGAGTGAGATGGATATGCACATGGGAAAAATTCAATGGGTTGTTGATAAGATATTAAAAAAGAATAACTTTAGTAAGCTACCAACGGTACTGTTGGTGGATAACTACATGAATGCGAACAGTCTTTCTTATGAAAGATTGATGCAAGACAATAAGATTGATAAACTGTTATCTGCCCAATTGAATAAGGAGAAATAGATAAATATTTCTAGTTGTTATTCAATAATCTTCCCTGTGTACTTCCACTTCTGATCAGATAGCTCTTTAGTTTATCTGTGAATTCATAATTTTTTAATCCCCAATCTGGTGCAATAAGTAAATTTTTGGGTGATTGTGACACAAAACGTTCCAATACCAGATCCTTTCGTAAGTATTGGATATATCTTGAGATTAAAGAGATGTATTCGTCTGCAGTATATAGATGAAAAGGATTTTGGGTAAATTCCTCTGCCATCTTTGTTCCTCTGATGATCTGGAGTTGATGAATCTTGAGTATATTCAATTTCAATTCAGAGATCAGAGGAGCTTGTCTGATACTTTCTTCTGCATCTTCTCCCGGCAGGCCTAGTATAATGTGTCCTCCTGTCAGGATGCCACGTTCAGAGGTCCGTTCGATGGCACTTCTGCTACATTTGAAGTCATGGCCTCTGTTAATATGTGAAAGTGTTTTGTCATTAGCACTTTCAATGCCATACTCAATAATAAGAAAGGTTCGTTTGTTGAGTTCATCAAAGTAGTCAAGTAACTCATCGGACATGCAGTCGGGCCGGGTGCCTACCACAATCCCTACGACGTCCTCCACCTTGAGGGCTTCTTCATATATGGATTTAAGCTTTTCTATGTTCCCGTATGTGTTGGTATATGCCTGAAAGTATGCCAAATACTTCATTTCCGGATACTTACGACTGAAGAAAGCCTTTCCTTCTTCAAGTTGACTTGTAATAGAATGATCTTTATTGCAATAATCCGGACTAAAGGTCTGATTGTTACAATATGTGCATCCACCTACACCAATTATACCGTCTCTGTTTGGGCATGAGAATCCTGCATTAATAGAAATTTTTTGTACTTTAAAAGGGAATTGTTCTTTCAGCCACGAACCGAAATCAGTGTATAAATACGTTTTTGTCACGGGATTTAATCAATTTTAGACTACAAAGGTAAGAAAAAAAATTATTTTGCAGTATCTTTGCATCAAGTTAATACAAAAATAAAAACAGATGAAAAAAATATCTTTGTTGTGCTTTGCTGCGTTGGTTAGTGTTACCCAACTCTTTGCTGCACGTTATTTTGATTTGAAAGACCTTACTTCTGGTACATTTTATCCGGAGAATCTTAAGGAAGTGACACCATTGACGGATGGTGAAAGTTATACACGGATAAGTACAGATGGTTCTAAAATCTTGAAGATGTCTTTTAGCACAGATCAACAGACCGCAGTATTGTTTGATATCAAAAAAGCACGTGGTGCAAATCTGACTTCATTTGATGGTTATATTATCAGTCCGGATGGTAGTAGAATTCTCATACAGACAAATACTCATCATATTTATCGCCATTCGTTTACTGCTACCTATTATATTTATAGTGTTGAGAATAACAAATTGGAACCATTGTCTGAGGGTGGTCCACAGCAGACTCCACTTTTCTCACCCGATGGCAATCAGATAGCTTTTGTTCGTGACAATAATATATTCCTTGTTAAGTTACTTTTTAATAATTCAGAGAGTCAAGTCACAAAAGACGGGAAGTTCAATGAAGTTATCAATGGAATTCCTGATTGGGTAAATGAGGAAGAATTTACTAACGATCGTAGCATGGTTTTTAATGCAGACGGAACGATGCTCTGTTGGATTCGTTATGATGAATCGGCAGTTAAGATGTTTTCTTTCCCTTGGTACAAGGGCTCAAATCCGGAAATGACAGAATATTCGGATTATCCCGGAGCCTATACCTATAAATATCCGTTGCCTGGATATGATAATTCAAAAGTTTCAGTTTACTCGTTTGATATCAAGGCACATCAGACTCGTAAGATTCAGCTGCCACTTGATCCGGATGGTTACATCCCACGCATCAAAATGACGAGTGATGCTTCTAAGGTTGCCCTATTTACATTGAACAGGCATCAGGATCGTCTTGACATCTATATGGCTAACCCACGTTCTACTGTTTGTCAGCTTATTATTCGCGATGAAATTAATAAGTATATTAAAGAAGAATCCATGGAATCTGTAAAGATAACGTCGGGTCATATTCTGTTGCCAAGTGAGCGTGATGGATATAATCACCTTTACTTATATACTCTTGGAGGCAATCTGGTTCGTAAAGTTTGTCCCGATAAGGCTGTTGTTACTGATGTTTACGGTTACGATGAAGCTACGGGTTCTATCTATTATGCCGCTAATCCCCTTGGTGCAGACGATCAGCAGGTTTATGTGTCAGAGAAGAGCGGTAAGGTGGTGCGCCTCACAGATAAGGCCGGCTTCAATACTCCAATATTCAGTACTAACTATAAGTATTTTGTCAATACATGGTCTGATATGAATACACCTCCGGTTGTTACCGTTAGATCTAACTCAGGTAAGGTCCTTAAAACGATCATTGACAATAAGGAACTGAGCAAAAAGCTTTCTGCATACGATATTAGTATGAAAGAGAAATTCCATTTCACGACCTCTGAAGGAGTTGTGTTAAATGGATGGATGATAAAACCGGTTAATTTCGATGCTTCAAAGAGGTACCCTGTTATCATGTATCAATATGGTGGTCCCGGTGCTCAACAGGTGCTCGACAAATGGAGTATCGGTGCGATGGGGCAGGGTGGTATTTATGAGGAATATCTTGCACAGAAAGGATTTGTTGTCGTTTGCGTAGATGGTCGCGGTACAGGTGGCCGTGGCGCAGATTTCGAGAAGTGCACCTACTTACGTCTCGGTGAAAAGGAAGCAAAGGATCAGGTTGAAACTGCTTTATATGTAGGTTCACTTCCTTATGTAGACAAGTCTAGAATTGGAATATGGGGATGGAGTTACGGCGGATGGAATACCCTTATGAGTATGAGCGAAGGACGTAAGGTGTTCCGTGCCGGAGTAGCAGTTGCACCTCCTACTTGCTGGAGATTCTATGATAGTGTATATACCGAAAGGTATATGCGTACCCCGAAAGAAAACCCTTCAGGTTACAATGAGGTAAATCCTATAGCGCGTGCTTCAGACTTGAATGGCTCGTTACTTATCTGTCATGGCTTTGCTGATGATAATGTGCATTTTCAGAATACAGCAGAATATACAGAGGCTCTTGTTCAGGCTGATAAAGATTTTAAGGAAAACTTTTATACCAATAGAAATCATGGAATAAGTGGTGGAAATACCCGTAATCATCTGTTCCGCCAGATCACCAATTTCTTTATTGACGAGATGAAATGAAGATAGATATTCGACTTATTCTGTTGATGGTTTTCCTGTATCCGATGTCAGTTTTTTCAGAGACGTCGGATGATGGATATAAACTCGTGTGGAGCGAGGAATTTAATGGTGATGCTGTTGATACTACCATTTGGAACTTTGAAAATGGGTATAAACGTAATCATGAATGGCAGTATTATCAGAAAGAAAATGCCCGTGTTGCCGATGGGATGTTGACAATAACAGCACGTCGTGAGAGCGGCCGTGGAAAGATAGAATGTACCTCTGCCAGTATTAATACCGCAGGTCATAAGGAGTTTCTCTATGGACGTTTTGTGGTACGTGCCCGTATACCCTATGCCCGTGGGGCCTGGCCGGCCATCTGGACTTTGGGGAGTAAATGGGCTTGGCCATCATGTGGTGAAATAGACATGATGGAGTTCTATCATAAAGATGGTGTTCCATGTATTCTTGCGAATGTGGCTTGCGGCACTGATCGCCCTTATGCAGCCCGTTGGAACAGTGTTGCTAAACCTTATGACCATTTCCTTCAGAAGGACAAATATTGGAGTGATAAGTTTCATATCTGGCGGATGGATTGGAATAAAAATTCGATTCGTCTGTATCTTGATGATGAACTTTTAAACGAGGTTTTCTTGAAAGATACCCGTAATGGAAAGTTGGGTGATAGTCAGAATCCTTTTAACACTCCTCAATATATACTTCTTAACCTCGCTGTTGGTGGCGATAATGGTGGTGAGGTTGATATGGATGCACTTCCGATGAAGTATGATGTTGATTATGTGAGAATCTACCAGAAGTGAATTACTAACTAAAATCATTGTATAATGAAAAGGAATTTCAGAGTTATTTCGTTACTGGTGTTGTGTGTGATGCTCATACCAGTAACACTCAATGCTAAATCAAGAAAAAAAGCCGAAGTTAAAAGTCTGTCTACTCTTGAGATGATTGAGAAGGTTAATAGACATTGGCAGTCGGTGACGTCACCAGATGTTCGTGCATTCTGGGATCATGCTGCTTATTTCACCGGAAATATGGAAGCATATAAGTTGACTGGTGATCCTGCCTTTCTCGAATATAGTGACAAATGGTGCCGCTATAATCATTGGATGGGTGCAACGGAGCCTAATCAGTCTAAATGGTTGTATAAGACCTATGGTGAAGGTTCACAATATGTGCTTTTTGGAGATTGGCAGATTTGTTTTCAGACCTATCTGGACATGTACCAAATGAATCCTGATGAGTATAAGATAAAGCGTGCCAAAGAAGTGATGGACAAAGAGTGCGCGATGGAGGATAACGGATTCTGGTGGTGGGCAGATGCTCTTTACATGGTAATGCCTGTAATGACTAAGATGTATAAGGCCACCGGTGACGTTAAATACCTTGACAAGCTATATGACAACTTCATGTTTGCGGATAATCTTATGTTTGATAAGGATGAACATCTATACTATCGCGATGGTAAGTATATCTATCCTGCTCACAAAACAGATAACGGAAAGAAAGATTTTTGGGCTCGTGGAGATGGATGGGTTCTTGCCGGTCTTGCCAAGGTGTTACAGGATATGCCAAAGGATTACAAACATCGTGATTTTTTTGTTGAGCGTTTCTCTCAGTTGGCTGCCGCTGTAGCCAAGTGTCAACAACCTCAGGGTTATTGGACACGCAGTATGCTTGACAGAAAACAAGCAGATGGGCCAGAAACGAGTGGAACAGCCTTTTTTACTTATGGCCTGTTATGGGGTATGAATAATGGCTTGTTGGATAAGGTTACATACCAACCGGTTACAGATAAAGCTTGGAAATATCTCTCGACCAAGGCTCTCCAGGCTGATGGCAGTATCGGATTTGTACAACCGATAGGCGAAAAGGCAATTCCCGG
Organism: Prevotella sp.; assembly: GCA_036752365.1. Lineage (GTDB taxonomy): Bacteria > Bacteroidota > Bacteroidia > Bacteroidales > Bacteroidaceae > Prevotella. Next base: position 22,774 of record DAIOSW010000001.1, read on the forward strand.
GCAACAACTCGATGCTAAGGCAACATCCAATTTCGGCGTAGGAGCCTTTCTTTTGGCCGCATGTGAGAAAGTGCGTTTTGATGATAAGAGCGTAAATACAACAGACAGCAAGTCGTTTGATGTGACTGTGACGAATAATACAAATGTTCAGCGTCAGCAGGTTATAGAATTAGATTCAAAAACAGTCTACTCTAAGTTGGGCATCAGCGGCGGACGCCAGTTTGTTGTCACTAATGCTCTGGGACGTGAAGTCCCTTACCAGCTTACTTATGATGGTAAAGTCCTCATCGAGGCGTGGGTTAATCCATTAGGAGCGGCATCATTTAAGATTGCTAAAGGTTTGCCTGCTGTTCCTGCCAATGCTGTTTATGGGCGAATGTATCCTGAGCGTGTTGATGATATAGCATGGGAGAACGATCGTTGTGCATACCGTTGTTACGGTCCGGCTCTCCAGAAGTCTGGTGAGGATGCTTATGGAAATGATGTGTGGGTTAAGAATACGCCAGACCTCGTTGTTGAGCAACGTTATTATAATGAAGATACATATAAAAAGCCGATAGCAGAGTTGCGCAAGGCTGGAAAGAAAGAGGAAGCACAGGAACTGGAAGACAATATCAGTTATCATTTTGACCACGGTCATGGATTAGACTGCTATAAAGTGGGACCAACGCTTGGCTGTGGTACTCCTGCATTGATGGATGGTGACAAGATTCTATTCCCATATTGTTATAAGAATTATCAGATTCTTGACAATGGACCTCTCCGCTTTACAGTTAAACTCGTTTATAATCCGGCCACCATTAAGGGTGATACCGGAGTTGTGGAGACACGTATCTTGAGTCTTGACAAAGGCTCAAACTTCAATAAGATGACGGTCAGCTATAGTGGACTGACATCGCCTTGCCAATTAGGTGCAGGTGTTGTCATACACACCGAAGATACTGCAAGTGTAAAGTTGGCAGATAACTATGTCGCTTATGCTGATCCAACAGATAACCCTAAAGGACAGAACTTTCAGATATATGTGGCAACTCTTTTCCCCAATGGTGTAAACCAGACAACGAAGATGATGTATGCCAATCCAACTCGTGGAAATTCTGGTCATGCTTTAGGTATAACCACCTATAAGAATGGTGACAGTTATACCTATTACTTTGGTAGTGCCTGGAGCAAATATGATTGTCGTACCTTTGCGGAATGGACTGAACGTATCACCGGTTTCATGGAAAGTATTAAATATCCTCTGAGTGTAACCGTGAAATAACCATAAGTTTTTATTACGTCAAAAAGGTCTGTTGGCATTTTTTCAACAGACCTTTTGGGCATTAGGTATAAATACAGGAATATCAACAGTTAGTATAAAATCAAATGTCAAATTTGATTACTGCATTTGTACAATAAAATAGGAGGATGAACTCAGAAATGAATTCATCCTCCTCTATTGATATTTTGCCGGATGGCAATATAGTTACGGGATTTTAATTATGACTTATGGTCTTCTTTCTCTTCCTCTTCCTCCTGCAATAGATCCTCTCCCCAGTGGGTAACGGCTTCGCGTGCTTCGCGTTCAATGACCTCCTTTGCTTTCAGAGGGTAGAATATCATACGCAAAGACTGGTTGTAGTTGAAATAGTTCCAGATCCAGTTGAGTAAAACGATCACTTTATTACGTACGCCCAAGATGGAACGGAGATGTACGACCAACCACATAACCCATGCAATGAATCCCTGCATCTTGATCTTGCTAAACTCGGCAACGGCCTTATTGCGTCCTATGGTAGCCATCGAACCCAGGTTCTTGTACTTAAAAGGTTTTAGCTTCTTTCCTTTTTCCAGACGAATGATATTCTTTGCTAACTGTTTACCTTGCTGTATCGCAACTTGTGCCAACTGAGGATGACCATAAGGGTAATCTTTGTCACCACTCATAATACATTGATCACCTATGGAGAAGATTCCGTCAAGACCTACAACTTGATTGAACTCATTAACCTTGATGCGGTTGCCACGGCCGATATATTGACGATCAAGATTGCCTATCGTATTTCCGGCAACACCACTCACCCAGATAAATGTGCGAGTAGCAATAGCACTTCCGTCCTCTAGTACAACCTTGTGGTCTTTGTAATCAACAACTTTCTTGTTGAGCAGAATATTCACTCCCATGCGGCGTAAGAATTCTTCAGCTTTTGCTGATGACTCTTTCGACATACCCGATAGTAGACGGTTGCCAGCCTCAATGAGGTATACATTCATAAGTGTTCTGTCTAAGTCTGGATAGTCATGAGGAAGCACTGTTCTTTTCATCTCAGAAAGAACACCGGCAACCTCTACACCTGTAGCGCCACCGCCGACAACAACAACATTGAGAAGTTCCTGACGTTCCAGTTCTGTAGCACAAGTAATGGAGCGTTCAAGGTTTGAGAGTATCGCATTCTGAAGTCCCATCGCTTCTGACACGTTTTTCATTGGGATTGCCTCTTCTTCGATATGCTTGTTACCGTAGAAGTTGGTCGTAGTACCTGCTGCGAATACCAGATAGTCGTAGTCCACCTTTCCGATAGATGTCTGAATGATCTTTTTATCAGGGAACACTGCGCGTACCTCAGCCATACGGAAGTAAAAATCGGGTGTGTTCTGGAAAATCTTACGGAAAGGGAATGAGATGGAACTCGGCTCCATACCTGCCGATGCCACCTGGTAAATCAATGGTGGAAATTGATGATAGTTGTTTTTATCAATTAAGATAACCTGTATCCCGGTGTTTCTTAACTTGTTAGCCAACTTTAATCCTCCAAAACCACCTCCTACAATTACTACTCTTTTTTTGTCGCCTTTCGAAATGTTTAAACTCATAAATATAATCTTTTCCTCAGTTAGATGATAAAACTTATGCAAAGGTAGTGCTTTTATTTGATAAAATAACTGTTGATATTGATTAATAATAATTAATTTCAAAAAAAACGCTGGCATTCATAAATGTCAGCGTTTTTTGCAATGTGGAGTTGTCAAAATTAGATAATGACCTTTTTCCCATTAATAATATAGATTCCTTTACGAAGACCCTCTGTTGCTTTATCCGGTGATACCTTACTACGGACTTTTACTCCTTCGATGGTGTATACATCTGTATAGACGGGATCTGCAATGACGCTAGAACGACTGATTCCTGTGGCATTCCAATCTATTGCGAAAACGTAAGTATTGATACTGCTTGGTGCAAGAGGGAATTTGGGAGTTCTGGTTGGTTCTGATATCTCCAGATTCTGCTTGTCACACGTGAGTGATTCTGTGGTCATGGTGCGTGTACAACTTTTTACTACGTAGGGGAGATTAAACGCTACATTCAGTGTGGTGTTAGTACTATTTGAGTTGATTACCATGATGATTAGAGAGTCTCCTTTGATGTATGCGGATGTCTCCATCACAGAACTGGCCGTGATGGTGGCTCCTAGTCGGGTAGAGCCTGTAACATTCTTGGTGAAGTGGGACATCACATAACCTCTCTTTGTGATTTTCATATCCTCATTCCCAGAACCGCTTGCTACAGCCTTTCCATCACCGATAAATGCATGATTGGCACGCATATACCAGTAGACATAAGCACTTAGATTCCCTGTCATCGCCTCATTTACCTCTTGGGCAAACATGATCTGCTCACTCCATATCGGTGAATCAAAAACTTTCTTATCACCCATACTATCGTCGTTGCGTGGATCTACAAAATGTTCTGTTTCCCAAGCTTCAACGCCGTGAGTCATTGCTGTTGCAGCTGCTAAAGGAGCTGATTTGACACCACTGCCATAAAAATGACCACCGATATAGCTGATGTATTTGCAGGTGTTACTGTCGTTAAGCAACGAATCGGTGTATGCCGGGTTATACCAGAAACTCTCACCACCCATTAACTTTGCTCCGGTAAGTTTGTCTCCATAATCTCTGACGAGGGTATGCATCTCTGATGGAGTATATAAACATCCGGAATAACTTACTTTCCAGTCCGGCTCATTCTGTATGGCTACAATATCCACAGCGGCTCCATTGCTTTTCATATATGAACAAAAGCTATTGAGCCAAGGGAAGAAGTATTTGTATTTGTCTGTCCTTAATTTCCCTCCAACTCCTGCATCATCTTGACCTGAAGCGGAATTATTTGTTTTATAGGCAGCAGGGGGTGACCAGGGGGTTCCGAATATGATTGCTCCACGCCGTTTTGCACATTTTACTGCATTGATATAACCATGCCAGTCATAAGGTGTGTCCCAAGGTGTGACAACATCTCCAACAAGATTGGGAGATATTTCTATACGCATGATATTTAGACCGACAGGAGAGCTCGCTCCATATAATTTAGCGATGATTGTGGAATCTTGGATCGGACACATCAGGTCGCCCATGGCGGCAGCACCGAAACCTGTGATATGCTGATACTGCTTGGAAGTGACATTCACGTTGATGTCATAAGCTTCAGCACTGATGGCAGTAGATATGCATAAAGCTGTTGAAATGAATATTTGTAATAGTTTCATCTTTTTATAAGGTTAATTTAAACGTATGCAAAGATACTGTTTTTATTTGATAAAAGAACTGTTGATATAGATTAATTTAAAAGAATGTTGACATCTATGGATATCAACATTCTTTTGTAATTTGAGTGGTTAAATTAAGTGAGAGACTTTTCTTTATAAAGCCACTTTGCTGCTTTATCTGGCAGCACTTTGCTGAGAATTATTGTATATTCAAGGGTATATTTTAATTTAGGGGTAAGTACCATTTCTGTTTGTTTAATAATAGTTCATATAAAGTCTTGTCTTGGACTCCGCTACGTTCTGATACGGGTTTAGCCAGATAGATGGGATCATTACGGCGTATTGCAATTCTCATCAGATCAAAGAATCTGTATCCTTCGAATTGTGTTTCCAGAGCCATTTCATTTGCAATCATATCCTCAACAAGCGGTATCTGATAATTGGTTGTATCTTGATAGGTAGCCAAAGAATCTGATGGCTCTGGCAAATTATAGTAAATATTAGCACGACTGTCACCGCTACCGCGAGAGTGTACTCCCTGAGTATTCTGTTCGGTAAATGAGTATTGGCTGAAAGAAAGAAATGAGGCTCCGTTTGTTCTTTCTATACTGTCAACATAGTTGCTCAGATTGTCGGAATTAAGTCCGCATTTCAGAATTGCAAATGCGGCTTGAGGATAACCGGCACGGTTGAGAGCCTCAGCAAAACGTAGATATATTACGTTCGTACGGTAGGTTGTTATTCCGTCACTGTTTATTTTGCTAATTGTTTGGCGGTTGGCAGAATATTTTGATGTAGCTGACTGATTGATAACATTTGTCTTCCAGTTAGCATAGAGGCGGAGGTCTCCAACTAGTAACTCGTTGAGTTCATTCTTTGTAGGAGCGTAAAGTGTATCACGTTTAGCGTTTGTGGCATAAACTAAACAGAAACTTTGTGATTCTGATAATTTTTTCAGAGCAGTCGACGGTTCTGCTTGGCAGAAATAGTTATTGTCGAGCGTAGAATTATATACATTTTTCAGATCACTGGTTATACCATTGAATTCATTTGTTTCCATAGGTATGTAACTCTGGCATTCTTGAGAGCTGCTACTATTAAATAGGTTGCTGTAGCCGTTTATCATATTTTTGAAATCAGTAGAGTTCCAGTAAATGCCAGAAGTTCCTGTTGTTATTTCTTTACCAGTAAGGGTTAGATAATCATGATAGAATTGTGCTGCCTCTTGATAACGTCCTGCCCACAAGCATAAATCACCGAGAAGTGCCCGCACGGGTATAAAGAACTTTTGTGAGTTCTTGCTTCCGATAGTTCCGTAAGATGGGAGAGGGACATTGATATAGGGTTTTAGATCATCAATGAAATAATTACAGATATCTGTGATCCCTGATTTTGTTTTATTCTGTTCTTCTTCTGCTTTTGCTTCAGTGAGAACAGGATCCGTAACAAGTGGGACGCTACCATAGGCTTGTGCTAGTTGTAAATAGGTCCAAGCACGAAAGGCCTTGACAGCAGCATATTCGGATTGGAATATCTTCACGTTTCTTTTAGTGAGTGATGTATCAACAGTTGCGAGATAGTAATTGCAGTTATTGATTACAGCATAATAGTCGCTCACTTTATTATATTTATTATCTGTTGTCGCACTGAAATTTGCCAATGTCTTAAGATCAGTACTTGCATTCGCCGTAGTAGTGGTAAGATCACCACGCATCTCACCGATGAGAACTGTGCGATCGGCAATCTTTTGCATTTTATAGATGATTCCCATTACAGAATAAACAGAGTCAACAGGACTGTCGAGTGTGTTATCTTTCTGAAACATGACAAGGTTAGAGTCAGTTTCCATCATATCACTGCACGATGAAAGAGATATTCCAATTGTAGCAGTGAGAGCCAAACTTATTATTGTTTTTTTCATATTTGTATCGTTATAAGTTAATCTTTATACCTAAGGAGAATGAACGTCCATTACCAAGTAGTCCACGATCGATACCTTGACTAAGTACACTATTTCCTAAAGAACAATCGGGATCCGTACCTAAATATTTCGTGATTGTAAATAGATTTTCTGCGCTTCCCCAAAATGTTATACCCTGGAGGTATGTTGAGTGTACAGGTAAAGCATAACTTAGAGTTAGTGAACGCAGACGTATATAAGACCCATCTTCTATCCAGCGGTCGCTGAAACGGCTGTTACCCATCTCATCTTGATAGCTGACACGCGGAATATCGGTTATCTGGCCTTCACATGTCCATCGGTTGTTCATTGCTGTGGTCTGATTATAGAAATAGCACCCTCCTTCAAGTATCATTCTCTCATAGTTAAATACATCATTTCCTAGAGAATAGTTGAAAACAGCGTTTAGTGTCCAGTTCTTGAATGTGAGATTGGAAGATATATTACCGAAGATATCCGGATTTGGATTACCGATTACAGTACGGTCGTTTTCGTTGATACAGTTGTCTGTATGCAAGTCAACGAATTTCATATCTCCGGCCTTAAAATATTCTTTCTCCCCACTTTCGGAGAGTTGATAAAGCCCAGCTGTCTTTGCTTCTGCTGTAGTGCTGAATACTCCATTGGTCTTGTATCCATAGAAAAGACCAACAGGTGAACCTACTTGTGAGAGAACAGTTGCTCCATAGATGGATGTGGTAAATGACTTATCGTTATCAGGAAGGGCTGTAATCTTATTTACATAATGTCCGGCTGAAGCACCAATCTGCCATTTCCAATTTTTAAGGTTGAGCACTTTTATGGTGGCAGCAACATCGAAACCTTCGTTCTCAAGTTTACCATTATTGCTCCAATTCTCCGATAAACCGCTCGTGTAGGCGAGCTGTTTGAGTGTAAGTAGATTACTTGTCCAACTCTTGAAATAGTTAAATTGCAGGTTTACGCGGTTGTTGATAACATTTGTTTCAATACCAGCAGTAAATCGTTTTGTCGTTTCCCATTTCAAAGAAGTGTTACCTATATTTGCAATAGACAGTCCGTCAACAGAATTTCCGATCATCGTATTTGCTTTGAAATATGTTCTTGAGGCTGTGTAATCGATATCGTCATTTCCACTCACATCAAATCCGACATTCAGCTTCATGTAATTGATACCTTTGATCTTGGCCCAAGGTTCGTTTGATAGAACCCATGCTCCCTGAATGCTAGGGAATAGACCCCAGACAACTCCAAACATGTTAAGGCCATCTGCATCACTACCAAAACGTGACGAGGTCTCTGCTGACAATCCTGCTGTGCAATAATATTTTTCTGCATAGTTATAGTCGGCATTAGCGTACCATGTTATATCGCGGCATTTGTCGTCTGCACCGCTTGTTGATTTATAAGCAAGGCTGCTACTCATATTCGGAGTCTTGTCATTACCCGTGTTATAACCTTTTTGGATGTTGAGCTTGTAGTTGTCGCTAATGTATCTTACGCCTCCAAAGAGGTTTATTTTATGAGCTCCATAGCGGTTGCCCCATTCTAGTCGGGTATCACTTGATATAGAACTCTCACGTCCTGCAAGTGATTCTGCGACATTATATACATAAGTAGTACTACTCAAACCGTTGACTTTGAATGCCGGTACTCCACTGATTGGTAGATAATAGTTTTCGTTGGTGTTGGTCAGTGAAAAACTAAAGTGTTCGTAGAGCGTGAGATGCTTATTAAAGTTATATTTCGGTGTGATTGCAATATTGATGATGCGATTACCGAATGTGTTACGGTTTTGACCTTCACCATAAGTTAGAATACTTGATGGATTAGCGAGTGAATTATCGGAACCGAAAACCTCTGATAGATAATCATCAGCATTTTCAAGATAGCTGCTCTGATTGCCTTTGACATCGAAAGCATAAGGATTAAGAAACGGACTTTTTATGAGGCCCAAGAGTCCTGGTGATGTAACTGTAGTATTCATAATGTTATCAGAGACACCATCATCCCTCAGGTCGCGATTGACATCACTGTAAGATGCATCGAATCTACATGTAAGATTGCGGATGAGTTCAATATCTGTATTCAGTCGCATATTAAATCTTGAGAAGTCATTATCCTTAAGAGTACTGTTAGCATAGGAATAACCTACAGACAGATTATAGTTCGCAACGTCATCACCTCCTTGTACATTGATTCCATAATTTTGTGAAAAAGTGTTGTGGTAAACTTCTTTTGTCCAGTCTGTATTATTATGATACTGTTTATAATAATAATATGTAGGGTCATTGTTCAGAAACTTCAGTCCGGATATATCACTTGCTGATGTTGATGACAGCAGCTGGGTAGAGTAGAGACGGTAGTCTTCTGCATTCATCATCTCTGGAAGTTTAGGCATTAAGTCGTAACGACCATTGACAGTTACATCTATCTTTGTTGCCATCGATTTGTTTCGTTTCGTCTGGATGAGAAGAACACCGTTAGCACCCTTTGCCCCATAAATAGCTGTACCATTTTTTAATACAGTTACTTTTTCTATATCGTTAACGTTGATATTAGCCAACAGGTTATTATAATAACCATCATGGATTACAGAACGACTGTACTGCATGTCTGTGATCACGCCATCTATCACAATTAGTGGTTGAGCATTGGCTTGCAGAGAGTTGATACCATTGATAAGCATCATATTACCTAACCCAACATTAGCACCACGTGAGATGGAACGTACGTCAGCCCCAAGACGTTCTGATATAAATGGATCAATAGACTCTACAGAACTGTTGTCAAACTGGCTTGTTTCCTTTTGTTTTGACGCGGAGGTGGTGCGGTTATATTGAGATGAAAAACTGGTGGTATACATGCGAGCATTTACCGCATTATGGCTTTTCCCTACAGCACACTGCTGAATGTTATAACCATCAACTCTCATCATAACAGAGCTGGTGCGATGAGGAACTTTTACTTCGTACTTACCTGTTTCATCGGTCATAGCTGAGAACTTATTGTTTCCGTAGGCTTCGACAATAACTCCGGGAATAGGATCACCGGTTGCAGCGTCGAAAACTGAGCCTTTGACAATGAACGTTGTTGTATCTCTCTGAGCTGCTATCGTCAGTGAAGCCGCTAGCATCATCAATATAATAGTTGTCTTTTTCATTTTTGTTCAGAAATAGGTTTCAGGTATATGCAGTCTATAAATGTTTCACGCAGATATGTGGATGACTCTCGTGCCAGTATGGAACATGTGAGAGTTAGCGTGACTGTCGTTTTGTCTTGCTTGTAATTGCAGGTAGGGAACTTGAATGCTTTTGCAAGCACGATAGTATCTACTTTGTTAATGTTATTAGTGAAAGTTGCATTTCCGCAATTATATGTCTGTTGTTTACCTTTAACATCATAATACTTAAGCGTCGCTTTGAATTTGTTAGGACGTGTATCTGGTTTTACGGTGTTATATACTTTGTTTGGCAAGATAACTGCACAAATGTCATAAGTACCGGCTAATGTGTTATCAATGTTGTACGTCACAGTCCAGTTGGATGTAGCTGGTGATGCTACAATGTCAATATACGAATGGTTGGATATACTGTCGGCAGACAAATAACGTATGTTGTAATTACATAGGGAGCTACTTACAAGGTTTGATTCTTTTTCTGCTTCCATCGTTATCTCCTTGAAGAACGTATCTTTGTATTTAAATGGCCATTTGTCTGTCTGATACAGGATACCATTGCTACATGCAATTTTATTTGTCGATTGATTCAAAATACCGCCAGTTGCGAACGGCTTGTAAAAGACATGATCTTTCCATTTTCTTATATTATATCTTGTGGAGACAAGAGAGTCTTTCGGAGATTTTTGTATATTCATGTTGAAGAATTCATCATCCATAATAGCTCTATATGTCCAATATCGTTGCAATGAATCAGCTTTATTGATATAGGCATAGTTGAAATATTTGGCAATACTGTCATATGCCTCAGTAAATCCAGTTGCTGATGGTGCAACCATCAAATAGGAACTATCTTCAGAGTTGATATATCCAAAACCGTCTAGCATAGCGTTCTTCTCGATCAAAACAGAGTCTATGTATACAGGAACTCCGTCAACAAGTCCAGAGGAAAGGGACTTTTCTTCGTCTAGAGAGTCTTTTTCAAATCCTCTTAGAAAATTTCCCATTGACTTAAACTGATCCATGTTGGCCAAAGCCTCATAAATGTTATATTGATATGAAAGGTCTTTGTTTATGATATGCAGAATACCATTCTTTGCTCGATTGTTAGCTGACGATATTGTGGCATCTCCTATTTTCCCAGAACCAAAGGTAAGATGTTTTGTATTCATCAACGTTACGTCGTCGCTGTCTCCGACAAGCGAAAAGGTGGAACGGGCAATATGATTTTTGACAAACATCTTCTCAACACAAGAGTCGCCTATTGCTGTCTGACATAAGGCAATAAGTGAGTCTTTGTTAAATGTGCCGTTTTGAGGAGCCCATACTGTAAACGCCTGTCCGGAATTGAGTAAGTCAGCATAGCTTACAGTACTTTTTTTATGATGACGATATATATAAGTATTGCTAAGTACCGAACTGAAATCACTTAGATTGCTGTTGGCTGATATCTCATGCCATAAAGTCTGCTCAGAACCTGAAGTAGCAGTATCATAGTGATCGTCCCACGAGTCGCTGCATGATGTGCAGGCTATCAGTAAAGCTGCTAATGGTAATATTTTATTTATTGATTTCATAATCTATTCTTTAAAATTATTAATGCTTGTTCTCGCCTTCAGGGCTTGCATACACACTCTTTGGGCATAATTCAATATAGTCGAATGACAGGTAGCAATTGGAATTATCAAGAACTTGGCGGAATCTTAGATAGTTTGGCTTATCTGGTGTAAGATATTGGGTAGTAAGGATGCGACGCAAGTTTTCTGTATTATCGCGAAAGACATTTCCTCCAGATGAACGGTATGAATCCATCGCTTTCATATAACCACGGTTTCGCATGGCTTTATCTACGGCATTGTTTGTCACCTCGTCGTCAACATCGGCAACCCATCCGATTTTTGGATCAGGACCATAAACACGAAGGTCGATAGGAATTCCGCAAGGCTGATTGTTGAGATAAACCTGAACAACACCACGTTCTGTACCTACAGTGTAACCGAGACGTATCTCGTATGTGCCTGCCGGAACAGGAGGTAATTTGATCGTGAGGTCATAGATACCCGTTACGCATACAGCATCGCCTTCGTAACTGTGCCAGTATAGCTCCTGATCATGAACACCTATAAATGTTTCTTTTGAGAATTTCCAGTCCTGAATGCATCCGTTTTTAAATCCGACGAGATAGTCTGTACCAAAGTTTCCTCGTGCACTCTGATTCATAAAGTCCGGACTTAATGTGGTTGCGTCCACTCTTATTCTAGTGTTTAATACCACGTCGCGTGTCGTCGTATTATAGGTAAGAATATTATCTATATAGTGATATACACCATTAAGAGCACTTTGATCAACACCTGTCACTTCTGACGGAGCGAATACCCTTACACCTCTGACTGAAAATTTCTTTTGTAGACCCTTACGATTGATAAAAAGACCATCACCGTTGATACAGAATCTGACAATTGTTCCGGGGCACATCGTTTCAAAGAAATCCTCTGGGTCAGCTACGTCTGTGACGCAACAATTGGCTCTGATCTGACTGGCAGTAAGCCACTCGTTATAGTTACCCATGCGGTTGATTAGGTGATAGGCGATAAATCTGTTGAGAGGATTCTTACGGTTGGTGAAATCTTCATCATACAGACCAGCATCCTCAGGATATACAGCATCGTAAACCTTCTTGGCATAAGCTTTCAAGTCATTAATGTTATGAATGTCATTCATATTAAAAATAGAGTCTGGCTCAACAAATGCCGTATATTTGAAATACCTCTTCTCTCTAAAATGTGCGTACTGCCAATAGCCTCCGTAGAAAGTATATATACCCTTTGTTATGGAGTCTCCAGTACAGCTGTAAGTGTTGTCGATATATTTTGTGAGAGAATCGTTCATGTGAGTAATCTGAAGAGCCTGACTGAAAATTGTGGCTTTCTGATCGGCTTCGATAAGATCCGGCAAAAAGAGATTACTAGACTCTAACACTCTATTTATAGTGTGTACAACTCCGTTGGTAACTGAGTCATCATAGTTTATCATTTTTGCTTTCTTGTTGATGTAATAAGTAAGTGCATTATTATTTTTAACATCAGAATCGCTTGAAAGAACAAGATACCTGTCATCCATATTCATGGAAGGTAATGCTCCGTCTGTCAAGTCCGTTGTGAAGTATGCCCCATCTTTTATAATATGTGTTCTTGCCAATGTATCACAATCAGCAGCTGGAATTTCATCCACACTTTTGTAGCCTTTAGCACTCATATACTCGCTCATTGCAGAGTTGGTTGGAGCGAAACAGGTAAATTCACCGTATGTGGATAGTAGACTGTAATAGTTGGCGCGTTTAAGCACTTCGATAAAGTCACTGTAAGTGTTGTTACGATTATTAAGATAATCAGCAACAGTCTCACCTGTGAATGTATAGTAGTTTGCGGATGTCGTTTCATCCTCACAGCTTACGGTTAATGATAAGACAAATACCGTCGCAATCATCAACAATATATTTTTCATATTAATAATATGTCTCATTGTTACTCTACTTTTATTGATTTATTTCTTGGTCTTCACCTGTGTCGTAAGCAGGGTTCTGAGTTAATTTTGGATTAACTTTCAGCTCCGATTGACTATATGGGAAATAGAGAATATCCGGGGCGCTAAGCTTTATTTTTATTGCGTTTGTGTTATCCTCATATTTATTCAACACGTAACTTACAAGACGACTGTTAGACCCCTCGCGGCGGGCTAGTCTGACAAGATCGAACCAGCGTTTTCCTTCAAAGAGCAGTTCACGTTGGCGTTCTAGAAGTATCAGATTCTCCATAGCAGTTCGTGAACCTCCATAGTTGCTGAATACTAGTGTGTCTGTACGTGTACTGAGGGTAATATTATTGGCACGTTTGTAAACGGCCTGCACAAGTGAGAATGCATTCTTATAACTGTTAACAGCACTATCTGCGTTAGCATTTCCCATTTTTTCAACTAAAGCTTCGGCCTTCATCAGCATAATATCGCTAAGGCGATATATAATCCAGCTTGCGTAGGATGTAGAACGAATGCTTGATGCAACTGTTGGCTGTGTTGTTGAAGACGTACTTGAGTTATTGAATGATACATTCTGACGTACATACTTTGTAATTGGATATTTACTAGATGATGATTGCATTGATTCTAACACACGACAATCTGTATTCTTGAATATTAAATTACCGCCAGTAAATACATCCTTAAATAAGAAAGCGGGTGCACTTAGATAGCCGAGTGTATTTGAGGAGCTTCCATAATATGAACTCACAAATGAATTGGTTACGGATTGATTGTTCTCAAAATATAGTTCGAAAATGCTTTCAAACGAATTTCCCTGTCCGAAGATTTCATTGTAGGCATGTCCTGATTTAGTATCACCGTCTTCAATTTCATTGATCAGGGGATAGCCATTGTAAAGATCAATATCAAAAGATTGACCCGCTTTAGCTTTTTGTTCTTGATACTGTTGCTTTTTGTAATCAATGATTAGATCACAGTATTTGATGCAGTTATCATAATCCTGTTTCCAAAGGTACATATCAGCCAACATCGCATAAATAGTGTAACGCGTAATACGGCTAGTGTTATAGTAACTCATTTCGGATTCATCAGTATAATAGCGTTTTACTGCATTATCTTTAACGGATTCCAAGTCTGTGATAATTGAGTCGAGCACATCATTGAATTTTGATGCCGGTAACTTATAATTCTCAGTATCGTCGATTGACGGAGTTGTCGAGTAAGGTACATCCCGAAAGGCTCTAATGAGATAGAAATAACAGAGGTCGCGAAGAGCTGAAGCTTCAGCCACGTTGGCCTTCATCTCATTTTCTGTATAATTAGGATCTTTCTTTTGTACAACAGATGCATAATGACATACTGTATTACATCTGTTAATCGTCTGATAAAACGCTGTCCATTGACAGTATGTACTGTTAGGCAGTATATTCTCTTTCAATATTTCTGTTTCTGCATTTGGAGTGGCAGATCCGGCAACAATATTATCGGAACGCATCTCGCCCCAAACAGCCATCCTCTGTATACAATCAGCACTTTCAAGTGACTGATAACAGGAATTGACTACACTCGATACATCGGATTTCTGAGTCCAGTAGTTTTCTAGCACTACGTCGTTAAGTGGTAGAATGTCCAAGAAGTCAGAACATGATGTGAGTGTCAAAGTCCCAAATATGATAATTGATATTTTTTTCATCTTCCTTAGATTATTAATGTTAGAATTGAATAGTGACACCGACAGTGAATGAGCGTGAACGTGGTGTCTTTGCTCCGTCATAGACGATACCGTAGCTGCCGTATCCAACCTCAGGATCTGCGCCGCTATATTTTGTCAAGCAGAAGAGATTATTGGCACTCATATCTATCTTTAGCTGTGAAAGTCCATATTTGCTCAGAATTTTTGAGTCTACAGAGTATGATAACTGTGTATAATTAAGACGAAGGAATGAGCCGTCTTCTACAAATCTGTCGCTTCCGAGCCAATTATAACCGCTCTTATAAAGAGCTCTTGGTATCTGAGTTTCGTCGCCTTCCACTCTCCATCTCCAGTTTACGGCACGACTTTGATTGTTATTTGAATACATGTTTTCTGCGGTCATACGTGCTTGGTTAATGATCTTATTGCCGATGCGGAAGTTAAACTGGTTATTCAGACTTAGTCGTCCCCATTGCAGCTTAAATCCCCATCCACCGGTAATCTTTGGTAGAGAACTGCCTAGATATACGATGTCCAACTCGTTGATATTACCATCGTGATTAATATCTTCGTAGATGGCATCACCACCTTTGAATTCATATGCGGAGCTAGTTCCATAACAGAAATACATCGGTTTGGTGTTACCTTTCTCATCAAGAATCACTGCTCCTGAAGCATCTCTTACGACCGGTGCATTTGGACCACTGACACCTTTGACTTCATTGGCTGTATATTCAGAGTATTGATATACTCCTTTATATTTGAAACCGTATATACTACCAAAGGAACGGTTAAGTTGAACGCGTGTCAGATAACTTCCATTCGAACGGTTGAACTCATTGTTGAGACTAGCTAAACAAGTTGGGTCCATTTCTGTCAGTTCATTCCGGTTGTTAGCAAATGAGACATTGAAATCTGCAGAGAATTTACCAGCTTTTATGATCCTGTTACCATTAATATTGAATTCCCATCCGGTATTTTTCATTTTACCCACGTTTTGGTATGAAAGAGCAGAGAATCCAGAAGAAGTCGGGATTGCACGGTTTGTCATCAGCAGGTCGCGTACAGTTCCTGTATAGATATCGACGTTTCCGTTAATAAGATCATCAAAAAAACCAAAGTCGAAACCGAGGTTGAATGACTCTTTTTCTTCCCATTTTAATTTCTTTAGCTGTATATTACTTTGATATACAGACCCTTCTCCTGTATAAGAACTGCCATTGGCATACTTGCTAAAATATAGGTATTCAGCTCCGGGTTGTGTTCCGGATATACCCCATCCCGGACGGATAGACAGCATGGATAACCAAGGCAGATGTTTCTTCATGAAAGGTTCATCGCTGATGTTCCAACGTCCTGACAATGCAGGGAAATTACCCCACCGTTCACTGGGACCAAACTTCGTGCTACCATCGCGACGAACAGTGAAGTCAAACATATATCTTCCTTTATAGGCATAGTGCGTAGAGAATGTGAAATACATGCTTCGCCATTGTCCTGCAGATGTGGAAAAATTGCTGCTGATAATACCGTTTGCCCCAGTACTCTGAATCGTTCCTGAAGGAAGACCGTATTCGCCAGTTGCTTGTGTCGTCGAATTTCCACTTGTCATCTGTCCTCTAAGCATCATGGATAAAGAATGATCTTCGTTTTTGAACTTAGGTATGAATGTTAATGTGTGTGTCGTTGTTACACCAAGACTTTTGTATGATGAAGAAGTGACAGCATTTGCGTTTGTTGAGGACCATCCTGATGTATTAAGGCTTGTTGGATAGAATGTATCATTATAATCATTGAATATATTAAATACAATTTTCCCTTCGTACGTTAATTTTGTCTCCTCTTCACTAAGACCTAATAAGTTATATCTTAGCTGAAATTCAGGCTGGATGTTGAAACTTGATTCGCCGTTTTTTGCAAGATTGGCTAAAGCGACCGGATTGACAGAACTTCTTTGGTCAGACAGCTCGCTAGAACTAGTTGAGAGCATGTTGTAATAATCTTTCGTGTTATTACCGTAAGCATCTTGCTCATATATAGAAAGGTTTGGCATCCGAATATATGCTGTTGACAGTAAATCAGAATAATTCTTCTTGTTATTCGTATAAGTCATGGCAATATTTGTCACGATCTTAATACGATCACTAACGAAGTAGTCGAGAGCTACGCGGGTTGTGAATCTGTCAAGTACCTGCTTGATAATAGAACCCGTCTCATGATCGTAACCTGCGGAGATGCGAAAGTTTGCTTTCTCTCCGCCGCCGGATATAGCTACATTGTGCTTTTGTTGCCAACCTGTCTGTTTGACAGCTTTTACCCAATCTGTATTATTGTTGTACATCTCATATTCCGAATTTGTAGGGTCGTAATTCAATTCTACGATGTTTGAGGCGTCATCGCTCAGTTTAGGATTGAAATATTCTTCTTTCATCAACATGGTGTACTGATCTCCATTGAGCATCTTCATTCCGTTAGGCTGGTATGTACCTGTAACTCGATAGGAGTAACTTACTTTTGTTTTTCCAGTTGCTCCACGTTTTGTTTTTATTTCAATTACACCGTTTGAACCCTGTGACCCCCAAATGGCTGTAGCAGCAGCATCCTTTAAAACTGAGATACTTGCAATATCTTCAGGATTAATGTTTAATAATTCTGCAAATTTTTCATCATTTGCACTGTTATAGTCAAAATTGGAGCTGGCATCTGTCTCCCATACATTTCCATCAACCACGATAAGAGGTTCCGATGAACCGTTGATACTTGATACACCACGCAATCTCATTGATGTTCCAGAGCCAAGGTTACCGCTGTTTGCAATAATATCTAATCCGGCAATACGTCCTTGCAATGCTTCATCTATGGTTGTCACAGGCAGACCATCAAACTCTTTTGCGTCAATTGTTTGACGGGCGGTCGAAATCTCGGTCACGGGGACGCTGAGTCCCGAACCTTCTGTCCTTCTTTTCGACTTTACTACAATCTCTTTTATCTGTGTGGCATCCGTCATTCGTATTTTAAATACCGTATTGTTGATAGGCAGAATCTGAGCTTTATATCCTACGAATGATACTTTTATCCTATCTTTAGGATTGACCAGTTTAAAAGAGAAGTTTCCGTTGAAGTCCGTTACACAAGCTGCCACAATACGGTTCGCGGCATCTATTTCTATTACATTTACCATCATCATCGGGCCTTCTTGATCGTATACAGAACCTCTGATAATTTGACCAGCTTTTTGTCCGAGAGCTGTTCCTGTAGCAATAAGTAACGTTGCTATAAAACATAAAAAGGTTTTTCGTTTCATATTATGATTAAGTTTTTACTTGTAAAATAAAGGACCGTCAATCAGATGGATCACAGCCGAAGAACTTGTTTCTATATTTGTTGCTTGAGTTGCATCCTTTGAATTGTACTGATATTCTTTCGCCATCAGATTGTACAGATTAGGGGTCGTGGTTATAACATTTCTCGTATTACCTGCTAAGTCTGTAATCTTAAGACCTGAATTATTAACACTTACTGCTAATTTATAGAATCTCTCAGTTGACGGATTAACGGTGGATGTCTCATATTCACCAGTCTCACTTCCTGCGCCAATGAAGAGTGCATTATCCTGAATATGATATTTTAGGAAATTCACAATTTTCGTGGAGTCGGCAGTTTTTGCCGTAAAGTCTTCGTTAGCCTCTTCTTGTTCTACTTTCTCCCATGTGGGTAATGTCCCATCTTTTTCTAAAGCAAGAATGCTTTCGTTGGTTGGAACATATACGGTGTAATGATAAGTGTTGAACAGACTGATATTGGTTCCTCCACATGCGTATGCGTTATTGTGGATAGTTTCAAATAGACCACTACCGTCCATAAGTTTTAGAAACTCGCTGAATTCGTCATGCTCCGATAAAATATCCCTCACGGTCTTTCGTGAACTCATGATAGGCTTGCTACTAAGGATATATGTTTTACCATTACCGTCAGTACTTTCATCATAGATATCATTTACATTTATTGGTAATTCTTCGTTATTCTGGTAACTTCCAGCTACAGTCATTCCATTTTTACCTTCATTCACATTTTCTACCTTCAGTTCAGAACCTCCTTTAGTACGATAATATGTGTTGCCATCTTCTACGTTTCCAATAACAATATGATTATCAAGAATGTCACTTAGACGGTTGGTTATCTGGGAATATGATGCTTTACCAATAGAATCACCTACTATTCCTGTCGTAGTATCGTAATTCCAAATAGAAGCCCATACTTTATCTGTTTCACTTAAAGCAGAAGCGTTGTAGTGGAAACGGAAAAGTTGCGTTGTACTCTTACCAAACGAACAAGGGTCGATGTATTCAAGAAGTGCTTTGTTGGTTGGAACAAAGAAACTGTAATAAGAATTGAGAGAGTTTAGATAAACATTGTATTCCAATTGTTCTATTCCCCAATATAAAACACTCATTGATTCATTAATGAGGGTAGGGAAGGATACAGACACATAAGCTGTCGGACTGAAAACCCTGTTTGTAAGATAAATTGCTCCATTGCATCCAAGCCATACGCTGTCTATATCTGATTTCGATATACCAAGCTTGTCGTTTGCATCATTCAAAAT
>DAIOSW010000002.1:0-38486 GCA_036752365.1 Prevotella sp.
ACCGATTCTTAGGAAAAGGAAAAGACGTAAAGATGTTGAAACAGGCTCTTGCCTTATTGTTGACGACGAAACGTATACCACAGTTATATTACGGAACAGAAGTTCTTATGAATGGCACAAAAAAGGTGACTGACGGGGATGTACGTAAGGACTTTCTTGGTGGATTCCCCGGAGACAGTCGCAATACCTTCACCAAAGAGGGACGCACAGTTGAGGAAAATGAGATGTTCGACTGGCTCAGCCGTCTTCTCCATTGGCGTCAGTCCAATGAGGTCATAAGCAAAGGAACTATGATACAATTCTTACCTCATGACGGTGTCTATGTTTTTGCACGTCAGAAAGATGGAAAGACAGTACTTACCATTCTGAATGGTACGTCAAAAAAGGTCTCTTTAGATATGAACAGATATGCAGAGGTCATCAATGATGCAGCATCTGCTGTCGATGTTACTACAGGAAAGAATATCTCATTAAAGGGTAATCTGATATTAGAACCCAGGGCTTCAATGGTGTTGGACTATTAGTGATAGAGTTAAAAATAGGGCTTCTGGTATTTTAATATCATTGAAGTGGCTAAGATAAAATTAAGCGTGCCTCACGGTACGCTTAATTTTCTTTCTAACTAACTTTTATTATCAACTATTCATTACTCATTTCGATTGCAAAGATAAAGCTGTTTGATAATAATTGTTTAAAAATATGTCAATATTTCACGTAAACGTTTGCGCTTACGTATTTTTTTTATATCTTTGCCGAATAACTTTTACGGTCAACTATGATCAGCAGACAACGCCATACTTCATTGAAGGATTTAGCTGAGGAACTTGGAGTTAGCATAGCAACTGTATCACGTGCTTTAAGAAACAGCAATGAGGTGAGTCTTGAAACCCGTGAACGTGTCAGTAAGCTTGCTAAAGCGAAGAACTACAGACCCAATCCTTTTGCCCAGAGCCTTCGTAAGGATGCTCCGAGGATCATTGGTGTTGTTGTTCCTAATCTGGTTACACATTATTATTCCAGCGTTCTTGACGGGATAGAGGACTTTGCATCAAAGGCGGGTTATTCTGTCATCAGTGCTAATAGTCACGAAAATCATTTTGACGAGGAACGCCATATCGACAACTTGTTGAGTATGCATGTGGAAGGCATTATTGCATGCCTGGCACAGGACACAACGGACTATTCGCACTTTAAAGAACTGGCACAGCTTGAGATTCCTTTGGTATTTTTCGCGCGTACCTGTTTACCCGAACTTTTTTCTTCAGTGACAGCCAATGGTGATGCTGCGGCAAAGAAAGCCGTACAACATCTTATTGATACTGGTAGTAAACGAATTGCCTTTGTTGGAGGTCCTAATCATCTTGATATGGTAAAACGTCGTAAACATGGTTATATTGAGGCTCTCCATGAAAATAGAATTCAAATAGACAGATCTCTTGTTGAGTGTCATAAGATAGATTTTGATACTGCTTATGAATCCATGTTGAGGCTTCTTTCACTTCCGGTTCCTCCAGATGCAGTACTCGCGTTTAATGATATTATCTCGTTTGCTGTCATGGAAGCCATCAAGAGCCGTGGACTGAGAATACCTCAAGACGTGGCACTTATTGGATTTACGGATGAGAAACATGCCGAATTCGTCACTCCTAAGTTATCGGCTATAATGGATCAGGCTCACGAGACAGGAGTGCGTGTCTGTCAACTGCTTCTTAATAATATAAATGGTGATAAAACCATTCATAAAGAGATTGTTCCGATGATATTAAAGATACGTGAGAGCAGTAGCAAAATCTCTAAATATTAGTATTTCCCGTTTGTTTTATATTAAGGATTAACATTTTATACTCCGTTTGATAACATTTTATCATATCAGTTAACTTCCCGACACCCAACGATAAACATCTGATAACCCAGATTATTTTTATTTGATGTAATTTTGCAATCGTAAAGTTACAAGTAATATTTGTGACTTATCGAATTTGATTATTCAAGCATATTAACTATTAACATTAACTATGAGAAAGACCTTTCTTAAGTATTGTATGAGTTCTACACTCTGCAAGGTTGCGCTAACGCTATTAGTGCTGTTCGTTCTCGATGCAGGCTCGTTGGTAGCCAAGACTGTTACAGGTACAGTAACGTCGGCTACAGACAATGAACCTTTAATCGGGGTGACGGTTAAGGTGTCCGATGGTAAATCGGGTGCGGTAACTGACTTCAACGGTAAGTATTCCATCAACGTCGAAACAGGACAAAGTCTTGTGTTCACTTATGTTGGTTATGACTCGAAAAGCATCAAAGTAGGCGCGCAAAACGTTATTAACGTTGTATTGAGCGAAAACTCGAAGTTTCTTAATGAAGTTGTCGTTGTTGGGTATGGCACGCAGAAAAAGAAATTAGTCACTGGCGCTACTGTTCAGTTGAAAGGTGACGAACTCGCAAAACTGAATACCAACAATGCTTTGCAGGCAATGCAAGGACAAACAGCGGGTGTTAACATTATCTCAGAGAGTGGCCAGCCTGGTTCTGACATGAAAGTCATTATTCGCGGTCAAGGTTCTAATACCAACAATTCACCTCTTTATATTATAGATGGTATTGCTGGTGATATCAAGAATATCAATCCATCTGATATTCTGAGAATCGACGTCTTGAAAGATGCTGCTTCAGCAGCCATCTATGGTGCGCAGGCTGCTAATGGAGTCTTGCTTGTTACTACGAAGACCGGTAATGATGGTCCTTCAAAAGTTACTTTTGATGGATATATGGGCTGGGAATCGGTTGCACGTAAAATAGATATGTGTAATGCTCAGCAGTATATGACCCTGATGGATGAGCAAGCTCTCAATTCAGGGGATGCTGCTTATAATTGGAGTAATTACTCTTCAATTTATGATTCCAATGGAAATATAAACAATACCAACTGGATTGACAAGATGTTTAAGAACAATGCCAAAACACAGAATTACACCGTTGGTATTAATGGCGGTACAGCAACTTCCTCTTACGCTGTCTCTCTCGGATATTATAGTCAGGAAGGAATAGTAGGTGGTTCATCAGTTTCCAATTATGAACGTTATAACGTTCGTGCCAATATGGAACAGAAATTATATGGCGACTTTTTAAAAGTAGGTGAAATAATATCAATGTCGTATACCAAGAATAAAGGAATCGGTACAGGTAATATGTATAATAACAAGCTACGCGGTGCTTACTCCTCTTCTCCACTCCAGTCACTTTATCTTCAAAATGACGGACGTGCAGATCTCAATAACGGTTATGGCTATTCCATCGCTTCCGACTGGTATCAATATGATGGAAACCCAGTGGCATCACTCTATCGTGGAAATAACATCAACGATGGACAGAACTGGGTGGCAAATGTATATGCAGAGATCCAACCTGTCAAGAATTTGAAAATTAAGTCACAGATGGGTTATAATTATTCGTCAAGCAGTTATCGCAGTTATTCTCCCGACTATGTATCTACTACGAACGATATGCAGACTAGCGGTTCTACAGCCTATCAGTCGATGTACAAAGGATGGTCTTTAACATGGACTAATACAGCTACTTATGACTGGAAAATGGGATTACATGCTTTTAATGCGATGATCGGTATAGAGACAGAGAGAAGTCAGGGTGACAATATGAATGGTACCAATACTCTTTTGAGTGTTTACGACCAGTGGAGTACAGCTTATTTAAGTAATGCAAAAAATACCAGTAGTGGTACGGTATACGGATATCCAAGCGAAGATTATCACCGGGTATCTTACTTTGGACGTATTGGCTGGAACTATAATGAGACATATATGTTTAATGCAACAATACGTCGGGACGGAAGTTCGCGTTTTGCCGATGGTCACCGTTATGGAACCTTTCCCTCTGTATCTGCAGGATGGGTTATCAGCAATGAAAAATTTATGAAGAGTACTGCTTCCTGGCTAGATTTTCTTAAGCTTCGTGGCAGTTGGGGACAAGTTGGTAACAATAATATAGGCGCATACCTTTATGCTGCTA
This sequence comes from Prevotella sp., assembly GCA_036752365.1. Classification (GTDB taxonomy): domain Bacteria; phylum Bacteroidota; class Bacteroidia; order Bacteroidales; family Bacteroidaceae; genus Prevotella. The sequence continues at coordinate 4,024 of DAIOSW010000002.1, forward strand.
CAGTTTCATTGAAGGGCTCCGCTTATAATTTTGGTACAGGTAAAGGTACTACAGTCAATAGCAATGGCGCTTATTCTAACCGTTTAGGTAATGATGAATTGAAATGGGAGACATCTGAACAGACAGATTTTGGTTTTGATGCCAACTTCCTTAGCAGTCGTCTAGGATTCAATTTCGACTGGTATTATAAGAAAACTAAGGACTGGATCGTTCAACCTGCAGTCATTGCAACAGCCGGAGCAGATGCACCATATATTAATGGTGGTGATGTAACTAATAAAGGTATTGAGATCAACCTTACATGGAATGATAAGATTGGCAAAAATTTCAAGTATAGTCTTGGTGCCAATATGGCTTACAATAAGAATGAAGTGGGTTCTATTCCAACGGCTGACGGTATTATTCATGGTTCTACAAATGTTATGTTTAATAATCAGAGTGAATTCTATCGTTGCTCTGATGGTCATGCTATGGGATATTTCTGGGGGTATCAGACAGCAGGTCTATTCCAGAATCAGAAGGAGATTAATGATTGGATAGCCGCCGGAAACGGTATTCTTGCTAATACTGCTCCTGGAGATATCAAGGTGGTTGACCAGAATCATGATGGTGTCATTAATGATAAAGACAAGATTGATTTAGGAAATGGTATACCTAAATATTCATTTGGATTCAATGTCGGTTTTACATACAAGAACTTTGATTTTTCTACCACATGGAGTGGAGCTGCGAAATTCAAAGTTGCTAATGGAGGTTACCGTAACTGGGGTAATAGTACGCAAAGTAATTATACGACATACTTCCTTGGTCGCTGGTGTGGTGAAGGAACATCCAATACAATTCCCCGTCTGACAACAGACGATCACAACTGGACGAACTTCTCAGATATTTATCTTCAGAATGGAGACTATCTACGTATTGCCAATATAACAGTAGGTTATGATTTTAGTAAACTGATCAATTTAAAGAATATCAGTCAGGCTCGTCTTTATGCACAGGTTCAGAACCTTTATACCTTTACAAAATACAACGGAATGGACCCAGAGGTTGGTTTTGGTCAGGATTCATGGATGTCTGGTCTCGATACTGGTACCTATCCTCATGCCCGCACATTCCTTATTGGTGTTAATCTAAAATTCTAATTTCAAAAAATAAAGTTATGAACAATATAAAATTTAATATATTAGTTTTAGGCATAGCCGGACTTACTCTTGCCGGATGTTCCGACAGTTACTTGGACACGGGTTCGAAGACTGATATGAATGCCACTTCGTTTTATAAGACCCAAGCACAAGCCGATTATGCAGTCATAGGCTGTTATGATACTTATCAGCGAACCGTTTCGAATGGCAGTTGGCCAACACTTTTTCAAGCAGCAGAGACCATGAGTGATGACTGTTTTGGGGGTGGTGGACCTGATGACCGTAGTGACCGTTTGATGGATCGTTTCAGTATGAGTTACAAATCAGATGCTGTCAGCCTTTTCAATGGTATCTGGGGTGATTACTATAAAGGCATTTATAATTGCAACCTGCTGATTGCTTCTCTAAATAATATATCATGGTCATCTGCAACTGATCGTGTCGTGACAGAAAGTGAAGCTCGCGCACTTCGTGGTCTTGAATATTTTGATCTCGTCCGTATGTTTGAGAATGTTCCTCTGCTGACAACTCCAACTAAAGAGATTGTAGCACAGGCAGTTCCCGACAGTGTTTATGCATTGATCGTAAGAGATCTTAAGTTCTGTGCTGACAATATGCCTGCTGACCAATATAAAGACAAGTCAACCAATCTTGGACGTATTACCAAGTATGCAGCAGGAGCGATGCTTGCACGTGTATATCTTTTTTATGATGGAGTCTATAATAACAATGCAGGAGGAACCATACCCGGTGGTCTTACCAAAGCTCAGGCTTTGAAGTATTGTGAAGATGCTATAGGTTCAAAAAATTATAGCTTAGAATCAAATTTTGCGCATCTGTGGCCTGCTGCATCTGCTAAAGCTGTAGCCAAAGGTGGGGATGTGGATCCTGATTATGTAGAAGCAAGTAATGAAATTGTATGGGTGGTAAAGTTTAATAATGATCAAAACTGGACCAATGGATATGCTGATGGCAACCGTTTTGTTGTCAATCTAGGTATGCGTAACGTCACCGCTTATGCGCCTTATGGTAACGGTTGGGGAGCATGTCCTATCACTCCTTATGCACAGAGTCTCTTTGCCACAGGTGATACTCGTGGCACAGCAACGATCATCAATTGTACCGATATTGGAGCTTATAGCGCACAGATACAAACTGATTGTATGGATTATACTGGATATGTTAACAAGAAATACTGTCCTCTAATTTATTCAGATGGTTCTTCTGTACCTGCTAATCAAACAGATGTTACAGGCGGTAATATGCAGACCTCTCAGGATCAGGATTGGATACTCATGCGTTACTCCGATGTGTTACTTATGGCAGCAGAACTTGGTAGTAGCAATGCCATGACTTATTTCAATCTCGTTCGTGAACGTGCTTATGGAGATAAAATACATGATCTTGCAGCAGCCCCTACTACAACCCAGATATGGGAAGAACGCCGCAAAGAATTTATGGGTGAAGGTATCCGTTATTTCGACCTCCGTCGTCAAGGACTTGATGAGTTTGTAAAGGCACAGTTGGGACAAGCTTCAACCAATGGCAGTACATCAGGTTCTCCTATTTCTGTATATAATAATCGTAATAAGGAAACAATCTCTAGCAGTTATGTAGAAGACAATATTCGTGCGAAGAGAGGTTTTTGGCAGATCCCTCATGATCAGATTACTCTTTCGGGTAATGTATACAAACAAAATGCAGGTTGGGAATAATTAAAAAAGTAAGAACAATGAAAATAAAATATATATATACGCTTATCGCGGCTGTAATGTTAATGTTTGTGGCTTGTTCGCCCGAAGATTACAATATGGGGAATACTGGTATTAATTCGCAAGACCTTCAAGAAGGTATCAGTTTTAAAATTAGTAAAGATGCCTCAAACCCAAACTTGGTTCATCTCGTCAGCCTCATGAAGGGTTATACTTCCCTTTGGTCGCATCCTGGTGTAGGATTAGGCCATTCTAAAGGTGACAGTGTTGATCTTAAAATAGCCTTTGCTGGTACATATCCAATCGTATTTGGTGTTGATACTAAGGGAGGTGTTGTGTATAGCGACACTGTTAAAATAACCGAGAATGCATTCTGTGCAGATTTCGTGAGTGGTGATGACTGGACTTATCTCGCAGGAGGTGCAGGAGGTAGTAAGACATGGGTTCCTGACAATGGAAACTATGGAATGAAACAGGGATTCTACTCATGTTTCGCTCCTGCAGCAACGTATTCGATGATGACTCATGATGAAGGTAAGAATAACTGGTATGCAAAAGATAATACATGGTGGGAACCTTCAAATAGCGACGTTGGCGTTACTGCGGAAGATCTGGCTCAGGCAATGACATTCTCTCTGAAAGGTAGTGCGGCAGTGTCTGTAACCAATGCGTCCGGAACTACTACAGGTTCGTTCACATTCGATCCTACATCTCATACGCTGAATGCTGATGGCGTAGAGTTCGCTCACGGAGCATGGGCTAACAACAAATCGAAAAGTTTTAGCAAAGATTTCTATGTGTTCCATCTCGACAATAATCAGTTGATGATTGCCAATCTTCGTGATAAGGCTCTTTCTGGTGAAGATCCATGTTGGTATGTATGGAATTTCGTATCTAAAGAATATGCTGACAACTATAAACCTGCAGAGATTACCGAGCCTACGCTCCCTAATGGATGGAGTGACGAAGTGACGAAACAGACCAAGACTACAGTTACGTGGCAACTCGATGAAGATGTTCCATTTGACTACTTTACACTTGCCGGAGTACGTAAAAATGCGTATAAGGCTATTTCAGACTATCCATCCCTTATTACTCCAGCCTCAGGTTTGAGCCGTTATCAACTTACTCTTAATAGTGATGGTAATACCTATAAAATGAAAGATACTCAGTCCGGTGTTATTGCAGAAGGTACGTATACACTCTCAGATAAGGGAATTTATACCTTTAGTAATGGTCTTGGAAAAGTCTTGATTGGTGGTGACTGGGTGAATCTTTCGGCCGATGCAAATAATCAATTGCGTATTGTCAGCTACACATACAGTGACTCTTATTCAAAGGTAACTGATCTTTGGCTTGGTGCAAAACAGACCGACAATGACGGTAATCTTTATCAATATTTGGGTTATCACTTCACCCCAGTTGCTGACGGAACGTCTAAGCCAGTTTACAAGGCAACACTAACCACACAAAGTGTTGGTTTCTCACGTAGTCTTTCAAGTGATGCCGTTTCCGTTGATGATAATGGAACATACACATGTACAATCAATGGTTCTGAAGCTGAGATGTACTGTCTTTATCTTGATGTGGCAAAGATTCTTGTGGATCATCCCAAGTGTACTCTTGATATCGTAAGCGTTGCTGTGGACGGAAAGACAGCTAATGTAGACTGGAGCTATTCCGGTTTTTCAAGAAATGCTGATGGAACTCAACTAACACAAGACACTAAAGATCCGGGATTAACGACAGCTCGTCTTTATCCCAGCAATCCTTGGTATTTTGCAGTAAAAGATGCAACCAACAGCATTAATTATGCCGATACCGATGCCGATAATCCCAATCCAATCGCAAAGTATTGGAATCATGATGCAAGCGGCAACCGTACCGACAATACGCTCTTTGATTTCACTTCCAGCCTCAGTGTCACATTCAAGGTTTCGTTTAACGATTAAAATAGAGAATGATTATGAAAATCAAATATATATTAGGTATCTCATTACTAATGACAGGAAGTATACTTGCTACCTCATGTAAAGATGATGACGATGCTGTCATCAGTACCACTCCAATTATATCAAACATCACCACAGGCGATGCTGCTGTTACTTCCGTATCTGCTAATATTAGTCAGAATTCAGTAAGTAGTCTTTCTGGACAGAGTTCATCTGCTTATTCTGTAGGTGTTATTTACAGTACAGATGAATCCAGTATCAATAATGGAACTCAGGCTACAGCATCGCTCAATAGCGATGGTAAAACTTATGGCGTTGAGATAACGGGTCTTCAACGTAACAAGACCTATTATTATAAAGCCTTTGTCACTCTGCAGGGGAAACTCACATATACGGGTACAACCAAAAGTTTCATCACTTCTGATGCAACCGTAACCACAGCTGTTCCATCCAGTGTCACAGCTGCCAGTGTCTCTCTAGGAGGTCAGCTTGCCAATGTGAGTACTCTTCCAAGTAATGCTACTCTTACTTGTGGTGTCATAGTATCTGTCGATAGCACAACTGCAGCCAACCATATCGGTCAGGAGATGAATTATACAGATGTTACGTCAGCTACAGCAGGTTCGGCCTTTGCCATTAATAAACTTGGTTTGCTGCCAAGTAAGAAGTATTATGCCACCGCTTTTATGAAACTCAATGATGGTTATATCTACGGAGCTAGCAAGTCCTTCACGACAGCAGCCTTCAGTGCCGATTTCGTTGATCTCGGCTTGAGTGTCTATTGGGCGAAGACCAATGTCGGAGCAACAACCGAAGACGCCGCAGGCGGATTGTACGGCTATGGTGATGGTACGGGTCTGAATACACTTTCAACAGAAAGTTACGGTTTAGCCGATGTACTCGGTTCAACCAGCGATATCGCGGTTGCATCCGGTAGCGGTCGATTGCCTTCATTTACTGAAGCAAAGGAACTTGTTACAAAATGCACATTCACTGATGAAACAGTAAATAATGTAACAGGTGTACGGGTGACAGGTCCTAATGGCAATAGTATCTTCATCCCCAAGGCCGGTTATCGTGTTAATAATACTTATAATGCTCAAGGTGAAGCTGCTTACTTATGGACTGGTAACATCAATCCAAATGATAATACCCGTGGAGCAACGATCAATCTGAAGAGTGGTGACAATAATTACGGTAACGCCCTCACTTATCAGGGACTTAGTGCGCGTGCTGTGCTTCGTCCTAATATATCATTTGACGGAACTAAAACAAAATGTGGCGATTTGGAGAATAAAGGTAATTTGCGTCTTGAATTTTACAATGCTTATGGTTCTACAGCTAATGATCCATGTACTACGGTCAGCAACTTCTCTTTCTATAAAACCATGCATGTAAACTTTACTCTTGCTGGTCTCGGTAAGAACCTTAGCGGCGTTACTGCTACTATCGGTTTTGCTTCGGGTGATTGGAGCGTCAGTGATTGGTCCAGTACCGTTCCGGTCACAGGTGATGGCTGTTATACGATAAACGTTAATACATCTACTGCGGCTAAAGGAATAGCAGTGTTTGTTATAGATATCAAGGGACTTACTGCAGATCAAATTGCAAATGCTACAGGTTATTATAATTCCATTATCACGGATGTAGACAATACTACAAGTTATGCCACAGCATGTGATGGAGAGACAATTAATCAAAGTAAGATTATCAAAGGCGATATTGAGGGTAAGGGAAATTACCGTATGGAGATTTATAACGAATGGGGTAAAGGTTCATTCAGCAACCCTGCTTTTGCTGGTCTTGCTACGATGACTTTCTCAAATTATCTTGCAGTCAACTTCCATATATCTGGTCTAGGTAAACTAGCTAAAGCATATCCGGCAACTATAATTCTTGCTGATAACTCTTGGGCTGTAAGTAACTGGAATCCTGGACTCGAAGGTGATGCCTCTGTTTCTGGCGATGGCGATTATACTGTATATATCAAGAGTAATGGAACAACGGCAGTTGCACCATTCCATGTCTTCTGCGTAGATATCAATGGACTTGCTGCAGATGTTTCCCCGGATAAGATCAGTTGTGTCGTCACAGGTATGGCTTGGAAATAAATAATGAAAAAAATCGTTATAATAATATTATCAGTCTTTCTCCTCTTCTCATGCTCAGACCATAAGAAGAGGGGAGAGACTCTTTCTCTCGATAGAGACGACAGCGTTGTAGTCAATAAGAATTATGATAGTATAATTGATTCAAAAGAAAAGGCACGGAATGATACAGCCTACCATCATTCAGAAGCCTATCGTTATTCGCAGGAGACTTATCATCGTGCGATAGCCGAGAAAACCCGAGGTCTGAGCCATGCCGCACAACTCATATACCAGTATGGAGTTGCAATCGACGCTCTATATGCTGCTCAGCAGGAGGAGAAACTTAATTTTTCCCCTCAACTGGAGAAAAAAGTACAGATGCTTGGTACTGAAGCCATGCAACTTTATACTCAAATTAAGACAATACATCTTACGAAGCCTGAACAACAGCGCTTTAATGAATTAAATAAGAAATAATAAGTTATGAAACGACTTTTATCCATTGCCATTATAGCCATTTCATCGTTATCAATGTTAGCCCAAGGATATAAAAATCCCATACTTCCGGGGTTTCGTCCTGATCCCAGTGTCTGTCGTGTCGGAGACGACTATTATCTGGTCAACAGCAGTTTCCAGTTCTTCCCCGGTGTGCCTATCAGCCATAGTCGTGATCTTATTCATTGGGAGCAGATAGGCAATGTGCTCGACCGGCCTTCTCAACTCAATCTTAAGAATGTGGGTCCTTGGGGAGGAATCTATGCGCCTACCATCCGTTTCCATGAAGGAAAATATTATATGATTGTTACGAATGTCAGTGATAAAGGCAATTTTATTTGTACAGCTACACATCCTTCCGGTCCGTGGTCTGACCCAATATGGCTTAAGCAAGGTGGCATTGATCCTAGTCTCTATTTTGAAGACAACACGTGTTATATGTTGTCTACCGAAAATGGACAGTTGTTGATGTGTGAAATCAATCCGGCCACAGGTGACCAACTCACTCCGTCTAAATCTCTTTGGGAGGGTACTGGCGCACGTTATACGGAAGGGCCACACATCTATAAAGTTAACGGATATTATTATCTTATGGCGGCCGAAGGCGGTACTGAATATGGTCATAAAGAGTCGATAGCCCGTAGCCGTACTATCTACGGCCCATACGAGAGCAATCCAACCAATCCCATTCTTACTCATATCAATAAGAATGCGCAGTCAAATATCATTCAAGGTACCGGTCATGCCGATTTGGTGCAGGCCTCAGATGGTTCCTGGTGGATGGTGTGTCTTGCTTTTCGTATGCAGGGAGGAACCTATCACAACACAGGTCGTGAAACATACCTTACACCAGTAACATGGAGCACTGACGGATGGCCTGTTGTCAATAGTAATGGTACTATCTCTGTCGATATGCAATGTTCTACACTTCCACAGGTGACGATGCCTGTTCTCCCTGAACGTGATGACTTCGATAGTCCCAAACTTAGTTTCGTCTGGCGTCACATCTCTAATCCTCATTTTGAAAACTACTCTTATAATACAGAACGTCCAGGATATATGCGCCTGAAAACATCTACGGTAAATCTGGACAGCAATGATTCGCCTACATTTATCGGGCGAATACAAGAAAATCCTAAATTTTCTGCCACTACTTCCATGGATATAACCCATCTCAGATCGGGGGCGGAGGCAGGTTTATCTGTATATATGGCGGGTAATTACCGATATGATGTAGGCGTTGCAGTCAACAGAGGTAAACCCTATCTTACTGTCACCTATTGCATTGCTCAGATATACCATGTCGCTGCCACAATACCCCTCACAGCCAAAACTATCTATCTTCGTGTCACAGGAGATGAAAATGACTATCATTTTGCTTATTCTGTTGATAATAAGAAATTCAATACTCTAACTTCTATGGCATCACGTATTGTGAGTACTGAAGTAGCCGGTGGTTTTACTGGTGTAACAATTGGTCTCTTTGCCACAAGCAAAAATGTCGATGGCTCTTATGCCGACTTCGACTGGTTTGATTATAAAAATAATTAAGAAGAATAAAATATGAATTTAATTAAGCACTATTCACAAAAACCTATGATGACAGTTCTCATCCTTTTGTCGTTAGTATTCACTTCTTGTGCATCAAGCTCCGGTGATGATGGCACACCCACCGATATTTCTCTGACAGTCAACAAAACTGCCTTGGATTATACAAAAGATGCACAGATACAAACGCTCGCTATAAAAAGCAACACCGGGTGGACTATTTCCGGAGCTGCCGATTGGTGTACGGTCACAGCCACATATAATAAAATTGGTGATAAAGACAAAATTGTACAACTCAATATCTCCGTTTCTGCAAACGATACATACGATAGTCGTACCTGTACCCTTACTGTCACAGCAGGTACAAAGACCTCCTCAGTAGTTGTTACTCAAACTAACAAGGATGGACTCATCTTAGATGCATCCACAGTTACTGCACCAGCTGAGGGAGGGACTGTTGAGGCAACATTGAAGACTACAGGTGACATAACGGTCACATCTGGTGAAAGTTGGATAGCATATACCCAAACGCGTACGTTGACCTCTAAAACTGTGGTCTTTAACGTTTCGGAGAATGCGACAGGTTCTACACGTACAGGTAATGTCACTCTTAAATTGAATGATATAACTCAAACATTGACGATATCCCAACCATCTGTCTCGATAAATTCTACCGACAGCATCTCACCTAATTCTGATGGAATGAGCAGTAATGCAACCGCTCTTGTCAGTAAAATATATGCAGGATGGAATCTTGGTAACACACTTGAAGCTACAGGCAACCAGTATTTTGACAGCCAAGGCAATGCCACTTCTACATCGGAGGATAATGACGGTCTTTACACCGAGACATCATGGGGTGCACCTACTACCTCTAAGGCTATCATTGATTTTGTGAAAAGTTGCGGTTTTAATGCCGTACGTATCCCTGTGACATGGACAAACCATATAACGAATACTTCCACACACGAGATAGACAAGAACTGGCTAGCGAGAGTGAAAGCTGTCGTCGATTATGTTGTTGACAATGATATGTATGCGATTATTAATATCCATTGGGATGGAGGCTGGCTTGAAAACAGCATTAAATATGTAGGTTATAGCGACAATGTCAATGTCGAGCAGAAAGCATTATGGAAACAGATTGCCGTTTATTTCCGTGACTATGACGAACATCTTATCTTTGCTGGCTGCAATGAACCCAATGCCAGTACATCTTCACAGATGTCTACGCTGCTCAAATATGAACAGACCTTTCTTAATACTGTTCGTGGTACAGGAGGTAGAAATGCTTACCGAAATCTGATTATTCAGGGCCCGAACACAGATATAGATAATACTAACAGTCTTATGAATACACTCCCTATAGATCGTCTGTCCAATCGAATGATTGTCGAAGTTCATTACTATAATCCATGGGGATTTTGTGGAGGAGATGATTTTTGGTTCTGGGGTTCGCACACTGTTAGCGGCAGCTCTAAAAATCCAACTTATGGAGCAGTAAATGAGGCACAGGTTAGCAGCATGTTTGATAAGATGAAGACAAAATTTACAGATAAGGGCATTCCTCTTATTCTGGGAGAATATGGTGCTAACCGTCATAGTGCCGGTGCTAATCAGACAGAGAGCGATGCTAGTGTAGCAGAATATCTTTATGCTGTAACCAAACAGGCGAAAGCCCACGGTATGGCTCCATTCCTTTGGGATATACAGGCCTCAGGAAATGGAATGAATATCATAGATCGCTCTACATTGAGTGTTCGTTATTCTGATTTTCTTGAATCTTTGATGAAAGGGGCAAAAGAAGGAACTTATCCCTTCTGATGAAATTTCTCATTTGTTAGATTTAGAGAATAAGTCTTTTCAATTGTTGTGAAATCGCTTATTAAGTTTTTATGAGATGGGAATTCATGTGAGTTCCCATCTTGTTTCTTTAAAATGAGGTCGCATCTTACATGTTGTCAGCTATGCTCCCGAATGATCAGAGCATTGAGTTGGAATAGAATTTAGCGGTAAATTCATCTCGCGAGCTATCTGTTTTGTGTTACAGAGGATATCAAACAGAATCATACGCATATCTTTATTGTTTTTACCACTGTAATTTCTGATTTCCTATCAATCATACATGATTTTAAAGTAATCTTTCTGATTAATAAGCATTTGTGTTAAAACAGATCTTCATGCAACGTACATCCATCATACATTCATGAGAGATACGACAAAGCATGTAGGACGAATGTAGGTTGAATGAATGGTAAAAAATATAAAATATTTGTTAGCCAGGCAGTTACACCCATAAATATGTATGATTATGAAATATGAAAGTTTTGATAGTGACAGATGAAAGACATCTTAAATTAGTAAAATATGGTCATTATGTAATTCTCTTTTCGTTATTTTATTTAAGTTTCCAATTAATAATTTTGTTAGTTTATAAAATAATGCTATATTTGTAGCGCCATAAATATGATTAATGAAAAGACCATTTTTACTAGTTTTCTTTTTAATAGTGTGTTCTCTATGTTGTAGTGTACATGCAGTGATTCCTGATGTACTGTTTCGTCGCATCGAGGTGAGTAATGGACTGTCAAATAGTCAGATCAATTGTATCTTTAAGGATTCAAGAGGATTTATGTGGTTCGGTACTGCCTCAGGATTAAACCGTTATGACGGATTTAGATTTATAAAATTTTATAAGAAAAATGACAACAAACAGTCTGTTCCAAGTAATAATGTAACTACAATAAATGAAGATTTCGAAGATAAACTGTGGATAAATACAAGTTCAGGGTATGTTATATATAATCCAGCCACAGAATCTTTCGATCGCAACATAAAAGCATGGATGACCAGTCATGGTATGAACGGAGAGCCTGATCGCGTGTTCATAGATAAAAGAAAAAACATGTGGTTGAATATCTATGGTAAAGGTTGTTATTTCTATGATACAAAGAAAAATAAAAAAAGATTCTTCGCCCAAGGTCAAAAAGGCAGATCGGGTATTCCAAAAGGACAGATCATCACTTTCTCAGAGTGTAAAGACGGTATAATAGCTTCATATAACGATGGAACATTCATCTGTATTGACGGATTGCATGGACGTTTGCTTTGGATAAACAGACATATACCTGAATCGGGTGGTGAGAAGAATCAGACGTATAATATTTTTGTTGACAGCCAAGATAACTATTGGATTTATACATTAGGCAGGACTTTGGTGTATATGTCTAAGAAGAATGAATGGGTAGACAATTTGGGTGATTTTGCTGCAAAAATGAACATGAAAGCAATCTCGAAGGTGATTCTTACTCGTGATATAAAAGAGGATCGACAGGGTAGGGTATGGATTGCAACAGATCACTCGGGACTAGTGGTTCTGGATTACTTGTCACACTCAATGCGTTCCTTTGTCAACGATAAAGAAGACCCACGTTCTATACAGGATAATACCCTGCAAAGCATCTATATAGATGATGACGCAACGATGTGGGTGGGGACATACAAGAATGGAGTAGCTTATTACTCAGAGAGCACATATAAATTCAGAAATATTGCGATTGGAGATATTTGTACTATTACTGAAGATCATCAGGGTAATTATTGGTGTGGCTCGAATGATTCAGGTATCGTGGTTTATAATCCTTTTACCCATTCTTCCAGAAGGTATAACACTAGAAACTCAGCCTTACAATCGGAAGTGGTAGTGAGTAGCTGCTGTGCCCGTGATGGTTCTATGTGGTTCGGGACTTACAATGGTGGACTAAGTTATTATCAGAACGGAAAATTCATAACTTATCGTAAAAAAAATGGAGGACTTGCCAATGATAATGTGTGGTCAATAGTGGAGGATAAAAAAGGAAATATATGGATAGGCACACTCGGCTCAGGAGTTCAGATGTTTGATCATAATACTGGGATCTTTACTACTTATAATGTAGCGAATACTGGTATTGCATCCGATTTTATTGCATCGCTGTGTTGGGACTGTCATGGAAATCTGGTTGTGGGTAATTCTGGTAATTTTTCCGTGATGGACATCCGTACAAAGAAGTTTACTCATTATAAGTCGACGCGTAGTGGCAAACTCTTCTCAGATCCATCTGTACAGCAGATTTTTGTGGATAGTCGCGGATTGATATGGGATGGTACCTGCTCGGGAGTGAATGTTTATGACCCATTGACAGATCAGCTGAAAATAATAGATATTAATGATGGATTATATGGTTCGGTAGTATGTTCTATTATTGAAGGAAACGATCACTCTATCTGGTTGGCTTCTGGTACTGGCATATCTAATGTCAAAGTAATTAAAATAGGAGGACGTTGGAGATTTAAGGTCTACAGCTATAATGATAAGGACGGATTACAGGCTCGTCAATTCAATCAACGTTCCATCTTTATGACCCGTGATGGAAAGATACTTATAGGGGGACAGGATGGGGTGGATATTGTTGATTCGAAGAGGATTAAATACAACCATACTGATGCTGCAGTTTTGTTTAGCGGATTTACCTTGTTTAATCACTCCGTGGGTGTGGGTGAGAAATATAATGGAAGAGTGATACTGAAGTGTGCACTTAATGAGAGTAGGGAGTTGGATTTGAGATATTCTGAAAACGTATTTTCTATAGAATTTGCGTCAAGTAATTATAACTTGCCGGAGAAGACACGTTTTAAATATAAGCTTGAAGGTTTTAACGATCAGTGGTTTATTACATCGGAGACTCAGCATGGTGTCTCTTTTACCAATCTAGCTCCCGGTACTTACACTCTTTATGTGAAGGTCATCAATGGAGACGGATTTGAAAGCAGTAAGGTAAGCTCTCTGAAGATTATTGTTGCACCGCCTTTCTGGGGTACAGTATGGGCTTATATTTTCTATGCCATTCTATTTGTTGTAATTGTATTTTATTTTTATCGTGTTTCCGTTCGCCGTCAGCAGAATAAGTTTAAGATGGAACAGATAAGACGTGAGGCCGAAAAAGATCATGAGGTGGATGAGATGAAGTTGCGCTTTTTTACGAATGTAAGTCATGAACTGCGTACTCCGTTGACTCTTATCGTGTCACCGTTAATGTCGATGATAAAAGAAGAAGAGGAGGAACGTAAGAGACAGATGCTGATGATGATTCATCGAAACGCAGTTAGATTGCTTTCACTGGTCAATCAGTTGCTTGACTTCCGACGTAATGATGTACATGGACAACAACTGAACCTGCTCACAGGAGATATCGTAAACTATGTTCAGAATATATGTAATTCATTTACAATCCTCTCAGATAAAAAGATAAGTCTCACATTCTTCTCCGCAATTTCATCACTGCGCATGTCATTTGATGAGGATAAAATAGGTAAGGTGGTTAATAATCTGTTGTCGAATGCCTTCAAATTTACACCTAATGGAGGTAGAGTAGATGTGTCTTTACGTATATTGTCGCATGGCGATAACAAAGAAATATTAGATGTTTTGGAACTAAAGGTCTCAGATACGGGTATTGGTATCCGTGATGAGGATAAGACACACATATTTGACAGATTCTATCAGGCTGAAAATCAGAGATCTAATTCGATAGGTGGCAGTGGATTGGGACTGAATCTCGTGAAGGAATTTGTGGGTATGCACAAAGGTCATGTACACGTGGAGGATAATCCCGGAGGTGGTAGCGTGTTCATCGTCGTACTGCCAATAGAACATGATGAGAAACTGGCAATAATGCCTCATGATATCCCTCTGGTGAGTGTGCATGATGGTGATTTTCTGAATTACGATGATGAAAATGAAGGAGCAGAAAAAGTTTCGGTTCACAATAGCGGTAAAGAGTACGAAGTGATGATCGTGGATGACAGTCAGGATTTTCTAGATTTTATGGGTAATCTTCTGGGGGAAAACTATAATGTGACTCTTGCACATAACGGTAAGGAGGCACTCGACTTGATGCGGAAACATAAGCCCGACATTATATTGAGCGATGTGATGATGCCTGAAATGGATGGAAATGAACTATGCCGATGTGTGAAGAAAAATCCTGAAACGGAACGTATTCCTTTTGTTATGCTTACTGCGCGACTAGCTGAGGAACATAGGATTGAGGGGCTTGAGAATGGGGCTGATGACTATATTACAAAACCGTTTAATCTCGATTTACTCAATCTGCGCATCACAAACCTCATTAAGTGGCACAATTCTGCAGGTTCCGACGGAAAAATACACCCCCACATCAAGGAGGTGCAGATTACCTCGTTAGATGAAAAGCTTGTTAAGAATGCAACTGATTATGTGGAACGTAATCTATCAAACAGTGAATTGTCTGTGGAAGACCTGAGTAGTGCATTAAATATGTCACGAGTACATTTGTATAAAAAGCTTTTGTCGCTTACTGGCAATACTCCATCCGAGTTTATCAGACTTATACGTCTTCGTCATGCAGAACAGCTACTACGTCAGAGTCAGCTGAGCGTGAGCGAAATCTCATATCAGGTTGGTTTCAATAACCCTCGTTACTTCTCTAAATACTTTAAAGAGATGTATGGAGTGATCCCGTCTGTATACAAGGATGAAAGGGGAAAATAACGTTTAAAATGTCTTAAGTAACATATTATACCCTTTTTGAAAACATTTTAGACATCAAGTTTACTTTTATGACATAATCATGCAACAAATGGATATCTTATTTATTGGTTTTATTGTTATCTTTGCACTCGTAAACAATAACATTAAATTTAATAAAGATGGGAAACGTGAGATTATATTTCCTTGTTGCCGGATGGATGATGTTCACATCGCTGTCGGCGTCCACACAATCTGAAGCCACAGTAAAGATTAATACTGTCAACACAACAGGTAATCACATAAAAACTATTCACCTTACTGCAATTAATGATAATATCATACGTGTAGAGGCTTCTCCTGAAGATGTCATACCCATCAAGAAAAGTTTGATAATTGTACCACAAAAGATCTATCCTTCCGACGTAAAGACTTCAGAAAATGAAACGTCAATGACAATGATGACAAGAAACGTGAAGGCTGTGGTGAATAAACAGACAGGTAAAATAATCTTCTACGATATGAAAGGGAATGTTTTACTTCAGGAAGCGAACAATGGCAAAACATTTAAAAATATACAAGTTGACGGAACTAAGGGCTACTCTTGGCGCGCACTCTTTGATAGTCCCGAAGACGAAGCTTTCTACGGATTAGGACAGCATCAGGCTAGTGAATATAATTATAAAGGTAAGAATGAAGAGCTATTTCAATATAATACAAAGGTGTCCATTCCTTTTATAATGAGTAATAAAAATTACGGATTGCTTTGGGATAGCTACTCTTTGTGTCGTTTTGGCAATCCCAACGATTATATGCAATTGAACTCTGCCTTTACTTTGTATGATAAGGACGGACGCTTAGGAGGATTGACAGGTACTTATGAATTGGCCGACGGAAAGAAACTGGTTCGCACGGAGGATTCTTTATATTTCGAGAACTCGTCTGTTATCAGCAATCTGCCTCAAAACATAAGGATGAACGATACAAAGGTTACTTATGAAGGTTTTCTGGAAGCTCCGGTAACAAACAATTATCGTTTTATACTCTATTATGCCGGTTATGTCAAGGTCTTCCTTGATGGGAAACTGGTCGTTCCTGAGCGTTGGCGTACCGCATGGAATCCAAATGCATGGAAATTTACTTTACCTATGACAAAAGGACAGAAGAGTTCTTTGCGCGTAGAATGGCTGCCAGACGGTGATGTTTCCTACTGTGGACTTCGTGCTGCCGTGCCACAAAGTGAGGCTGAACAAAACAAGTTGTCTGTATGGAGTGAGATGACTCCGGACATGGATTATTATTTCATTGCAGGAAAGAACATGGATGATGTCATCAGCGGCTATCGAACTCTTACCGGCAAAGCCTCCATCATGCCTAAATGGGCTATGGGATTCTGGCAGAGTCGCGAACGTTATAAAACTCAAGATGAGATTGTCAGTACACTTAAAGAATTTCGTAATAGACAGATTCCTATCGATAATATAGTGCAGGACTGGAGCTATTGGCCTGTAGATGCATGGGGTAGTCATAAATTCGATTCTGCGAGATATCCAGATCCTCAAGGTATGCTCGACAGTGTACATGCCATGCATGGAAGATTTATGATATCTGTTTGGCCAAAATTTTATGTCACCACAAAGAATTTTAAGGAACTAGACAGTCATGGATGGATGTATCAGCAGGCATTGAAAGATAGTATTCGTGACTGGATTTATCCTGGATATCTAGGTTCCTTTTATGATGCTTATGCTGATGGCGCAAGAAAGATGTTCTGGCGTCAGATGGATGAAAATATGTATAGCAAATATAATAAAGATATTGATGCATGGTGGATGGATGCCAGCGAACCTAATGTACGTGACTGTACTCCTATTGATTATCGTAAGAAACTATGCGGTCCTACCGCTCTAGGTCCTAGTGACGAATATTTCAATGCTTATGCCTTAGAAAATGCTGAGGCTATCTATAATGGACAGCGTAGTGTTAATCCTAATACTCGTGTGTTCTTATTGACACGTAGTGGCTTTGCGGGTCTGCAGCGTTACAGCACTGCTACATGGAGTGGTGATATCGGTACCAGATGGGAAGATATGCGGGCTCAAATGACTGCCGGACTGAATTTCTCTATGAGTGGTGTACCTTTCTGGGGTATGGATATCGGTGGATTCTGTGTAGAAAAACGTTATGAAGCTGCTCAGAGATTGTTTGAAAAAACAGGAAATGAGAATGAAGATTTAAAAGAATGGCGTGAGATGCAGGCTCGATGGAATCAGTTTGGTGCTTTCGTTCCGCTCTATCGTACTCATGGTCAGTACCCGCTGCGTGAGGTATGGAACCTCGCTCCTGAGAATCATCCTTGTTATAAGAGTATCTTATATTATACAAAACTGCGTTATAACTTGATGCCATACTTATATTCTATTGATGCTTGGACAAATCTGAAAGATTATACCATCATGCGTGGATTGGTGATGGACTTTGAAAAGGATAGAAATGTCAATAATATAGGTGATCAGTGGATGTTCGGACCAGCTTTGATGGCTTGCCCTGTGGGATATTATAAAGCTCGCAGCCGTGAAGTGTATTTCCCGAATACTTGTGGATGGTATGATTTCTATACGGGCAAACATATTGACGGAGGTCAGACAAAAACAGTTGACGCCCCTTATGAACGTATTCCTCTTTATGTCCGGGAAGGTGCTATTATTCCGTTCGGTCCCGATATGCAGTACAGTGATGAAAAGAAAGCTGAGACTATCAACTTATATGTATATGAGGGAATGGATGCCTCATTTACTCTTTATGAAGACGAGGGTACAAACTATAATTATGAACAGAGAAAGTTTGCCACAATAGATATCTCTTATAAAGAGAAGGGGCATCTATTGACTATCGGTCCGCGCAAAGGACAATATGAGGGTATGCTGACTAATCGCCACTTTAATGTGATTGTGGTATCTAAAGATAAAGCTCTGGGATTTGACCGCTCTGCTAAGGGAAAGATGATCAAATATAGTGGGAAACAGGAAACCATTAAGATATAATGAGGAAACTTCTTTTCTTTTTATTACTGATGTGCTTTGGACAACAATTTCAGGCGCGAGAACAACAGAATTTTGATCGAGGATGGTTGTTCTGTCTGAGTGATAGTGCAAATATGTCGGCAAGCAAATATGTCGACAGCGGCTGGAGACGCTTGAATCTGCCTCATGACTGGTCTATTGAAGCTGATTTCTCTGAGAAAAATCCTTCTGGAGTAGGAGGTGGGGCTTTGCCCGGAGGTATCGGATGGTATCGTAAGCATTTTACGGTGGATAAGAATGAGCCATATTCACGCTTCTTTATTGACTTCGACGGAGTGTATATGAACTCGGATGTATATCTCAACGGTCATCTGCTGGGACATCGTCCTTATGGATACATCTCTTTCGAATATGATATGACTCCGTATATCAAACGCGGTGGTGACAATGTGTTAGCCGTGAGAGTGGATAACGGAGACCAACCAAACTCGCGATGGTATAGCGGGTGCGGCATTTACAGGCATGTTTATTTAGTGAAAACCCAGAATGTACGTGTTGCGCATTGGGGTACATACATTAGTTGTAATAAAGTATCTGAGACAGATGCTAAAGTTCATATTAAAGTTGAGTTAGTAACAAATGAAAGCAAGGCCGTAAAAACATCCGTATCAAATAGTTTGATGGATGCATCCGGCAAGGTTCTTGAGCGAAAGGACACCACCGTGATGGTGGCACCTTCTCCCTCAAGAACTCCTTTATGTCAACAGATGAGTGTTTCTCGTCCTATCTTATGGTCGATTGACAATCCTTACCTATATAAAGTTCTCACTGTGGTGCGTCAGGGTAACCGAATTGTTGATACCTATACCACTCAGATAGGTGTCCGTACGTTCAAATTCGACCCTGACTATGGATTTTTCCTAAATGGGAAGAATATGAAGATTAATGGAGTGTGTGATCATCATGACCTAGGCTGTCTGGGTGCAGCCATTAATGAGGATGCTTTACATCGCCAACTTGTATTATTAAAAAATATGGGATGTAATGCTATTCGATGTTCTCACAATCCGCCCGCTCCTGAACTGCTGAATATGGCTGATTCTATGGGGGTTATTGTGATGGATGAGACCTTCGATATTTGGAGAAAGAAAAAAACGGCCCATGACTATGCGCGATATTTTAATGAATGGCATGAGCGCGATGTCACAGACATGGTGATGCGTGATCGTAACCATCCTTGTATAATGATGTGGAGCATTGGCAATGAAGTTTTGGAACAGTGGACTTCGGCTGATGCTGACACTTTGAGTCTGGAACAGGCGAACTTAATACTCAACTTCGGTCATGATAAGTCAATGTTGGCTAAAGAAGGTGAGATAAGTGTCAACTCTCTGCTTACGCGTAAATTAGCTGATTTGGTGAGAAACCTTGATCCTACAAGACCCATAACGGCCGGATGTAATGAGCCGAGTCCTGGCAATCATTTGTTTCGTAGCGGAGCTCTTGATATCATTGGCTATAATTACCATAATAAGAATATTCCCGACGTTCCTAAATTGTTCCCGGGAAAACCGTTTATCATTACCGAGAGCGTATCTGCATTACAAACCCGTGGATATTACCGTATGCCAAGTGACTCGGCTTATATATGGCCGTCTAGATGGGATCTCCCTTTCTTTGATCCTTCGTTCTCTTGTAGTAGTTATGATAACTGTCATGTACCTTGGGGCTCTTCCCATGAAGAGACTTGGGACTTGGTGAAGCATACACCGTATGTCTGTGGTCAGTTTATATGGACGGGATTTGACTATCTGGGAGAACCTACTCCTTATGGATGGCCGGCACGTAGCAGCTATTTTGGTATCATCGACTTGGCTGGATTTCCGAAGGACTCTTATTATATGTATCAGAGTGAATGGACAGATAAGCCTGTGTTACATCTTTTTCCTCATTGGAACTGGAAGGTCGGAGAGCTGGTCGATATGTGGGCTTATTATAACAATGCCGATAACGTGGAGTTGTTTGTCAACGGAAAAAGTCAGGGCGTGCGCTCAAAGACGGAACATCAGTATCATGTAATGTGGAGAGTGACATTTGAACCTGGAGAAGTTAAGATTATTGCGCGAAAGGGAGAAATTGTTGTTGGAGAAAATACCATTCGCACAGCAGCAGATCCGGCAAAGATCTGTTTGACTACCGATCGAAAAATACTTAAAGCCAATGGGAAAAGTCTGGCTTTCGTTACTGTAACTATTTTGGATAAGGATGGAAATGTATGTCCTGATGCTGACAATGATATATCATTTAAAATAATGGGGGAGGCAACAATTGCAGGTGTTGATAACGGTAGTGAGACTTCAATGGAGCGTTTCAAGGATAATCATCGCAAAGCCTTTCACGGCAAATGTCTGTTGGTATTGCAGTCGACGGATAAATCAGGTGATATAACTATTTCCGCTGTAGGGAAGGGTATCAATGAAGGTACATTACAGTTGTATAGTGAAAAATCAGAAAAATAAAAATAACTTAACTTTTGAATATTAACATATATGAAAAAATTAGCTTTTATTACATTATTATTATTTGGCGTAACCTATGTATGCGCTCAGACACCGATCTATCTCGATGAGAAGGCTCCTTTGGAACAGCGGGTGCAAGATGCACTCAGTAGGATGACTATTCATGAGAAGATACGTATGTGTCATGGACAGAGTAAATTTACCAGTGCAGGCGTTCCCCGATTAGGTATTCCACAACTGATGATGAGTGACGGTCCTCACGGTGTAAGAGCCGAGATCTCCTGGAATTCGTGGGCTTATGCCGATTGGACGAGTGATTCTATTGTGGCATTCCCCGCATTGACCTGTCTTGCCGCAACATGGAATCCTGAGGTCAGTGCCGTATATGGTAATGCGGTGAGCGAAGAGTTTGCTTACAGAAAAAAAGATGTTATGTTAGGGCCAGGTTTGAATATATGCCGTATGCCTCTAAACGGACGTAATTTCGAATATATGGGTGAGGATCCTTATTTGACCGGCGAGATGGCTGTCCCTTACATACAGAATGCCCAGAAAAATGGGGTGGCTTGTTGTGTGAAGCATTTCGCTCTCAATAATCAGGAAATTGATAGATTTGCTGTCAATATCAATGTGGACGAACGCGCCCTTAATGAAATTTATCTACCAGCATTCAAAAAAGCTGTGCAGAAGGGTGGAGCTTGGACCATTATGGGGTCGTATCCGCTGTGGAAAGGTGTCCACTGCTGTCAGAATGACACGCTATTAAACAAAATACTCAAAGAGCAATGGGGATTTGATGGTGCTGTTATAAGCGATTGGGGAGGTGTCACCGATACTTGGCAAGCTGCTACAGGTGGTATGGATATAGAGATGGGGTCGTATACCAATGGAATGACGAAAGAATCTGATTTTGGATACGATGATTTTTATCTCGGAAATAACTTCGAAAAGCTTATTAACGAGGGTAAAATACCAATGAGTGTGCTCAATGATAAGGCAGCTCGTGCACTTCGGACTATATTCCGTACTGCGTTAAATCGAAACCGTGCTTATGGAAATATCTGTTCTGAAGCTCATTATGCCGCTTGCAGACAGATTGGTGATGAGGGTGTGGTGCTACTACAAAACAAGAATCGTATTCTTCCCCTTGATGCTAATAAATATAAACATATTCTAGTAGTAGGCGAAAATGCTATCCGAAGTCTGACAAAGGGCGGTGGTTCATCGGAACTGAAGACTAAGAAGGACGTTACTCCACTGGAAGCTATACGTGCCATGTATGGTAGTAATGTGGATTATGCCCAAGGATATTTATCCGGACGTGCTATGTATGATCATGTAGATGATGTTTCTATCGATGATCTAGCCAGATTAAGTTCTGAAGCTGTTGAAAAGGCTAAGAACGCGGATCTCATCATCTATGTAGGTGGAATGAATAAGAATACAAAACAAGACTGTGAGAATAGTGACCGTGATGATTATAATCTCTCTTATGGGCAGAACGAACTTATTGCTAAGTTGGCTAAGGTTTGTCCAAATATTATAGCAGTCATGGTAAGTGGTAATGCGTATGCAATGCCTTGGAAAAATGATGTGAAAGCTATAGTACAGGCTTGGTATCTAGGATCTGAATTCGGTAATACTCTCTGTGACATTCTTTCCGGTGAAGTTAACCCTAGCGGAAAACTTCCATTTAGCTTTGTTAAAAAACTTGATGATTGTCCTGCAATAGCTCTTGGTAAGGAGAGTTATCCGGGTGTAAATAAACAGCAGACGTATAAGGAGGGTATTCTTGTAGGGTATCGCTGGTACGATCTGAAGAAGGTAAAGACTTTATTCCCATTTGGTTATGGATTAAGTTATACAACATTCCAATATGGAAAACCGAAGTTATCTGAGTCAATGATGTCTGAGAACGGTCATGTTAACTTGACCACGACTATTACTAATAGTGGAAAACGGGCAGGCAAAGAAGTTGTGGAACTTTATATTGGTGATGAAAAATGTAGTCTACTTCGTCCTGTTAAGGAATTGAAAGGATTCAAAAAGGTTTTATTGAATCCTGGTGAAACAAAGACGGTAACATTTACGATTACTTATGATGACCTGAAGTTCTGGAATGATAAGAGTCATACCTGGACTGCCGAACCGGGAAGGTTTAAAGCATATATTTGTTCTTCAGCAGAAGACATAAAGTCTATAGCTGAATTTGAATTGAAATAAAAATTGAGTTTGTGCTCTGTCTAACTCTCACTCCGACAAATGTTTAGATAAGTTGGACTGTGCTCTCATCTCGCACTTAATTTCACAAATTATATTTATGATCTCTCGAAATCCATCGCCGGCAAGCGAGCCCAAGCGATGGATTTTATATTCTTGTAATCTTGCATTCTCCAGGTACCCACATCCAGAATGTTGAGCCTTCTCCTTTGTCCGATTCAACACCTATTTTTCCTTTGAAAATTTTCGAGATATCTTTGCATATTGATAAACCTAGTCCAGTCCCTTGAACAAATGAATCCAATTTTTCAAAACGTTCAAACACAGAATCTTTCCGATCGCGGGAGATACCTTGACCTGTATCTTCAACGAAGATCTTAATCCCACCGTTAATACATTCATATCCCATTCGGATATGACCTTCTCTAGTATACTTAACTGCATTCGTCATAAAGTTAGTCAGTACCTGAGTGATTCTTACTCGGTCTGTGTCGATGATACAACTGTTATATGGCTTCTCATAAAGAACCTTGACTTTAGATGATGCTTGCTGATGACTGAATACTTCGTAAGTTTCATTGAATATTGATTCAAGATCTACAGGCTCTATGATAAACTTCATTGTTCCAGATTCAATCTTTGATAGGTCAAGCACATCATCGATAATCTTAAGAAGTCGTTCGTTGTTGGTCTTGATGATGTCTATAAACTGTCTTTTATCTTCTTCGTTGGTCGTATACTGAAGCAAATCGGAGAAACCTACAATGGAATTGAGAGGTGTTCGTATCTCGTGACTTACGTTAGCAAGAAATGCTGATTTCAATTTGTCTGCTTTTTGAGCTTCTTCCTTTTCGTGTTGAAGATTATTCTGAATATTTATAAGTTCGGTAATATTGATACTAAGTCCCAGATAATAGGTTATTTTCCCATTTTTATCTCTTACAGGTGTACCTTCGATTGTATAGTAAGTTGCTTCATCGTTTACGTAAGTGTGGTCAAACTTTACTTGCATACTAAATACCTCCATCTCACGCTTGTTCATTTTTGCAAACAAGTCCATAACTTGATCCCTATAGTCTAGGCTGACATTTTGGGCCAGTTGAACCCAGTTAACCTCTTCAGTCCTGCATTGACATTCGTCAACAAATACACTCATCTGGGTGTCAGGATTATATGTCCATGTGAGCACACCACTAGCTTTCAATATGTATTTCATCCTAAATGCATATTCCTCCACTTGTTTTCGCAGTTTTTCCTTTTCTGTCATGTCGCTATTGTTGACAATCACACAAGATAATTTATTGTCAGCTCCAAAGATAGGTGTAATATAAGTGTCGATATAGTGTATTCCATGTTTTTTACGCAAGTAAAAGTGTTCTGTATTAGCGTATTTGTCATAGTCATCACATATCACAAAATGTTCATATTTCAAATGATTCTTATCAATAAGGTCTTTCAGTTGTGGATATTCGAATAGGTTGGGTCGCTTGGACAATAATTCTTTTTTGTTTTCGATACCGAAGATCTCGCATGCAGCATCATTAATTCTTATCAGATAACCATCGGCATCGAAGTATTGTGTGCCTATTGATGTGTTATTAAAGATTATTTCATGGTCATTAAGAAGTTCACGAATTTTTTTGTCCTTGATTATTCTTTCACTCACATCTTTATGAGTCCCGATAATTCTTTCTACATTTCCTTTCACATCACGCATCGAATGAATCTCTTTTTCCACGTACATCCAGTTTTTCTTGCCCGTATGATCCATCCTGACAATGATAGGCTTGTCTGGGGGATTGCCTTCACAAGCTTGCTGGATGGCATTTGCAAAAATCTTTTTGTCGTCAGGATGGAACATTGTTATCTCTACGTCATACGGACGTCCCTTGTCAGGAAAGTAATCACAAAAAACATTATAAAAAAGTTTCTTCTTGACATGATATCCCCAGATGCCTATATCCCCAGCGTGGAGTGAGATATCAAGATTTTGTTGATTGCGTTCCAATTGTACTTTTGCTTTCTTTACACGATAGTGTAGTAGTGTCGAAAATATTGTGAAAAGAACAAATAGTATTAGTACAATTGCAAGACCGGAATATATGATATGAAGATAGTAGTCTGCATCGTTTTCATGAAACCATTTGTCATTTAACTTATCGTATGTCCCGTCTTTCTTTAGGTCGTAGATGATGAAATCTATTTTGGTAAGAAGGGCTTCGCTCGAACAGGTCAGACAGTATTCTTCAGGAGGAAGTCCTACATTCGAGGCTTTCAAACCTTTTTGATGGGCTGATATGTATTTTGCAATATCATAATTGCAGAACATCGCATCGCATTTCCTTGATTTAAGCAGTTCAAAACCTTCTTTTAGATCGTGCAAGGGCACAATCTTAATTTTTTGGTTAGCGTTCTTTAGTAAATTCTCTGCATGTGATCCTTTTTCAGCAGCCACGGTCTTGCCTTGTAACTGTTCGAAAAAAATTATATCTTTCTCTTCCTTACGAAACAATACTCCTTTGAATGCATAATTATAAATTGTACCGAAATGAAGAATCTTTGCCCGTTCGGGGGTATAGGTCATTTCGAGAACGATGTCGGCTTTTCGTGCTTTCACGAGATTTATTATCTCATCACGTGATACTAGTTGTATCGTATATGGTTTGCCTAATCTCTTCATCACTTCCTTGATGAGATCAATGCAGAAACCCTTAGGAACCCCATTCTCGTCTAGGAATTCGTAAGGTGGGTAATATCTATCTCCAATGATTCTTATTGTTTGGTGTGTCGTATCAGGTCTTATTGAACTTGCAAGAATATTTGCCGAGAACACAAATATTAAGACTAGTATCAGTAATACTTTTTTTCGGAATTTCATAACGTCTGTATTAAGATTATTATTCTAAGGACGTACAAAGATAGAAAAAAAATGTTACAAAGCTACACAAATATATTTTTTTTGCAATTCTTATATAAAAAATACAGTATTACGATTCTGATTCAAGAGTCTGTGCCTTATTCCTGATATCTTCAAGAATCATTCCTGCTATCATAAATCCAAACATTGCAGTGATATGAGCGATAGTTCCATTAATCTGGGCCTTCGAACTGCACCATTCATGATTAAGAAGATCTTGTCTACCCGGTCCTGACTTTGTCTTAGGACAGAGGCATGATTCTGTACCACATGATTTGTTAACACCGCGATTTTTCAATAGCTCTTCGCTATATACACATTTAAATTTCTTCTTAGGGAAAACATGTGACTTTTTAAATTTATGACGAAGTGCTGCTGCCAATGGACAGCCTTTGACTTTCCAGAACTCGGCAACAGAAATTTTAAGAGGATCCATCTTAAGCGCAGCACCCATAGATGAGAATAAGACAGAGTTTGTCTCACAAGCATTCCTGATCAGAAGGGCTTTGTTTTCAAGGCTATCTATGGCGTCGACTATGTAATCATATTCCTCAATGTGAAAGGAGTCTGCAGTCTCTGCATTGTACATCTCTTGTACAGCGTTGATTTCTGCTGTTGGATTTATGTCAAGAAGACGTTCTTTCAAGGCATCAACCTTTACCTGACCGACTGTCTTGGTGGTAGCCATAAGCTGCCTGTTGACATTGGTAATGCAAACACGGTCGGAGTCGACAATGGTCATCTTTCTTATCCCCGAGCGAACTAGGCTTTCTGCGCACCAGCTTCCTACGCCTCCAACACCGAAAATAATAATATTTACTGATGAAATTCTGTCTGTAACCTCATCGCCGAGCAGTAGCTCTGTACGTTTGAATATCCCTTTCTCTATTCCCATAACATAAAATTATTGCACTCTCTTTTTCGTTAATTAGAAAAGAGAGTGCAAAATTACAAAATAATCGTGGAATGCAAAAATAAATAGAAAGTTATTGATATTATTCTGCTTCCCGTCCTGTCGCAATCAAGTAGGCTGTTTTGCTATTGAGATATTGGCTTACAGCATCAGCATACTGGTCACGCGATTGCTGGTTTTGTGTTTGTGCATCTAAAAGGTCACCCATGGTGCTTGTGCCGGCATGATAATAATCCTCGTTGAGACGTAGGTTCTCCGCCGACTTGTCAATGCTTTTACGTGCCAGTAATATCTGTTTGTAAGCGTTGTCCAAATCATTATATGCACTTTGCATTTGAATGAGTATCAGTTGACGATTATCTTCTCTGTCCTGACTAGCTATCTGTTCGGCAATCTTCTGGTGATGCACTTGATGATTGCCACTCCACCATTCACTGATCGGTACACTGACTGTGGCCATTCCAATAACATTGGTTTGCCCCTCTCCTAAGAGATCCTGATATACTCCCACAGCACCGACAGAAACCGTAGGAAGTAATGCTCCCTTTTTTAACTTAGTCTGAAGTTTGTTTGCTTCCACGTTTCTATCGAGAAGCTTTATCTCAGTACGGTTGTTGAGTGCAGTGACATGGTCGACAAGATAGGTGGATGGTTCTGGAATCACAGATGTCAGAACTGTGTCTATCTGAATATCTTCACCGTTAAGGCCGATGTATTGAGCCAGTACCATCTTACATAATTTGATTCCGTTATCCAATTTAAGACGACTTGTGGCCAGTTCATTCTGTTTAAGTTCAACAGTAAGAACATCGTTTTTATTAGAGATACCACCTTTGTATGCGTTTTCTGCATCTTGATGGATGCGCATTAGTTGACGATCTGCGGCATCAAGGGTTTTAACCTTTTCAAAAAGAGTAAGCAATTGATTGTAATAAGTCTCCGTGGATGAGATGATTTCATCTCTGGACTGTTGCAATTGAAGTTTGGTCACTTCTGTTTGCAGTTTTGCCAGTTTGTTTCCTGCTGTTATTTGACCGCCGGCATAAATCGGTTCCATCGCCATTACTTGAGCAATCGTGCCATGTTTCATCATATTGAAGGCAAAGGAGGATGGCAAAGAGGCCAGTGCTGAGGGGTTGAGTCCCATTTGGGATAGTATAGAGCCTAATTCCTGCTGCTCTTGAGCAGAGAGGGATATATCTTTCTTGGCCAGATAATCATTGGAACGGAAGTATGCAGCACCGGCAGATACGGTGGGCAGATACTTTGAGAATGCATTCTTTTCGGTCTCTTTTGACTGTAAAATCTTGAGTTGTGCATCACGCATCTTGACGTTGTTCTGTATTGCAAGTTGTCGGCATTCCTTGAGGGTATAAACTTTTTGTGCATGTACAGGTAATAATGTAATTACTGATAATGCAATTATATATAATCGTTTCATCTTGTTTTTTATTTAAATTGCTTCTGACTGGATTTTATCAAGTAACAATTGGGCATGCTCTTTCTCATTTTTGAGATGACGTTTATGGTCTTCTAGTCTGAAAATCATCCAATAACCGATAGGGATCATTGTAATAATGAAGAACATTGATATCATGGTTCCAAAGCAAACTACGACTCCCATTGGTCCCCACATCGGTGAGTTTTGAATGACCATAGGAATCACACCCATAGAGGCTGCTGCACTGGTAAGGAATATCGGTCGCATACGGCGTTGGGCTGCTTGGAAAGCTGCATGTTTGGCGCTGAGACGATGTTTCTTGCGTAGTTCTTCGGCATAGTCAATCATGATTATTCCGTTTCTCACGATAATACCCATGAGCGAGATCATTCCCAAAGTACCGGTCATACTGATATTCTGATGCATGGTCATAATACCTAAGGCAGCTCCGAGCAATGAGAATGTGAGCGAGAGCATTATAAGAACAGACATGCGTATATCCCGGAAGTGGAATAACAGAATGACGAAAATTATTAAGATAGAAATGGCAAGTCCATTATATATCTGCGGCCCATTTTCATCGTCGCTGGAACGTTGTCCTCCTACAGTCATTTTTATTCCGTCAGGCATGTGGATAGACTTTAGACTGGCGAGTGTGTTGTTGGTCACCTTGTCGAGATTAACTCCACGGCGTACGTCGGCAAATACAGATATAGTGCGCACACCATTTCGACGAACAATCATAGTCTCATGCCAGTCCGGCTTCACCTCTGCTATTTGTCTAAGGTGCATATTTACTCCGGGTACCAAACCGCTGACTGTAGAATTGTTAAGGTCGTCTACAGTTTGTTTGCTTGTATGATTGTCTTTCAGCAGAACTTTTACGGGATAGTCATCTTCCCAAACCGTAGTGAGAGGAATACCATCTCCAAATCGTGTGGCAAGATTCATCGACAGTATAGACTTGCTGATACCAAGTCTGTTGGCTTCGTCGCTATTCATGATTACATTCAGGCCACTGGTAGTTCCTTCAAAGTTACTTCTTACAAGCAGTAGGTTACTGTCTTTACGCATCACTTGCATTGCGGCTTCTACAGTCTTGTGAATCTGTTGTAAATCGTTTCCGCTGAAACGTATTTCTACCGGAGACAAGGCATCAGAGTAGTCCAGCTGCTTGAAGCGTATTTGTGCGTCAGGGAAGTAATTTGAATAGATAGGAGTAAACTTATCGAGTAATGCCTCTGTTGCTTTATCGTCTTCGGTGTTAACAATAAACTGAGCAAAGTTTGTTCCACCTATCTGTGGAGCATAACTCATCTGGAAACGAGGAGATCCACTACCATAGAATGTTGTGATGTTAAGGACACGAGAATCTCGTTTCATCATGTGTTCCAAACTGTCGGCAACTTGTTCTGTGCGTTCTATTGCTGTACCGGCTGGCAGGTACATCTCAACTGCAAACTGGTAACGCTCTGCACGAGGCATCAGTTTTTGGGGTAGGTTAGAGAATATCGATCCTCCGATGATGACAGAAATAACACCAATACCAATGGTAACAAATGGATGTTTGAAACATGCGTTGATAAGGATGTTATAGTAATGCTGGATTATGTCAAGTAAGGTGCGTCGGTTTTTCTTAGGAGAATCTTTCTTAAGTCCCTTCTTTATAAAAGTATACTGCATCCAGGGAACAGTGAAGACTGCTACGAGCAATGATGTACCTAGGATAATGGAGACGCCAAAAGGAAACCATTTTACAAAGTCAAGCATCGTTCCTCTCATTGTTAGAAGTAGAGGAAAGAACGTGATGGAAATAGCAAGCGTCGCACTGAATATTGATGAGAAAAATTCTTTGGCTGAAGCCGAAGCGGCATGCCACCTACTCATTCCTTGATCTATCTTTTCAATATAGCAGTCAATAATCACAATACTATTGTCGACAACCATTCCCAACGTGACAATTAAGGCTGCCAGGGTAACGGTATTGAGTTCTATTCCGCATGCCATAAATATGCCTAATGATGTAAGTATCGTTATTGGGATGGTAGCTGCTGCCACACTTGCTACACGCATGGGGAGGAGAAGCATGATAACAAATATCACTGAACAAATGGATATAAAAAGTTCCTCAAGAAACTCAATGACAGAATGATTGACCAAATTACTCTGATCAGTAATCGTATAAATTGAGACATCAGAGGGCAATGTTGTTTTAAACTCGCTGAGGATATCTTTAACCTTATTACCAAATTCAACGATGTTATTTCCTTCTGTCATTTCCAGTGAGAGAACAATACACTTCTTGCCATTATTCTTGACGTATGAATCAGATTCCGGATACTCACGTTTTATCGTTGCAATATCCTTAAGACGTATGACGTTGCCATTAGGGTCAGAATAAACAACCTGCTGGGATACATCATTCTCGGTACTCATATTCGACTGCAGATGGATAGGACGGACTGTGTTCTTGTCATCTACAGAACCACTTATCATGGTCATGCCTTGAGCTTGTAGATTGCTGAGAATTGTTACCGTATTAAGTCCGTAGGATGATAGTCGATCGCGATCAATATATACCCCTATTTGTTCTTGTTGTTCACCGTATACTCGTAAATTTGCTAGAGAAGGTAATGTTCGTAATCTGTCTTGTAGGTTTGTCATGTAATCATGCAACTCGCGATAGGTCTTGTCTTTGCTTTCGAGCGTGATAAGCATAGCCGACGTATCACCGAAGTCATCGTTTGCTATAAGAGCTAAAACTCCAGAGGGAAGATCTGCTTTAAACTGCTGTAGCCGATGCTTGAATTTACTCCAAAATTCATCCTTGTTTTTTACATCATCATTAAGTTCAACAAATACATAGCACACTCCATCCTTTGACTCTGAGTAAGTTTTATATTTCTTAATCTCTTTGAAACTCCAAAGAAATTTCTCAAGAGGCTTGGTGAGCTGTGACTCTACATCAGCTGATGTCGCTCCAGGATAGACACCCACCACTACACCTTGACGTATCGTGAATGTGGGGAACTCATTCTTTGGCATATTGATGAGCGAGTAGACACCGAAGACGATGCATACTGCCAGTATCAGAAGCATGATGCTTCTGTAACGCATGACGGCTTCCACGGCGTCAAATCTATGTTGTTTCTTCATTATTGAATCTTTACTTTAGAACCTTCACTAATTTTGTTAATTCCCCTGATCACAATCTGTTCTCCATCATGCAACCCACTAGTAATAACGGCTCCGTTGTTAGTGACACCTGATGTCGTGATGCTTCGTCTGTGAGTCACATTTCCGTTAACCACCCATACATACTGTCCTTCCCCGTCTACGAGTACAGTCTCCTGTGGAATGACAATCGTCTTGTCTCTATTGTTTATGTTTATCTCTGCGCTGCAAACCATTCCCGGGAGTAGTGTATGGTCTTTATTGCTTGCTTCAATCTTGACTTCATAAGTATGGCTGAGGGCATTAGCTTGAACTCCCTTTTCTTTAATGATACCAGAGAACTTCCGGTCACCGAGAGCTGCTACACTGAATGATACAGGCATTCCTATATGCATCTGCGATATCTCTTTTTCGGGAACCGATACTTTTACTTTTATTTGATCGATCTTTACTATTTTGAAACAAATAACTCCAGGAGCGACATTGTTGCCTACATCTACCGAACGCTGTGATATATAACCGTTAAATGGAGCACGGAGTAGACAGTCTCCTAGGTTTTTCTTGGCAATACGCTCGCTAGCTTGTGCCTGAGCCAGTTTAGTTTGGATTTCTATGAATTTGATTTCAGGTAGACTTCCTTTATTATATAAGGTATGCATACGCTTATAAGCATCCATTGTTTGGGAGAGTGTAGAATTCGCAATTTCGTAGGTATTCATCATTGTCGATTTGTCCAATGTTGCTAGGATCTGTCCTTTCTTAACAGCCATACCCTCATCTGCATTTACAGTACTTACAGTCCCCATCGTAGCAAAACTTATTTGTGAACCGTATGATTCTTCTACGGTTCCAATATAAGTGTTTTGTCCAGTTTCAGTCGTCTCGTTTACGATTATAGTCTTTACAGGCAGAGATCCTGCAACATTCTTTTCCTGTTTTGATGAACAGCCCATCATAAAGGCGGCGCTTAAAATAATTAATACATTCTTTTTAAACATAACATACTGATTTATTTATAACTTAAAAAACTGCTGCAAAAATACAATCAATAAATAAACGCCACAAGACCGATATGATGTAGATATTGTTCGATTTGCAAAATGTCAGATTAAAAAGATTTAAAATAAATACCATATGTCATATCATTTACTATTTTTGCAACATGAAAACAAAGTTGCAATTGCCATTCGAATATTATTTTTTACCTGAGGATGCTAACGAAATGTTAAAGGCAGGTAATTCCTTCACTATCATTGATATGCTTGGTTTCCTGTTCTGTACAGAGGGGAGCCTTGAACTGCAAGTCAATGAGGAAAAATATGTAATGCATAAATCTGATTTGTTCTTTTTTGCAAATTCTTCATTCATACATCTTCTTAATGTGAGTAATGATTTTAAAGGTATAGTAGCTCGTGCATCACATGAATTTGTTATACCTTTAGTGAGTCATGTCTTAGATGTCAGGAGCCAAATATATATATCTACTCATATGCAGTTATCTCTCAATGAAACTCAATCTAAGGACATCATGAAACTTATGATGTCTATTTATAATTGGACACAGGTTGTTGCTAACGATGATATTGAAGATAACAGACGAGTTGTTTTAATAGAACTGATTAAATCGTTAGCAATGGCACTCGGCTATGAGATCATGAATATATATTTATCAAACGATACTTTGGAGACATCAACACCAGATAGAAATGATTTGGTCGTACTACAGTTTATGATTTCTCTTGATTCTAATTATCAGAAGGAACGCAGTGTTGCTTATTATGCTTCTGAACAATGTATTACATATAGTTATTTCTCGCAGATAGTAAAGGAGAAAACGGGTCATTCTGCCCTCCATTGGATTGTACAGAAGGTAATAACAGATGCTAAACACATGTTGGAATATACTCATGCCAGTGTCAAAGAGATTGCCGGCAGACTTAATTTTCCCACCCAGTCATTCTTCGGAAAGTACTTCAAACAGTATGTAGGCATGTCCCCTAAAGAGTACAGGTATAGAAGTCAAAGACAGACAGAGTTGTCGCCTATGGAACAGCCAATGATTGAGATAACAACAACTTCTTTTAAATAAAAACACCGCCTGCCTACACGGCAGACGGTGATCGCTTTGATTTTTTTTAATATTTACTTTTTACATCGGACCTCCACCGAAGCCTCCTCCGCCGAAGCCACCACCACCATGATTGCCTCCGCCACCACGGTTGCCTCCGCGTCCTCTGCCAAAATTGCTTGGACCGTCATCATTACCCATACGGTTTGCGCGCATGTTGGCACGTGCTTCTTTATTACCAAATACATTCATGCGATAAATTACATGAAGCATGGCAAAATTTGTAATAGAATTATATTCAACATCGCTTCTCATCATAGCATTAATTGTGCGGCTATAATTGCTCTGATTGTTCAGAATATCATAGAATTGCAGAGATACTGTGAGAGGATTACCTTGAAGGAATCCTTGACTAATCTGAGCGTTCCATATTAGCTCATTTGTATTCATAGAAGCATCGTTATAACCTCGACGGCTGCTCATACTGATATCTGAAGCAATACGGGTACCCCAAGGCAATGTTATATTTGTGCTTGCTCCGTAAGAGAACAGCCATGTATCAAGATTGTTATTATTCTGAAGAAGATTGCGAGAGTGGTTGTAGGTTAAACCTCCATTCAGCTCGAACTCAAACCAGTCATTACGATATCCGGAAGTGAGACGTTCACTTACAGCTGTTGTTCTTGTCGTATTTTTGACCGA
>DAIOSW010000003.1:0-35679 GCA_036752365.1 Prevotella sp.
TTTTATTTGTCAGTTTCTTTCTTCTTTATTCAAAAGCAACAAGAGCTGTGCCTTCCATCACACTATCTCCTTCTTTTACGAGGATTGCACTAACTGTTCCATCTTTCTCGGCTGTAAGGTTATTGGCCATTTTCATAGCCTCTAATACAACTACAGTTTCGCCATACTTTACTACCTGACCAGCTTCAACGCATACCTTCACAACAACTCCAGGTAATGGAGCTTTTACTGCATTCTTGGTATTTACTTTGCCAGCGGCAGCTGGTGATGAAACTGATGCGGCAGCTGGTGCAGCTGCTACAGGACGAACAACAACCTTCTTCTTTTCTGGTTCTGGTTCTTTCTCCATCTCAACCTTGTAATCTTCACCGTTAACAGTGATGTTGGCAATGTTGTTTTCAATGTCACCTATTGTAACTTTGTATTCTTTGCCATTAATGGTATATTTGTAATCTTTCATTTTAATGTTTTATTTGATAAATTCTCATTACGGGCGTTTTGTCATCATCTGGATGTGACTGTTCCACTGGGTTTGAACCGGTTTGATCGTTATGATGTTCGATTCTTTGTCGTGAACATTATTACCCTTGTATTCGTGCAACGCCATTGCGATGGCTGCATATACTTCGTTCTTTACCTTATTCATTATTTAATAATTAAAGTGGAATATTTCCATGTTTCTTTGCTGGTAGTGACTGTTTCTTTGTAGCAAGTTGAGCCAATGCACGGCAAATACGGAAACGGGTATTTCGTGGTTCGATGACATCGTCGATATAGCCATATCTTGCTGCCTGATAAGGATTTGCAAACATTTCTGTGTATTCCTCTTCCTTCTGTGCAAGGAACTCTTTCGGGTTCTCCTGTGCTTTAGCTTCTCTTGCAGAAAGAACAGCAACAGCGCCTGAAGCACCCATAACTGCAATCTCTGCTGATGGCCAAGCGTAATTAAGGTCGGCACGCAATTGCTTGCAACCCATAACGATGTGGCTACCACCGTAGCTCTTACGTAGAGTGATTGTAACTTTAGGTACAGTAGCTTCTCCGTAAGCATAAAGTAATTTTGCTCCGTGTAGGATAACTGCATTGTACTCTTGACCTGTACCAGGAAGGAATCCAGGAACATCAACAAGAGAAACTATTGGAATGTTAAATGCGTCGCAGAAACGAACGAAACGTGCGCCCTTGCGGCTTGAGTTGCAGTCAAGTACACCAGCATAACAAGAAGGCTGGTTGGCTACGATACCAACGCTCTGGCCATTGAAACGTGCAAAACCTACGATAATGTTCTTTGCAAACTTAGGCTGAACCTCGAAGAACTCTCCATTGTCTACAATAGTACTAATGACCTTATACATGTCGTAAGCTTTGTTTGGATCTTCAGGAATGATTTCGTTAAGAGAATCATCCATTCGGCTGATTGGATCATCGCACTCCTTACGTGGAGCCTCTTCCATATTGTTTGAAGGAATATAACTTAACAGAGTCTTAATCATCTGCATAGCTTCCTCTTCTGTTGATGCTGTGAAATGGGTTACACCACTCTTTGTTGAGTGAACACTTGCACCACCAAGATTTTCCTGATCAATGTCTTCACCGGTAACAGTTTTTACCACTTTAGGACCTGTAAGGAACATATAGCTGGTATTTTCCATCATAAGGGTGAAGTCGGTTAGTGCCGGTGAATAAACTGCACCGCCTGCACAAGGACCGAAAATTCCTGAAATTTGAGGGATAACACCACTTGAGAGGATGTTACGTTCGAAGATTTCAGCGAAGCCTGCGAGAGCGCAGATACCTTCCTGAATACGTGCACCACCGGAATCATTAATACCGATACATGGAACACCCATCTTGAGAGCTTCATCCATTACTTTACATATCTTCTGAGCCATTGTCTCTGATAGAGATCCACCGTTTACTGTGAAATCCTGGGCAAAAACATAAACAAGACGTCCGTCGATTGTTCCGCTACCGGTTACAACGCCATCGCCAAGATACTGTTTCTTCTCCATGCCGAAGTTGGTACAACGGTGAAGCTTGAACATATCCATCTCTTCAAAGCTACCTTCGTCGAGCAGCATGTCGATACGTTCGCGTGCTGTGTATTTTCCGCGTTCGTGCTGTTTCTCGATGGCCTTCTCGCCACCGCCTAAACGGGCTTGTTCGCGTTTTGCGATAAGCTCTTTGATTTTTTCTATTTGTTTACTCATAATCTTTATTTATTATGTGATTATCTATCTTTTGTTACAGCAAATAAGGAGGCTTTGACACCTCCTTACTGTTATGGTTTTAGTGTTCACAGAGCTCTGTAAGTATACCCTGAGTCGATTTTGGATGCAGGAATGCTATGTTTAGATTCTCGGCACCTTTTCTTGGCGCTTTATCTATAACGTGCACTCCATTTTCTCCACATTCGGCAAGTGCATTAGCAACTCCGTCCTCGATACAGAAGGCTACATGGTGAACTCCATGGTTACCTTTGTCAAGCCACTTTTGTATGGTGCTTTCCGGTGATGTCGGTTCTAATAATTCTAATTTTACTTCGCCACATCTCAAAAAGGCTGTTTTGACTTTTTGATCGGCTACTTCTTCAATGTTGTAACACTTCAGTCCCAATACGTTTTCAAAGTAAGGGAGTGCTTCTTCGATACTTGGTACTGCTATTCCCAAATGTTCAATGCGTGAAATCTTCATTTTTATTTGTGATATTAAAAGGTTTGCAAAGGTAATTATTTTCTTTGGATTCACGAAATAAAAGTGGATAAAAATAGAGTACTTTGATGGGAATCTTTATATCAGAACTCAAATCTTACTCTTGCATTAATCTGCCTGCCTGTAAGATAGTTGGGTACGGCATATTGATTTTTACTGACATCGGTAATCCAGTAGTATGAGTTTACATTATCAATTCCGAAAAGATTGAGCACATCCATTCCCAACCATATATTCTTAAACGGTGTGTTTTTCGTCCTCTCTTCATTGTCCAGAAGACGATAGCTCATACCTATATCGGCACGTCTATATGCCGGCGCTCTGAATGTTTGATATTCTATACCCGTATGAGGAGGACCGAAAGGAAGACCGTCGGAATAACTTAGTTTTAGATTCATTGTCCATCGATCTGTTCCCGGAAAATAGTCGGTAAAAAACATGCTTATGGAATAACGTTGGTCGGTAGGCATTGGTATCCACTGACCGTTCAGCTTTTCTTGGGTTCTCATCAGTGAAAGACTAATCCAGGAGTCCGTTCCTGGAACAAACTCACCGTATAATTTCATATCAAGTCCTGCTGCATAACCGTCCGATAGATTCTTTCCATAATATACAATTTTCACATTGCTTACATTGTATGGAATAAGATTTGACAAAGCCTTATAATATGCTTCTGCCGTAAATTTATAAGGACGGTTGTTCAACTTGAATTTGTAGTCCATCGCTGCTAAGAAATGGATTGACCGTTGACTCTTGATGTTTTTGTTTAGACTGGCATACGTAGTACCATTAATGGTAGTTGTGTCACGCAATTCTTTATAAAAAGGGGTCTGGTAATACAGGCCTGTCGCAAATCTGAATGTAAAATTCTGATTGAATGCCGGTATGATACCGAGAGAAATTCGTGGACTGAACAGATTTTCCTTATTAAAATCCCAATGAGAGAATCGTACACCGTAGTTTAATGTGTAGAAAGTCTCGCCGTTTTTGAATTTATAAGTGTCCTGAATATAACTTTCAAATCGTTTCGAGTCAAGCGTGTTGTTTGAGGACATCGTATAAATAAGATTTAGTGCATCTGAACTGTGTGGAAGTGAATATCCGCTGGAGTCTCTCATCTCATATTCTTTGCTTTTCTCATTAATATGTTCAAATTTATAGGTGATAGCTGCTTGTATATGATGAGCTTTCATTCTGTGGTTAAGCATGAGTTTGAAGCTTGTGACATTGCTTGTAAGATAGTTGCGTGCATGCTCCATATAAGTTCCTACTCCGAGATTATCGTTTGTCTCAGTCTGATTAAGCCAGTACTCACCTTGAATATCGTAGGTCTCCTGTTCTTTTGTGTAAAATGCAGAGGTGAGAAACGATAAGGCTGTGTTCTCATTTAGATGCCGAGTGATATTGAGGGTTCCGAAATAAGTCCGGAATAGGTCCTTTTCCTGACCATCAAAATATACTGTAAATTCTTTGATGTTTTCGAGTGTTCCGAATTTCGTTTCACGATCTACTGGCTTGAAGTTATAATGGTTCTCGGATATATTCCCAATAAAATCTACTGTCCACAATTTATTGGGATTCCAACTCATATATGTCTGATAATCAAGAAATGATGGATTATATTCGCCCTTAGTATCTAAAGAGCCCAAAAGATATTTGTTTGTTTTATACCTGATTCCGTTGCTCATGGAAAAATGGCTGTTGGAGAATCCAACGTATGCACTGCTTCCTAAAAGACTTCCTGCGGCAGTTGCCTCAAAGCTCTTAGGACGTTTGTATGTGATGTCCAAGGCTGACGACATTTTATCTCCGTATTTTGCTTCAAATCCTCCTGCAGAGAATCCGATGGATTCCACCATATCTGGATTGATGATACTTAAGCCTTCCTGTTGTCCGCTGCGGATGAGTAGAGGACGGTATATTTCCACATTGTTAATGTAAACACTGTTTTCATCAAAGCTGCCTCCTCGTACATTATATTGAGAAGAAAGTTCGTTGTGAGTCGAGACACCAGCCTGAGTGGCAATAAGTTCTTCCACTCCGTTGCCGCTGACAGATGGCATGGTCTTGATATCTTTGATATCCAGATGTTGTGTCTGGTCGGTCTGTCTTTTAATTTCGCTTACTACCACTTCACCTAATTCATAATTCGGTAACATAACTTGCAGTGTTATTGTACCTTTTGGATTCTTCAAAACTCTTTTTCGTGTTTGGTAACCTATCATGGAGAATCTGACGACAACACTGTCTGCTGATTTTAATGTAATCTTAAAATGTCCCTTGAGATTTGTCATAGTACCAACTTTCTGGCTTTCTACATATACGGAAGCTAGTTCTATTGGGGCTTGTTTCTCGTCAATGACAGTACCTTGCAGGGTAAATGAATCTGCAAATGTCTGAGAGCTGAATCCTAGGAGCATGGCGATAATCGCTAAAATACGAATTTTTTTCATACTATCATATAACGATTTTTTCGTAAGATTATTGCTTTACCATTCTTCTTAGGTGATGTTACTCTCTATTATCTTGTATGATTTGGCTATGCTGATTATTATGAGTACATTTGCTGCAAAATCTGAAATCATGACTAAAATATTACTGGCAATAGATTCTTTTAAAGGTTGTTTGAGTTCATCCGAGGTCGAAGAAGCTGTGGCTAAAGCTATTCTTATGAAAGGCGAGTCGTACGAAATCTTGAAAATTCCGGTTTCTGACGGAGGCGAAGGGATGCTTGAAGCATTCTGTCATGCTATAAATGGGGAAATAAGAAATGTAAGGGTCCATGATCCGCTGATGCGTGTGGTATCTTCTTCTTATGGAGTATCGTCAGATCATAAAATAGCGATTATCGAGATGGCTAGAGCTAGTGGGCTCATGTTTCTTGATCATTCAGAATTGAACCCAATGCTTACAACATCTTATGGTACAGGTGAATTGATTGCGGATGCAATTCTTCATGGATGCAGGATTTTTATTATTGGTTTAGGAGGAAGTGCAACTTGTGATGGTGGTACCGGTATGATGCAGGCATTGGGCGTAAGATTCTTCGATTCTGATCATCATGAATTAATGTATGGGGGAGCCATATTGCCTGATATAAAAGAACTAGATATTTCTCAAGTCAATCCTTTATTGTCAAAGTGCACGTTTACGATAGCAGCTGATGTCTTCAATCCTCTTTGTGGAGACATGGGAGCAGCAAAAATTTTTGCACCCCAGAAAGGTGCTACTGCGGCGATGGTAGATTCCTTGGAGAAAGGGTTACACAATTATTCAGAGATAGTTAATTTTTTTCTGCATAAGGATGTCAACGTAGTCTCGGCAGGGGCGGCAGGAGGCTTAGGTGCTTCACTCATTGGTTTTATGAATGCAAAGGTATGTTCCGGAACTGACCTCCTTTTGAAGTTGATAAATTTTGATTGTCTGCTGTCTGATTCAGATCTCGTAATTACAGGTGAGGGTAGGGCTGATCGTCAAACACTTATGGGAAAATTGCCTTTTGGTATTTTGCAGGCCGGGAAACGTCAAAAGAAGCCTGTCTACCTGATGGCTGGGAATGCTGAAGATCTTTCTGAGCTGTCTAATGCCGGTTTCGAAAAGATTATTGCAATCACTCCCGACGGTATGCCTCTATCTCAAGCAATGGAAAAAGATGTTGCTATTAAAAATATAGTAAAGGCTGTTGGCCAGTTGCTGTAGTAGTTTTATCTGTAAAACCAAGATAATAAACGGGTCATCCATCCAATACTGAATCTGAACCATCGGTTTGTACTTACAGGCTTTCCTCCGAATTTGAGAATGAATTCTCTATAATGGTTTTTGCGGAAGGGCAGACCGACGTCAAGGAAATAAATATGAGGATATCCCTTTTCATATGCATATTTGATTGCATTCCATACAGACATGATGTCGGGATGTTGATGAGGATAGCTTTTCTTGCGATATGCTAAATACCAAAGGTAGGCATTACCGTTACTATAGGTACAAGTTGTTGTACCTATCACTTTTCCCTTGTATTTTGTGACAAACATATTCCCATTATCATTCTTGCTGATCAGATATAGAAACTTCTCCGGTGGACTATAATGGCGTATTTTTGTCTTATAAAATCGTCTTAATAACTGAATGCAAGCCTCTCGATCTTCATCTGACTCCACTACTGTTGTGGTCACACCACATTTGTAAGCATTTTTGATTTTTTTAAGCGTCTTCTTGTCGAGGCGTTCTTCTGGGGAATGGCTATGCAGGGAGTTGTGTATCTCCATCCAGTGTATGGGAAAGTAGTTACATCTTCTAAAATATTTATAGCCAAACATTTTGTTGCTAAGGTCGCTGAACTCAATATACAGGCATCTTAACTGTAATTTACTGGTCAATCTAGTAAGCATCTTAACAAACAACTCTTCACGTTTGTATTCCCCTTCAGTATAATCCCCTTCCCCGTAGATTCTGCATTGACTATAAAGATAAGGTGGCATCCATGATCCTCGGCGTCGGATAATCGCAAGTAAATGGCATAAAACTTTCTCTGAACTATCACTGACAACAACCATAAAAGGAAAATGGCCAGGTGTTTGTTCATAAACCTCGAAAAGTGACCTACTATGGAAAAAATCATGGTATTCCATCGTCGGCAAGTCTATACTGCGGTTGTAAATACTTACTTTAAGACTATTCATACGGCAAAAATAATAAATCTTTTTTAAAAAAACAATATACGTCAGATTTATATGAAATTATTTAGCTAACTTTGCATAGAGTACATCAAAACAAATAGAGAAATGAATGATTTTAAAGAATTGATTCAGCTGCGTCGCAGCCACCGTAAATTTACAGATGAAGAAGTTAGTCCTGAAGATGTGAAACTTATACTCCGGGCTGCACTCATGTCTCCTTCAGCGAAAGGTATTCGCGGTTGGCATTTTATTGTAGTAGATGACAAAATGACGATAGAAAAGTTATCCGATTCCAAGAACCATGGTGCGGAATTTCTTGTCGGTGCCCCTCTTGCAATTGTGATTACTGGGAATCCAACTGAAAATGATTGCTGGATAGAGGATGGTTCCATCGCAGCAACGATGATACAGTTGCAGGTTGAAGACTTGGGACTTGGATCCTGCTGGGCACAGATGCGTGGTCGTGGTCTCAGCGACGGAACACCGGCCACTGAAGTGATACGTGGAATCTTAGATATTCCCGAATCTCATGAGGTGCTTTGTGTTATAGGTATTGGTCATAAGGCTGATGAGCGTAAACCTCAGAATGAAGATAAACTCCTTTGGGAGCAGGTCCATATTAATAAGTTTTAGATGAAAATTGTTTTAATAGGTGCTGGTAATCTAGCTACAAATTTGGGAAAGGCTCTCTTTGCAGCTGGACATGATTTTGTTCAGGTTTACAGTCGTACCATGGAATCTGCTTCTGCTTTAGCTACCCTTGTTGGCGGTGCACCTACAACAGATATCGACAACATTAATTGTCATGCAGATGTATATATTATCTCTGTAACAGATAGTGCCTTGGTGGAACTCATTCCAAAGGTCTGCAAGGGTAGGGAGTGCAAACTCTTTTTACACACGGCAGGTAGTATATCCATGGATGTGTTTCAAGGTATGGCCTTACATTATGGCGTGTTATATCCTATGCAGACATTTTCAAAGGATAAAGAAGTGAATTTCAGTAATATTCCAGTTTTTGTTGAAGCTAATGATGAAGTTTCCATGCATCATGTGAATACACTAGCCGGAAGTGTTAGTAATCATGTAAGACCATTGGATTCTGAAGGTCGTAAACATCTCCACCTAGCCGCTGTTTTCGCATGTAATTTTACAAACCTGTGCTATCATATTTCGTCAGATATTTTAGCCAAACATAATATACCTTTTGATGTCATGCTTCCGCTTATTGACGAGACTGCGGAGAAGGTTCATACGATGAGTCCAATAGATGCCCAGACTGGTCCCGCTGTGCGTTACGACCGTAACGTGATTCGTAATCAGTCGTCTATGCTAAAGGATAATCCTTTGGTTAAAGATTTATACGAACGTATGAGTCTTTGCATACATCAGTTAGCCGTGAAGAAAAAATGATTAATTACGATTTAAAGAAGATAAAAGCGATTGCCTTTGATGTTGATGGTGTTCTTAGCGC
This sequence comes from Prevotella sp., assembly GCA_036752365.1. GTDB lineage: Bacteria > Bacteroidota > Bacteroidia > Bacteroidales > Bacteroidaceae > Prevotella. The sequence continues at coordinate 8,863 of DAIOSW010000003.1, forward strand.
AGATATGGTAACTCTTCATCCCGGTGGAGAACCAATGCGTACAGTCAATATCAAAGATGGCTATGCGATACAGTTGGCTGTGAAAATGGGTCTGCATATTGCAATTATCACAGGAGGAAATACCCATAGTGTGCGACTCAGATATGAACATCTTGGAGTAGAGGATATCTATATGAAAGCTTCGGTTAAGATAAAAACATATCAGGAATTTCTTTCAAAATATGGTTATACCGATGATGAGGTTATTTTTATGGGTGACGATGTCCCTGACTATGAGGTGATGAAACGTTGTGGCTGTCCTTGTTGTCCTGCTGATGCCTGTTCTGACATTAAGGAAATAAGTATTTATGTCAGTGATAAGAACGGTGGTTATGGTTGCGGACGTGATGTTATTGAACAGGTTCTTCGTGCCCAAGGCAAATGGTTGAAGGACGCAAAGGCTTTTGGTTGGTAATATGCTTGACAATCTAAAAAAATATCATCTGATTCTTGCGAGTAACTCTCCCCGCAGGAGTGAACTTCTTAAGGGGCTTGATGTCGACTTTGAGATAAGAGTTCTTTCGGATATCAAGGAAGATTATCCTTCTTCACTTGCTTCCGCTGATGTTCCAGAATACATTGCGAGTGAGAAAGCAGATGCTTATGTTAAAACGTTATCTCCCAATGAGTTGGTGATTACAGCAGACACCGTTGTTATTATTGATGGCCAAATATTAGGAAAACCTAAAGATGGTGACGATGCTTGCAGAATGTTACGACTTCTAAGTGGAAAAACTCATGAGGTTACGACAGGCGTATGCCTGTTGACAACAGATTTTAGACGTACATTTTCTGTTACCAGTAAAGTAACTTTTGCGCAACTTGCGGATACAGATATCAAATATTATGTGAAGACATATCAACCTCTGGATAAAGCCGGTGCTTACGGTATTCAGGAGTGGATTGGATATATTGGAGTAACAGCCTTGGAAGGTAGTTATTTCAATGTTATGGGATTGCCTGTGCAAAGAATATTTTCTGAACTAAGAAAATTGTAATAGAGCGGAGGTATTTGGATTATTATTTATAATATAGATTTTTCATTATCCAAGATTAACTTTTGTGGCTTTAAATATTAATTATGTTAAATAATAAATATATACACATTATGTTTGTTCTTATATCTATCTTTGCAAGATAGATGTTTAGATATGTGATCTTTTAATGTTGATTAGATTATGAAGAAATTTTTTATACTTGCCTTTATTATATTAAGCACTATGGTTGTATCATCATGCATGGATACCAATTTATTTGATCAGGCTGTTTACAACTCTATCTTGAAACAGTCCTTTCCGGTAGATAGTATTGATCCGAATCAAGACTGGAAAACCGTTGGTAGTGCTAATGTGAGCGTATCTGTGAATCTTGACTATGAGGAAAAATATACCGTTAAAATCTATAAATCGAATCCCTTGGCATGCGAAGTTGATACCCTCCTTGCAAGTGGGACTGTGACGAGTGGGGAAACATTAAATACAACGATGAGCTTTCCTTTAATTCAAGATATTTTTTATGTCACCCTTATTGATAAAGACGGTTATATGCAAGTAAAGCCAACCTCACTTGATAATGGCAGGCTTACTGCTTACTTTGGTCAATCATCATTAACCTCAGCAAAAACAATAAATAATGCGCCGAAAAGAGCTGACGCATATACGATTCCTATTTATACCTCACCAGCAGTATCTCAATATCTAGACGGTGCAGAAGAATTGAATTATACTAATGCCACTTCGTGGGGGGCAACTAAAAAGTTGAAATTAACAGGAAACTGGACCAATACGATAAGTAATCTAGGCAACTGGAATGCTGATTCTAGAACCTTGTATATTACCGGAACATGGACCTTACCGAAAAATATCACTCAGAGTTTGGGTAATAACGGTGTGATTGTTGTTGCTAACGGAGGAACAATCAATATTCCTAATAATTCTACGTTAAGTGTTGCTAATGGAGGTAAAATATATGTGATGAGTGGCGGTACTATTTCTGGTAGTGGTACTCTTTATTTTGATGGTAGTGGTTCCACCGGTTATGATTACAATGCCGGCACTATCAATATCTCAACATTCAATGTTCATGGCAGTTCTTTTTATAATGTAGGGAGTATTACAACATCTGCTTACCAAAATCAAACTAGTGGATATCCTTTTATTAATTGGGGAAAATTAATAGTAAATGGAGATATGTCTACTTATAATTGTTCCTTTTATAATGGTTGTTACGTGAAGTGTTCCGGTACGTTAACCGTTACAGATTTAAGAATAGGGAGTTCTGCTTATATTTATTCGAATACTCTTAGTTTAAATAATTCTCAAGTAGTTTTGAATAACGATGGGATATTAGATACCTATTATCTGTCGATTGGGAGTAGCAAAATTTATGGTCCGACAAGTGGTGATGATGCTGTTTTTCAGTTTGCCTATTTTTCTAATCTTTGGGGAACCAACTACTTGTATAATAATCTGGATTTCTGTACGACAAGAACTTCTTGGAATATGATTAATTTTAATTACTTTTGGGGGAATTTTTATGCGAATTCAGCCGTAGAAAGCTACTTGTGGTCACAGATTAATAAAACGTATGATTCTTCAGATTGTTCTGATGGCATATCTAAAGATAATCCCACTCCTGTTACAGATACCACCTTAGGTTACACTTTCTGTTACGAGGATAATTATCCGGCGCCAGGCGATTATGATTTTAATGATGTGGCGATTTCTGTATTCCCTTCCACAAATAATAACAAAATGACTCTGAAAGTTACATTGGATGCAGTAGGAGCTGCCAAACAGTCAGCAGGTGCGATACGTCTCGCAGGAATAAAAGCATCGGATATTACTTCTATTACAAAGAGTGGTAGCACCAAAGAGCAGTATACCGGATTAAATACTATATTTATCAATAGTATTTATATAACAGACATTCAGAATAACCGATTAACCGGAAGAGCCAATGTTGGTAATGATGTTGTCATACCTCTGTTTAATGATTCACATTCTGCCATCAGTGGAAGTATGAACCGATATTTCTATAATACGGTTGTCGGTGGTCAAACAGCTGTTCCTGATACCGTTACTTATTCTATAACTTTTAAAGATGCAGCTACGGCATCTAAACTGGTTGTGGATAGCCTTGATGCCTTCATTCTATATGATTATAATAGTGCCAAATGGGAAGTTCATACTTATCCATTTAAGGGATGCAAAGTGTTGTTTGATAGAAATGAGGCAAGTTCCAGTACTTATCCTTGGGCTGTAATTGTGCCGAAACCTTTCTATTATCCTGTTGAATTTCAACCGATAACCGTAAAGATAACAGATAGTAGTACTACTGATACCGGTGCATATTCTACGACAGGCCATTCCTTTGCTGGTTGGGCTGCAGATAAAACGACGAATCTGGATTGGTATAAGTATCCTATTATATCTAAAGTATATGGATATCCGTCATCTTCCTCTTCCGCGAAGAAACGAATCGTAAAAAATGAGTAGAATTAGATCTTCCATCCTGTTATTCATATTGATATCGGTTTCTGCTTTTCCACAGAAACCGATATCGTTTGTCAGTGCTCTCTCCCAGCAATCGTTTCCAAGAACAGTCAAAGCCGGAAATTACAGTGGAATAACTTCCATCAGTGGTAATGTATATGCTGTGGTGGATGATAAATCCCCGAATGACGGGTATTATCTTTTTGATATTGATATAGACTCTGTGTCCGGAATAATAAAGAGTGTTGTACAAAAAGACTTTCGGGGAAATTCAAATTCCAATCGTGACAGTGAAGGAATTGTGTATGTGCCAGGTTCCAACTCTCTTTTTGTGAGCGGGGAAGCAGACATGAAAATCTTAGAGTATAATCTTGATGGAACCTTGACAGGCAGATCTCTTGTATTACCCGATGTCTTTAAACATCCATCGGGTAATTATGGCTTTGAGTCTCTTGCTTATAACAGAAATACTCATTTGTTTTGGACAACGACAGAGAGTACATTACCTGCTGATGGTATACAAGCAACGTCAACTAATGGTGTCCAGAATATGTTACGTCTCCAAAGTTTTGGTGAGGATCTTAAGCCCTTAAAACAATATGCCTACCTTATGGATGCTCCTACCGCCAGTTCGTTTGCATCCAATTATGCAATGGGTGTCAGTGAAATGACCGCTTTGGATGATGGGAGACTCATCATACTTGAACGGGAATTCTTTGTTCCTCCTTCTAAGTTGGGTGCTTATGTGAATTGTAAGTTTTATGTGGTCAATCCTGAGGATGGTATTCCTATCTCAGACACTGATTCTCTGAGTATTGCTTCGCCTTTCTTAAAGAAAACAGAGTTGTACGAGAATAGGACGTCATTGACTTTATTCAGTTATCATATTGCTAATTATGAGGGAATGTGCCTTGGTCCAAAATTGAAGGATGGAAATCAAACCTTATTATTAGTCAGTGATTCTCAGAATCAATATAAGGGTATATTAAAGGATTGGTTTAAAGTATTAATAATCAAGATGTAATGAAAGATTTTGTGGCCATAGATTTTGAAACAGCCAATGGAGAACGTAGTAGCGTTTGCTCTGTGGGTGTTGTCGTATATAGAGATGGGATTCAAGTGGATAACTTTTATAGTTTGATAAAACCGGAACCGGAATATTATACATGGTTCACAACTCAGGTGCACGGATTGACAGAAGAGGACACGATGAACGCCCCTGTCTTTCCTGAGGTTTGGCGACAAATAGAACCTTTAATTGGAGGTTTGCCTCTTGTTGCCCATAATAAGTCTTTCGATGAGTCATGTCTTAAAGCCGTCTTCCGGGTGTATCAAATGGACTATCCTGATTATCCTTTTTATTGTACTTGTATTGCGTCTCGCAGGAAATGGCCGGGTATTAGTCATAAACTTGATGTCATTTCGTCACTCTGTGGCTTTGACCTAAAACATCATCATCATGCTTTAGCTGACGCTGAAGCATGTGCGGCAATCGCTTTACAGATATTGTAAACGAGTTACTCTGCATTTTTTTTCAAGAAAATGTTACTTCCTACATACTTTCCGCTATACTCTCGGCCAGTAAACGCATATCTCCGGAGTAGAATTTAGCGGTAAATTTACCTTAAGAGGTATCTGTTTGATGTGGTAGAGGTTATTGGAGGTTTTTGTAACGCATAGTTGCGCCTTTTTCTCTCAATAATTTTGTCTTTTTGGACAATCATTCATGATTTTGTATGTTAAACGGATGACTTTCAGTGAAATATGTATGGAAAAAAGGTACATGACCATACATGCAACATACATGAAATGAGATGGACAGAAAAGTGATTAATCATTTTGGATTATTCATGCTCTTGTTTTACTTGCGGAATAATTTTTATGGCTGTACCTTTGCAGCATGATTTTAAAAACTATAAGTAAAACTTCAGAAAAAGACAAGGTCTCATTTCTGAACGTGCGAGCCGATCAACGCACGTCGAAGATTATCGGCATGAGTGAGCTTGCGGACATCATCCGTAATGCAAAATATATCAAACAGATAGGCGAGTTACGAGCTTTCTTTCCTTTTCTGTCCATAGACAAAGAGGGAAATCCGGACTTGCGGAAACGTGAGGTTGGTAAAGGTATCCCTGAGGTATGTTTCTCTGAACGTATAAAAATGGAAAATGGTTCGGAAGTATTTGGTGGTTATACTGGGTATGTGCTTTTGGAGGTAAAGAATCTAAGTGAGTATGACGAGGCCAGACGTCTGCGAATGATTGCATCAGAGATGCCCCAGACGGTTATGGCTTTTATGGGAGCTGATGGACGGTCAGTAGAGATTGTTTGCAGGGCAAAATCTACGAAAGGTGAACTGCCCGTGACAGAGAAAGAGGCTTATTGTTTTCAACTGAAAGCTTACAGGATGGCCTATCTCGCATATTCAGCGCAGCTGGGTATCACTATCGATAATCTGGAACCAAAGCTGAACCGCACCTGTCTTGTAAGTGCGGATACCGAATTGTATTTTCGAGAGGACGCCATTCCGTTTTACATCAACTCTGAAAAGAGTGCTACAACACTAAAGCCATGCAATACCATTGACAAAAATGATGCTGGTAGAGATGATCTGATGCCGGGATACGATATCAACAAGACGAGACGTTACGTATTTCAGTGTTGCTTAACCACAGCAATAGAAAAGTCAAGACTTGAAACTGATGATAATTATGTACCTAAGGTGTTGACATTGCTAGCACGTTACTGTCGGGAGTCGGGACTACCCATAGAAATGTGTATCTGCCAAACCCGGTTTAATCAGGACATTGGGTCTGACGAGGAATATGTACGAAAGGTTTTTAATAATGCCTATCTGAAAAAAACGCTTAGTGAGATACCCTTGAAGTGTGTCCCGGAATCAGCACTGATGACATTTAAGATTGAAGCAATGCTTAAGAATATGTTTGATATGCGACGAAATATTATTTCCGGGGAGGTGCAGTTGCGACGCCGTGACGGTTTCGAGTATGACTTTCGACCACTGACTGAGATAGAGAAGAGGGACATGACCGTCAGAGCACTCAAGGATGGATTAAACACATGGGACAAAGATATGAATCGAATGTTGGAATCATCGCTGCCTTCTGATTATGATCCTATAGAGGATTATCTCGATAATCTGCCCCGATGGGATGGTTATGACAGGATGACGGAGCTTGCAAGGCGAGTACCGACAGACAATCCCGACTGGGTGAAAAACTTTCGTGTGTGGATGATGAGTATGGTTGCGCAGTGGCAAGGGAAAAATACGTTGCGTGGAAATGCGATCATTCCTTTATTAATTGGGTATCAAGGATGTGGAAAATCAACATTCTGTGGAAATATCCTGCCGCCGGTTCTGCTTGATTATTACAACGACAAGTTGAATTTTGAGAATGATAATGCAGTCATGCGTGCGCTGTCACAGTTTGCCCTCATCAATATAGATGAGTTCGATTCGTTGAAAAAGAGCCAGCAACCGATGTTGAAGTATTTAGTGCAGAAAAATGATGTGAAGTTACGAAAGATGTACGGTCAGAACATTGAAAACAAGCGTCGATATGCTAGTTTTATAGGAACTACAAATAACACTTTACCATTGACCGATGAAACAGGAAGTCGCCGATTCATCTGTACAAAGGTGACGGGGCCCATAGATTTTTTAACTCCGATAGACTATGCCCAACTGTACTCACAGGTGGTGGAAGAGGTGAAAAACGGTTGCCGATATTGGTTTAACGATGAGGAAAACCAGCGTATTCAAGAACAGAATATGCGATTTACACAGTCAACAAATATCGCAATCATGCTCAGCACCATGCTCATAAAACCGAAGAAACCGGATGAAGGACAACTGATGTATGTATCGGATATTGTTGAGGCTGTTGCTGACCGCTATAAGAATTTCGATATGAACAGTGGGGCGCCTGTAAAGATAGGACGCTACCTGTCACAACAGAATTTCGACTGTGTCCGAAAAACGGCAGGCATGGCGTATAGGGTGAGTATCCTATAGGTCAAAGACGCGACCAGATCTGATTATGTAGGATTAATGTAGGGTGTCATAGCGTTATACATCATGTAAAGTGTTGATTTTAAATATTATATACAAATTTATGTATGATGTATGATGCTTGACACAGAATTCATGCAAATAAAGAATAAACAACAATAAACAAAAGGGATATGATCAAATACGAATTAAGAAAAAAGAAAAACTCGTTTAACGGCGAGGAACTGTATTTTGCAAAAGCACTTCACTTGTCGAAGAGTACAACAAATTCAATTGCAGAGAAGATTGAGCGTAACTGTGGGGTAAAGAAATGCCACGTTTATGCTGTGTTGACAGAATTTGCGGAGTGTCTGAAGGATTCCATGGCTAACGGTGAAAATGTGGACTTGGATTTTATCGGCCGCTTTAAGGTTGAGATTGAAAGTCGGGGTGTGAAAGATCCAAAGGATTTCTCGACCGACAATATAACCGGCGCCCACATCAATTTCACACCCGAGAGTGTCAAGGGTAAACAGACGCTGATATCCGGAATGGAATTTATAGAAATGAAATGAGTTTCAGAAAAACTCATTTCATCTATTGATTATCAGATCCTGATATTTGAACAGTACAAAATAAGTGCGAAATTTGAAAAAACAAAAAGAAAATTTAATCGTTAATATGTTGAGGGACAGTTCTAACGATCTAAAATACTGTCTACATTTATAAAAATGTCAATTTTAATAAGTAAATGTTGCGATTTTTTCCAAATAATTTGTTTAAGTTTCTCGCAATATGTATCTTTGCACTATGACTTTTAATTGTATTTGAAAATAAATAATATAACGAAATGGAAATAAAAAAAGATTTAAAAAGTGTCTTGAAAAAAGTAGATGAAAAAGCCGAAATCTTATTTTGGTTTATACTTGTCGCAAACATATGTGATAACTTTCTAAAATTAGAAAAGTTCTTTTATTTCGAAATAGGTCTATTTTGTATTTATTTAATAATTCGTCTCCTTAATTGGAGAGATAATAAGGCCGAACTTACTTTTTGGAGCATTGTTGCACTTGTCATAGGAATCATTATGATAAAGTCTTAAAATGTTATAAGCCCATATTATGGAGACAAATTTTATTCTCAGGAATAAAAAAATCGGAAACCCATTATTTTGAGTTCCCGATTCTCTTGGAGGTACCTAGCAGAGTCGAACTGCTCTGCACGGTTTTGCAGACCGTTACCTAACCGATCGGCCAAGGTACCATTAGCTGTTTAGCGGGTGCAAAGATAATGACTTTATTTGAATTCTGCAAGCATTTTTCTATTTTTTGCAGCCAGAACGGTGATTTTTGTTACATTCTTTGCGCTTCACCATTAGTTGGCGGTGAATTTCACATCCAGAACACCCTGCGCAGGGATCGTTCGAGGACTGAATCCTTTTGTATATCTTATATGCGACGTAGGCTATAGCCAGAGTTACAATGAAAGTAACGATGATTATCTGTATCATTTTATATTTGTTTTAAATGAAGAGTGATCCAATCTGATATACCAGACAAGATACAATCCATGCGAGAGCTGTAGTGTAGCCTGCTGTAAATAATCCCCATTTCCAACTAGACTCTTGTTTTATTGCTGTTATCGTGGCCATACATGGGAAGTATAGTAGAACAAATAGCATATAACAAAATGCAGCAAGAGGCGTTATTCCATCTGCACGCATCTGTTCTGAGAGACTCATACTATCAGCTTCTTCATTGTCGGCATATAAGACACCCATAGTTGAGGCTACGAGTTCTTTGGCACCGAGACCACTTATCAGACCAACATCGAGTTTCCAGTCAAAGCCCATCGGACGCATCACGGGTTCTATCGTTTTGCCAATTTTACCAATATATGAATTCTCCTGTTGTTGTTTTGCCGTAGGATATGCATCGTGGTTAGGATAGTAACCCAAAAACCAGATGATAATGGAAGCAAACAGTATGATACCACCCATCTTCTTCAAATATTGCTTTCCCTTTTCCCAGGTATGACGGGTTATGGCCTTTGCTGTCGGAAAACGATAGGGTGGTAATTCCATTACAAATGGGGTGTTGTCACCTTTGACAACTATTTTACTGAATAATCTACTCATCAGCACTGACATCAATATACCTGTGGCATATAATGTAAGGAGAATCAAACTCTGATTTTTGGCAAAGAAAACTCCTGTGATCATGATATAAATAGGTAGACGGGCACTGCAACTCATTAACGGTAAGACAAGCATAGTTATCAGTCGACTCTTACGACTTTCGATCGTTCTTGTTGCCATTACTGCCGGTACATTGCATCCGAATCCCATGATTAATGGGATGAATGACTTGCCGTGAAGTCCCATCTTATGCATAATCTTATCCATGATAAATGCGGCTCGGGCCATATAGCCGGAGTCTTCCATGATAGAAATAAAGAAATAGAGGATCAGTATTTGCGGCAGGAAAACAATCACGGCACCAACACCTCCAAGGATACCATTGATGATCATTGCTTTAAGTGGACCAGCAGGCATAACCTGTGATAAATAGTTACTCAGAGTACTTACTCCGGCATCAATCCAGTCCATCGGGTATTGACCTAGCGAAAAGGTTATCTCAAACATGAGCCAGAGGAAGAGAAAAAAGAGTGGAAATCCGAAGTACTTGTTTGTGACAATCGCATCTATCACCTTTGTCATCTGACGAGCATCCTTATTGTGGGCACTTGTGAAGGCCTCTTGCAGAGCACCGCTTATAAATCCGTATTTAGCATTCATGATAGCTGTTTCGCTATCTTCTTTGAGATTCTTTTTGATGTATGCAGATTCACGGTCCCGTATAGCCATCACATCCTTGCCATTGGGAAGCAACTCTACCACTTTTTCTGCTTCATTATCCATTTCAAGTAGCTTGATAGAAAGGTACCGTAATGAATATTTGTGTCTGATCTGTTCGTCTTTCTCCAGTTCTTCCTTTACTGCCTTGATACCATGTTCTACATATTCACCATGGTTCAGGTGGATATGGCGGAATACGTTGCGATTGGGGCGTGGCCCATGTGCAAAGTCCTCCTCATGGTTGCCACCATGCTTATATTCGTAGTGGCTATGCCAGTCTTGAAGATCTTTTGCCACCTCGGGGTTTATTTTCCCGTCTTTGTCAATAAAGTCAACTCCTTCGTACAGATTGATAATGATATGGAACAAGAGTTCAACTCCTCTTCCATTCTTAAATACTGTCGGTACCATGGGCACTCCAAAGAGCTTACCTAGTAATTGATAGTCAAGTTTATCACCACTCTTGTCAAGCTCATCATACATATTGAGTGCACAAACCATACGAAGATTCATGTCAATCAATTGAGTTGTGAGATACAGATTCCGTTCCAGATTTGACACATCAATAACATTGATGACAATATCCGGCGTCTTTTCGATGATCTGTTTCCTTACATACAGTTCTTCCGGACTATATGCAGAGAGGGAATAAGTGCCTGGCAGGTCGACAATGTTGAATTCATAGCCTTCGAAAGAGAAATGACCTTCTTTGGCATCAACAGTGACACCACTGTAATTTCCGACACGTTCATGGGCTCCTGAAGCAAAGTTAAATAAGGATGTCTTTCCGCAATTAGGATTGCCAACTAATGCCACATTGATTGTTCGGCGTTTCGAAAGGGCCAGTTTCCGTAATTGTTCCTCAGTTAGGGGTTCTTCTTCGTTGACAGATCCGTTTGATTCGGGAGCAATACTCTTATCTTCTTTTTCAAGTTCCTTGGCCTCGTCCATGCTGATGATTTCAATCTTGGCTGCCTCTTCGTGACGAAGGGATATCTCATATCCCATAATCTTGTACTTCACCGGGTCTTGTAATGGAGCGTTAAGAAGAACTTCCACCACCTTACCTTTGATGAATCCCATTTCCACGATACGTTTGCGGAAACCGCCGTGACCTAATACCTTTACGACAACACCTTTTTCGCCTGTTTTGAGTTCGGATAATTTCATGTATGATATTTTTTGTTAGGCAAAAGTACAAAAAAATATCCGTCAATGTCCATGCTGTTCCGACAAAATCCATGAGTATGGATCAAAATACCCACTTATGATTAGTCCACATTGAAGTAATCTTCTAATTCTTTTTCGGCACTTCCGTTTTCGTTATCTAAATCTTTGATAATGACTCCATGTTCGAGTAATGCAATTTTGGGACAAATGTCAACCGTATGATTCAGATTATGACTGCTAATAACAATCGTAGTACCTGTTTCCTGATTGATGTTCTTCAGAAGATGCTTCATCTGGCTTTGACTGCTAGGATCGAGAAAGTTAAATGGTTCGTCAAGTATCAGTAGTTCAGGACGGTTCAACATGGCGGCAATAATTCCTATTTTTTGTTTGTTTCCTGCCGACATATTTCGGATAAGTTTCTTCTGCCCCATGATCTCGCCACCCATAAACTTTTCAAAGGTGCTGATCTGTTGATTGGTTTCGTCTTTCGTCAACCCATTTATTTTACCGATAAAGTCAAAATATTCCTCGGGAGTAAGATAATCGATAAGGAATCCTTCGTCGATATATGAGCCCGTTAGGGATTTCCACTCTTCGCTCAGTGCCGGATTTATACCTTCTGAGGTTTCGGGGGTAGCTTTATCTAAAGATGGAATCAGCAAGACGGTTCCTTCACCTGCCTTGTGAAGATCAAGGATCAGTCTGAACAAGGTGGTCTTTCCTGCACCGTTATTTCCTACAAGACCGAGCATTGTACCATGATTAATCTCGTAGTGTTCAATATTAACGGCACATTTGTCACCGAAATATTTCTTCAAGTTGTCTAATATGATTTTCATTTTTTGATGATAAAATGTGTGTATTATGAATAATATATTATATTAGGTGTAAGCTTATGTTCTCCTTCTGAATTCAGCACAGACAATAGCTGTTGCTATTGCCACATTAAGACTGTCTGCAGTTTCTCGTTCAGGGGGATAGTTAGGTATGAGAAGTTTCTTGTTGACTTTTTCTTCTATTTCCTTAGAGATGCCGTTACCCTCATTTCCCATGATAATGATACCGTTATCAGATAATTGTTCTTCATAGATATTTTTACCGTTAAGTAACGTACCATATATCGGAGTATTTGTTGGTAAGTTGTCTATCACATGGATGAGATCCTCATAATAAATGTTTACCCGCGCAATACTTCCCATGGTGGCTTGAACAACTTTGGGGTTGAAGGTATCGGCTGTGTCAGGTGAACATATAATGTCAGTAATTCCAAACCAGTCAGCCAAACGTATGATTGTTCCTATATTTCCAGGGTCTTGAATACCATCAAGAGCGATGCATAATTTTTGATGAAGTGTGGACAACTGTAGTGAAGGGTGGGGAATTGGAAATACTCCAATTACATGCTGTGGATGTTGTAAGAAACTCACTTTTGACAGCTCTTCATCTGTCACTTCTGTTATTTCAGCATCGTCTATCTTGTTATTTGCCAACCATTCCTTTGTCGCGATAATTTGAACAGCATTTGTAAGTCGCAGTAAGTCATTAACCACTTTGGGGCCTTCTGCAACGAAAACGTCTTCCGCTCGTCTTATCTTTTTATGTTCTAATGAACGCAGATATTTTATTTTGTTTTTGCTTATCATCGCAAATATATTCTTTTATTTTTTAATTATGGTGCGAAGATACAAAGATATTTTCATTAATTATTACCTTGCAAAGAAAAAAACGAAGTTTAGCTTCCTGTAGGGCTTAAAAATAAATAAAGATTTATTTTATATTTTGCTTGGTTTGCATTACCTTTGTGCGGAAAATTAAATGAAATTGGTTAAATATATATTCAGTGTAACCTTAACTACGCTCATCGTGATGATGCTTGCAGGATGTTCGGCAACGAAATTCGTTCCCGAAGGAGATGCTTTGCTCGATAGGGTGTACGTGGTATCTGATACCAATAGCGTTAATCCGCAACCATTGAAGGCTTATGTACATCAAAAAGCCAACTCCAGATGGTTCTCTCTATTTAAAGTACCTCTTGCAACATATTCGCTTGCCGGGCGTGATACCTCAAAATGGATTAACAGAACGATACAGTCATTGGGAGAGAAGCCTGTCGTATATGATTCGGTTCTGACAGAGAAAACCCGTCAGGATTTAAAAACCGCATTGCAGAATATGGGTTATCTTCATTCTAATGTGGATGTTACCATGCGTCCTCGAGGACAGCGAATGAGTGTTTCATACATACTTCGTCCCGGCAAGAAATTTTATATTGATTCTATCAGATATGATATACAAGATTCTATCTTATCTAAGATCATATTAAATGAGAATCTGTCAAAAAGCCTATTGAAACGTGGCATGGCTTTTAATGTCGATTTACTTGATAAGGAACGTAAACGGGTTACTGAAGAATTGCTCAACCTTGGTTATTATAAATTTCATAAGGATTTTATAAATTTTACAGCTGATACTGTTGCTGGATCGGATAAGATAGACGTGACACTACATCTGGCAATTTATAAAGCAACCAATAATTCTCCCGAACAACTGCATCCTTGTTATACCGTCAAAAGTGTTAATTTTATCGGAGATCAGGATCAGATTCATCTCCGCAGAAAAGTATTGGATGAAAATACCGAAATAAAACCCGGTAGGCCTTTTAGTGCGGCTGACTTACAAAAGACATATAATAATTTTGGCAGATTACAGGCTGTAAAATATACAAATATTCAGTGGAAGGAGCATCCTGACTCTGCACTGCTTGATTGTGATCTGCAGATAAGTACAAATAAACCCAGCACTCTGATCTTTCAGCCAGAAGGAACTAGCACAGCAGGTGACTTCGGTGCAGCTGCTTCGCTTACATATCAAAATCGAAATTTATTCCGGGGATCTGAATTACTGAGTGTTGAACTGCGCGGCGCTTTTGAAGCTATTACAGGATTACAGGGATACAGTGACCAGAATTATGAGGAGTATAGTGTGGAGACAAAACTGTCTTTTCCTCGTTTCCTTGTTCCATTTCTCTCTCGTGACCTGCTTCATACGCTTCACACGACATCGGAGCTCTCTGTTATGTATGATCTTCAGAACCGTCCGGAATTTCATCGCCGAGTACTTTCTGCCACCTGGAGATATCGCTGGAATCGTCTTAATGGCAAGGAACAGTATAAATTAGATGTCATTGATCTCAATTATGTGTTTATGCCTTGGATCTCTGAGACATTCCGAAAAATGTATCTGGATAGTGTTAGCAATCGTAATGCGATATTAAGATATAATTACGAGAATCTGTTTATCATGAAGATAGGACTTGGTTATAACTATACTCATGGAGACTATTCTATAAAGGCAAATGTAGAGACTGCCGGTAATATATTGCATGGATTATCTTCATTATTCAAGGGGCCTAAAAATGACAATGACCAGTATACCTTATTTAATATTGCTTATGCACAATATGCAAAAGGTGATTTCGATTTTACGAAAAATATTACTATCGATTATCGAAACACCGTTGCCATGCATGTTGGATTCGGAATTGCTTATCCATACGGAAACAGTGCAATTCTACCTTATGAAAAGCGTTATTTCTCCGGTGGAGCAAATAGTGTCCGTGGATGGAGCGTAAGAAGTTTGGGACCTGGAACTTATAGTGGTAGTAATGGCGCAATAGATTTTATTAACCAGACTGGTGATATTAAACTGGATTTGAATCTGGAATACCGTACTTATATGTTCTGGAAATTAAATGGAGCCTTGTTTGTTGATGGGGGAAATATATGGACTATACGCAATTATCAAGACCAACCCGGAGGACAATTCCGATTTGAATCATTTCTAAAACAGATTGCGTTCAGCTACGGATTCGGATTAAGATTAAACTTCAATTATTTTATTCTCCGTTTCGACTTGGGTATGAAGGCTATTAATCCTGTTTATAGTGATAATGTGGGACATTATCCTATATTCCATCCTTCACTCAGTCGCGACTTGGCTTTTCACTTCGCGGTAGGCTTACCATTTTAACTGTCCATTTTCCATCTCTGAGGATTATGGGTATACGAAAAACGGCTTTGTCAATAATATGCCCAGCCTTACCTATCGTGTCTAGTCGCATAAAATCATTAACAGTTATTATTGCAACACCTGTTGTGTCGTTGTCATCATATTCATAATTGTTAATCTCTATCGAAGCCCCTTCTGGAGCATTGCGAAGCATATCTACATCGGCTTGATGAATATTTGATGCTGCATACCGAAGCCACTTCTCTGATTCTGGTGTACAGTGGTTTGCTGCTGTCTTGAAATCATAATTGAAATAAGCTTCGGCAAAAGCGTTTACTTCATTATCTACTTTGCCAGACTGGATATTGGGGTGATCATTACATCCGGTAACAAACAGCGGGAATAATAATACAATGATTGATCTGTTAATGTTCATATTTCTTTTCTTATGCTGCAAACTTACATAAAAATATTTAGATACAAGCGTGTTACATTAAAAAACTACAAATATAAAACGATGTCGTGATTCGTATATAAATAACCATAATAAATCTTTTATATTTTTATTTCTTTTTATAAAAATATTCCAATTTGTTTTTGTTGTTTGCTCTGTTTCTATTAACTTTGCAGCAAATAAATAATCTATGGATCTGTAAATGAAAACAAACGAAAAACCTAAAAAAAATCTAAGTGCGACCAAGTCTCAGAAGAAGAAACAGGACCATTCTTCATCAAAAAAAAAGGCTATTTCTTTATCTAAACTAAGGTTCATGCCTCTAATTACATGCATTATGACACTCATCATAATCGCATCGGTTTTATTGACTAATGAGAGTGAATATTTGTATCGTGTGCAAGAATTGAATCTTTTCTTGTATACACCCTTGTTTTTTAAAGGATTTATGGTAGCATCAGGTGGAATGCTTTCTTATATAGGGTCTTTTTTTACTCAGTTCTTCTACAATCCATGGATGGGTGTAACACTACTGTGTCTATGGTGGGCACTGCTTATGTGGATGATTAAGCGTACTTTTCGTATAAGTAATAAGTCTGCATTGATCCTTATTTATCCAGTTGTACTCCTTCTTCTTACTAATGTAGATCTAGGATACTGGATCTTCTATCTGAAGATGCGTGGACACTTTTTTGCTTCAACGATAGGATTCACTGCTGCTGTGGCTGCAGTGTGGGCTTTTCGTGCGTTTCCTAAAAAATATTATATACGGACTATATGGATTATCTTATCTGTATTTGCCCTGTATCCGTTGATTGGTTTTTATTCATTGTTGTCTTCTTTGTTGATGGGAATATTGACTTGGCGTTGTGAGAGTACCACCCGTAAAGAAAATATAATCAATAATGTTATCGCCATTGTATCGGTGATTGCTATTCCATTGATATATTATCGTTTCGTATACTATCAGACAAACATTATAAATATTTATTGGACCGGTTTACCTGTATTCCGTATTGATGAGAGTTATAATGCATATTATATTCCTTATATACTTATCTCTCTCTATCTGGCAGCACTTGCTGTTACTTATAAGAAAAAAAATAACGGGGATGTTAAAAATGCGTCTCTTTGGATTGTCTGTCAGCTTGCTCAGATTATTCTCGTCACAGTTTGTACTTACCATTTTTGGTATAAAGATGGTAACTTCCGTAAGGAAATGTCAATGAACCGTTGTGTGGAAAACTTAGATTGGGAAGGGGTTTTACGTATTGCACGTAATGAAACGACTGAGCCAACGCGCTTGATGGTTATGTACAAGAATCTGGCTTTATTTAGATTGGGACGTTCCGGGGAGGAAATGTATAATTATCTTGATGGTGCCAAAAAATCAAATGCCCCTTTTGAAGTCCATATGATGCAGGTAGGTGGCAAGATTATATATTTAAATTATGGCAAACTGAATTTCTGCTATCGTTGGTGTCTAGAAGACGCCGTGGAATTTGGATGGAGAGTAGATTTCTATCGGTATCTTTTGAAATGTGCTCTGCTCAATAAAGAGATGAAGGTGGCACGTAAATATGTTGATGCTTTGAAACAAACCTTATTCTATAAAGATTGGGCTGAGAAGTATGAGTCATATTTGAAAAATCCATCTCTTATGCAACAGGATGAGGAGTTTAAACCGATTTTCCACATGCTCAAATATCAGGATAATCTAGATAGTGATAATACGCTTGTGGAACTGTATCTGATGAAATCATTCGCTCATTCTGACAGCAATGATCCTCTGTTACAGGAACAGACTCTTATATCTGCTTTACAGATGAAGGATATTCCTCTTTTCTGGCCTAGATTTACTAAGTATGCCCTTTTACATCCCAATAAGCACATGCCACGTCATTATCAGGAGGCTGCATATCTCTATGGAAACCTAGAACATAAAGTAGACATAAGTCACATGCCTTTTGATAAAGAAGTAGTGCAGAGCTATCGTGACTTCATGGCTTTAGCTCAGGAATGTCAAAATATGAATGAAGACCAGATGAAGGAGGCCTTTTATCCAAGGTTTGGAAATACCTTCTTCTACAATTATTTTTTAGTTCGTAATCAAAAATCTTATTAATCGATATGAAACGATATTTATATATAATCGTATTTGCAATATCTGCTGTTTTGACAAGTTGTTCTTCTCAGATACCGAGCCAGTATAATGACAGTAGTCAACTTCCTCATATATTTCCTGATTACACAAATGTTACGGTTCCATCAAATATTGCTCCCTTACACTTTGAATTTACCGGTCATGCTGATGATATGGTCAGCAGATATACAGCCGGGAGTAAAGAATATGTGTATGACGGAATCAAATCAGAGCCCAGTGAAAGTGACTGGAAAGAGATGACGGAAGAATCTAAAGGCAAGGACATTAAAGTAGAAGTTTTCGTCGAGAATGATGGGAAATGGATTCGTTACAAACCGTTTAATATAAACATTGCCGTTGAACCCATTGATCCTTATATAAGCTATCGACTGATTGCTCCTTCGTATGTCACTTATGAGGAACTGACGATCAATCAACGCTGCCTTGAAAATTATGATGAGAGTGTTATTTATGATAATATGTTATGTTCTGATGAGAAAAATGGACAATGTATCAACTGTCATAACTACCAGAACTATAATCCTCAGAGAATGCAGTTCCATGCCCGTCAGGCTCATGGAGGTACGGTAATTACTTATGATGGAAAGATCCAAAAGATAAATATGAAGAATAATAAAATTCTCAGTGCCGGTGTCTATCCGTCATGGCATCCTTGGTTAAAACTCATTGCTTATTCCGTCAATAAGACTGGACAAAGCTTTCACACTCGTGATTTAAATAAGATCGAGGTGGAAGATGCTGCAAGTGATCTTGTCGTTTTTGATCTGGACAAGAATAAGATCATGCCTATTGAAACCGATCTTGAGGATTTTTCTGTCTTCCCATTCTGGGCTCCTGATGGAAAGTACCTGTATTATTGTTCTGCTCATTTCGAATATAAGGATACCATCAGTCATGAGGCTGAGGCTATGTTAAGATATAAAGAAATTAAATATAATATATACAGGATCCCTTTTGATGAGAAGACATACTCTTTTGGTCCTCGTGAGATTGTCTTTGATGCTGCCAGTATGGGTAAAAGTGCCACTTTCCCCCGCATATCTCCTGATGGTCGTTTCCTAATGTTTACACTTGGTGGATGGGGTTGTTTCCATATATGGCATCGTGATGCGGATCTTTGGATTATGGATCTCAAAACAATGAAATATCGTCCGATGGCGGAAATTAATTCAAATAATACAGAGAGTTATCATTCCTGGTCAAGTAATGGAAGATGGGTCATCTTCAGTACCAGACGTGATGATGGAGGATATACAAGGCCATACATTGCTTATGTTGATAAGAATGGAGTAGCAAGGAAACCATTTGAATTACCGCAGGATGATCCTGATTATCATCACCAGTTCATGAAGAGTTACAACATCCCGGAATTTATGAAGGGTCCTGTCACCATTAAACCTCAACAGTTTGCTGATATACTAAAGACAAAGGTGGACTCTACCATAGTGGTAAAGAAACTGAAATAGTTATTAATGATTTAAATGAATATCCCCATTCTGAGTTCTCAGAATGGGGATATTCATTTAAGATGAAGAATTTATTTGCTATATTTCTCGATGAGAGCATCTGCCTGTGTATCTCCTAGTTCTTTGGCTTTTTTAAGGTTCTTGATACCCTCTTCTTTGTTCTTCTTCTCGATCAAAGAAAGACCAAGGAAAAGATATCCGTCGCTATAATCCGGGGCAAGACGGATGCACTCTTTGGCACTTGCAATAGCTTCGTCAACCATATTGACACGAAGTTGTAATGAACTCTGTTCTGCGTAGTAGTCTGCTATTGGTTTCATTGAAATTGCCTTTGCGATATCATCCAGAGCCTGTTTGAAAAGACGGCCTTTTAATTCTGCCTGTTCACGCACATAATAGAAGTTGGCATTCACATCTGCAATCATGACTTTCTCATATTCATTGTAGTCGTTAACTGCCTCACGGTATCTTTTCATTTTCATAAGATATTCTGCACGAGCCAGGATATATGGAGACGCTTCTTTCAGATAGGGTTTAGTGTAGATATTTACGGCACTGTCAAGTAATGCATATATTGCTGTTGTATCCGATTTCATAAGTTCTTTACATCTTGCTGCTGAATAGAACAACTGGGCACTGCGTAGGTTTGTTTTTGTCAGTTCCATATAGATATCACAGGCTTCCTGGTATTTCTTTTGTGCGAAATATATCTGAGCTAAATGATTCCGGTATATAGGTAAAGGATTAATGTTATATGCTTCAGTAACCTCAGAAGCCGCTTTGTCAAAACTCCATCCGGCATACGGTATGTTTGATTTTATGATTTCTTTCTGAAAAATAAGTTTGCTATAACTGTAGTGGACATCGTCTTTTTTCTTAGCTACCTTTATAGCTTGGTTCATGTCTTTTTCTGCCGAAGCAAAGTCGTTATTATTCGTCTCATTTTGGGCTCTATAGGTATAACCCTCAGGTGAATCTGGATATTTTGCAATATAGTCGTTTATAACACTAACAAATTTTGAGGAGTCGGAACCCCCTGCTGCCATATAGATATAGACTAATGCTTGGTCTGGATCATCAGGTATCTCTGTCTTTATTTTTGTGGCTTGGAGTGCTGCCTCATTTATAGAAAGACCACTTATCTTCATATCTGCACCATATTGTGTGCAGATCCCGTAGGAAAGTGTATCACTGGTCTTGGCCGGTTGTTGCATCAAACCTATGACTTCACCATTCGCATTCATAAATGGGCAGCTTACTGTATTCTCAGGTGCTGTAAGTGAGAATGTATAATAGGTGTAATTATCTTTGAATTTCTCTGCTTTCTTTACCTTTCCTTGAATGCAATTTGCTTCTTTCTTTACTGTGTAGGGCATCAACCACACATCAGAACCTTCTGTTGACGGTTGGGTTGCAATGGTAAGTGGAACACTTTTCTTTGTGTTGACACGGAATTTCGCAACGTCATAAATGTCATTTGCACCAAGCATGGAAACAACATCATATTTCTTACCACTGGCATCAATGATGACAGCCTTTGTCGCATTACGAAATGGGGCATAGTTGGATATAGCCTCTCCGTTTTCACCAATAAAGAAACCATTGCTAGAAGCAATAAGTATTCCATCGGCATTGAATGTTGTTAATGTGAAAATGGATTTTGATGCTTTCGCAGCCCATTTTGGATTTTCTGCAAAACTAGTCAATCCAGCAGAAATCAGTAATAATGTTATAATAATCTTTTTCATATCTGATTAAGTAATTCTTTTGCATTATTGATTGCAGCGTCTGTCATTTGACTGCCGCTTAGCATCTGTGCTATTTCTTTCACACGTTGTTCGTAATCCAGATGTACCATACGTGTTGTTGTCCCACCTTCTGTCTCCTCCTTATAAACTTTATAATGAGAAGATCCTAACGCAGCTATTTGGGGTAGGTGAGTGATGCTTATCACCTGACGATTGCTTTCTCCCATGCGTTGCATGATACGAGCCATCTTCTCTGCAATTGCTCCGCTCACTCCTGTATCTATCTCATCAAAGATAATGGTGGGTAGTTTAACCGTATCGCTTATCATTGCTTTCAAAGATAACATGACACGTGCAATTTCTCCTCCTGAGGCAACCTCAGAGAGTGGGAGCAATGGGGTATTAGTGTTGGCACTAAAGAAAAAGGCGACCTTATCTGAACCGTTTATACCAAAGGTTTTCTTGTCTATCTTTACAGAGAAGCGAATGTTGGGCATTCCCAAATTTATCAGACTACTTTTCATCTCTTTCTCTACCTTCTTTGCTGCTTCTGTACGGAGTGACGTTAATGATTTCGACTTTATATTGAGCCTTTCAAGAATTTCTTTCTTTTCATCCTCCAACTGTGCCAATAAACCATCACTATTGTCTATATCGAGCAAACGACTTCTATAATCTTCTGCAATGTTCAGAATTTCTGCGATAGTATCAACATGATGTTTTTTAAGTAAGGTATAGATTGTATTAAGTCTATTATTGATCTCGTCAAGACGGTTAGGATTGAAATCAATATGATCAATGTTTGCATCTATTTCCTGTGAGATATCCTTTAATTCAATATAGCAACTTTCTATCCTTGAGGATAATTGTTCACTTTCGGGGTATACGTTGATGATCGAATGGAGAGAATTAAGTGTGCTCTTAAGATTATTAACCATACTTTGCTCCTCACCATTCATGGTATTGCTAATGTTGTACAGCACAGACTTTATCTCCTCGGCATGACTTAGCGTTTCACTTTCCTGTTCCAGCTGTTCTTGTTCATCTGCATTCAGTTTGGCTTCATCAATTTCTGTGAGTTGAAATCTCATGAAGTCTTCTTCCTCTTTCGCTTTAGATAAGTTGTCTTTTACTGAATCAATTTTAGAACAGACCTTCTTGTAATCATTGAAGTCATTTCTGTAGTCGTTAAGAGCATTATCGTCTTTTGCCATAATGTCGACTACGTTAATCTGAAAATCTTCATTGTTGATAAGCAGGTTCTGGTGTTGACTGTGTATGTCTATCAGGTGCTCTCCCAGCTCTTTCAGAATGTTTAAGGCTACTGGAGTGTCATTGACGAATGCCCGGCTTTTGCCTGTGTCCATAAGTTCACGACGTATAATGCAATCCTCAGCATCATAATCAATATCATTATCTGTAAAAAACTGGTTTATGTCATATTTGGATAGGTCGAAATGTGCCTCGATGATACAGCGGGATGCTCCGGATTTGATAGCTTTGGAATCTGCTCGTTGTCCTAAAAGTAAGCCAATTGCACCGAGTATGATACTCTTACCTGCTCCAGTCTCACCTGTAATAACAGAAAAACCTCGTTCGAATTTCATGTCGAGCGTGTCAATTAATGTAAAATTTTTAATTAATAGCTGTTTTAGCATATTGGCATGTTATTGCTTAATCTTACTCCACGAATTATTTTGTGAAGCATTGATACCAAAAAGAATCTCATAGACTGACTCTTTTTCTTTTTGGGTACCTTTACCTTTATATATGTTTGTAAGTTCGTCCTTTTTATAGTCTGTCCATATCTGTGGAAGAAGGCTGAGGGTTTTGTTCTCGTGAGCTTTTTTAAGATCTTGTTCAAGAGCCGTTGATATATTGGTACGTCCTCTTTCCGCATTATTTGCCATCTCATCCAGTCCTTTTCGGTAATAATCGTATTGTAGTTGACGGAATGGCTTCATCGATTCATCGAGATAGTCATTGATGAATGCAAAACGATTTTTGCTGTCCTCAAAGGCTTTCCATCCTGTGAAACCCAGATTTTGGGCATTGTTGACAAGGTTTAGGCATAGTTGGAGTACATCTGTTCCACCTAAAGGTGAGAATGAGTCAAGATTCATACCTATGATAAGGTATGAATAGTATGCAAATAAAGCAGTCAACTGGTTGTCTACAGTTGCATCGTTATAGTTCAGCTGGTCAAATTTAGCGAATTCAAAGTCGAAATTGGCATCCTTGTTGTTATACAATGTGGTGGTATATGATGAGTTATATACTGGTCTATTGGCTTGAACAAGTAATGTGCATGAAAACTTATTGTTGTCTTTGTCATACTTCGTCACTGTGATATTAAAGTTGCATTGGATCCGTTCGTTTTTCTGAAACTGTAACGACGTCCATTGACGGTCATTAACAAATTGTTCCAGTGTCGTTTGAAGATTCTCAAAGACACTCGCATCTGTACCTTGTATCTGATTGTGGTTTATCGTGATTTTTGCTTGCAATTCTTGTGAGAGCGCAGGCATGGCAATCATGGAAAGTATAAGGCCAACAATTATTTGTTTAATTCTGTACATAAGCGGTCGATTATATCTTTTGCAACATCTTTCTTCTGTTTTAATGGAAAATCTTGTTTTCCATTAACGTCTATTATTGCGATCTTATTATTGTCAGAGCGGAAGCATGTTCCTTCATTTCTGAGTGAATTAAGAACAATGAAATCGAAATTCTTACGTTCAAGTTTTAATTGAGCATTTTTTTCTTCATCGTTGGTTTCCAGTGCAAAACCAACTAGAACCTGATTCTCTTTTTTTATCTTACCAAGCGAAGCAGCTATGTCATTTGTCGGTTTTAGTCTTATGACAAGATCATCTTTTTCGCGTTTGATTTTCTTTTCCGCAACTGTCTCTGGTTTAAAGTCGGCAACAGCAGCACACAAAATAGCCGCATCAGAAGTCTTGTAGGAATTGAGGGCGACCTCATACATTTCACTACAACTTTCCACATCAATGCGTTTGATTCTCGGATTTGATGTCGTAATGCTTACTGGGCCTGCGATTAGTGTGACATTCGCTTTACGGCGTGCACATTCTTCGGCAAGGGCAAACCCCATCTTGCCACTGGAGTAGTTTCCAATAAACCTTACCGGATCTATTTTCTCATAAGTCGGTCCGGCTGTTATCACTATGTGCTTGCCTTCTAACTCATTTGTGTTATCTTCAAAGAACAAGTCTAAGGTCTCGAGAATATGTTCTGGTTCTTCCATTCTGCCTTTACCCGTAAGGTGACTGGCCAGTTCACCGCTTGTAGGTTCTATGATATAGTTGCCGTATGAGCGTAGAACTTCTAGATTATGTTGTGTTGACGGATGTGCAAACATATCTAGGTCCATTGCCGGAGCAATAAATACAGGAGCTTTCATTGACAGATATGTTGTAATCAGCATATTGTCGGCAATACCATTTGCCATTTTCCCAATACTGCTTGCTGTGCATGGTGCTATCAACATTGCGTCTGCCCATTGTCCCAATGAAACATGACTGTTCCATGTGCCATCACGTTGTGAGAAAAAATCACTTATTACCGGTTTAGAAGTGAGAGCAGAAAGGGTTATAGGAGTTATAAACTCCTTACCTGAGGCTGTTATCACAACTTGTACTTCAGCACCTTCTTTTATAAGTCCTCGTATAATCATACAGGCCTTATATGCGGCTATACTACCGGTAATACCGAGAACTATCTTTTTTCCTTTGAGCATCTTCTGATTATTTGTTCATTTCTCTGAGTCGAATTTTCGTTAGGACCTGTTTTGTGTTGACGGCAAAATCTCCTTGAAGAATCCAACTATAGTAACCTTGGTCTTTTCTAAGAACATCGGCTACGGATTTACCTTTGTACTTACCGAAGTTGAATACCTCTACATCTTTCTCATCAAAAATGATACGTCCTGCCAGATCCACATTCTTATTCATTGTGGAGTATTCGGCTAAGAAGTCTACATTATTCTGAAGTTGATCTGGATACATATCAAGTTGAGCCTTGAGAACTTCGTAGGTTGCCATTGTGTCGCCGAGAGCAGAGTGGGCGTCTTCCAGATCCTTACCGCAATAGAATTTGTAGGCGGCAGATAATGTGCGGCGCTCTAATTTGTGGTAAATGTTCTGAACATCAACAAATTTATGTTTCACAATATTACTGCTATCTATGCCTGCTCTATCAAGTTCTTCTACCAGCATCGGTATGTCGAAACGGTTAGAGTTAAATCCAGCAATGTCGCATCCTTCGAAATCCTTTACAAGATCAGCTGCAATCTGTTTAAATGTCTTACAATCTTTTACGTCATCGTCTGTGATACCATGTATTTCTGTCGACTTTTCAGGTATATGCATTTCCGGATTTACACGCATGAGTTTAGATATCTCGTCTCCATTAGGCATGATTTTTATATAGCATATCTCCACGATTCTATCGTGGAGAATATCAATACCCGTTGTTTCCAAATCGAAGAATATCAGCGGATTCTTAAGATTTAACTTCATTACTCGTTAGTCATTTAGAAGCATTGGCATAATTAACATCAACACGTCCTCATTCTCAGACTGTTCTGACGGTACGATAATTCCTGCTCGACTTGGATCGGCTAACTCTAAAATAATTTCAGAGCTTGTGAGATTGGTAAGAATCTCGATCATTGAGGTTCCTTTAAATCCAATATTCATGGGCGTTCCGTTGTATTCACAATCTAAGTGTTCTTCAGCACTGGTTGAGAAATCAATGTCTTGACTTGACATCGTTATTTTCCCGCTTTCTATGTGAAATTTGACAAGCATGCTCGAGGCGCTTGCAAATACTATTACTCGACGCATAGCACTTAAGAAGGAAGCACGGTCAATTGTTACACAGTTTGGATTGTCTTTGGGAATGACAGAATTGTAGTTAGGGTAACGACCTTCTATAAGACGGCATGAAAGTTTGAAATCTCCAAAAGTGATTTCTGCATTCCGTTCATTGAATTTTACCATGACATCACCACCACTCTTACCTAGTTCACCCTTGAGGATCTGAGCAGGTTTCTTCGGTAAAATGAATGATGCACTATTGTCACCTTTGACTGTGAAGTTCTTATTGCGTACGAGTTTGTGACCATCACTAGCAACGATAGTGAGAGATTCGGTGGTCAAATCGAAATAAATTCCGTTCATAACAGGACGAAGTTCGTCTTGTGCTGTAGCAAACAGAGAACGGGTTATTCCGTTGCTTAGAACTTCAGCACCGAGAGTTATACTCGTCACATTCTCGTCTACACTTTGTGCCATAGGATATTCTTCGGCATTCTGTCCAACAACGTTATATGTACCATTCTGATATTTTATGTTTATCTGTAATGAAGACAAATCAAT
>DAIOSW010000004.1:0-34605 GCA_036752365.1 Prevotella sp.
TTAATCTATATGGCTTTTTAATAATAATAAAGGCGATACATTTATTTGTATCGCTCTTTTATATTTGCCTTTTTGTAAGATCGTATTTCAGAAAAAGCCACGAATACAAACGTACCCGTGGCTTCTTATGATATAGTAGACTATAATCTATTTCTTTATAAATTTGGTCGCATGATTTGCGTTGGTTCGTATAATATATATTCCTGACGATAAATTAATGACATCCAATGTTGCTTGGCCTTCAGTAAGACTTATTTCATCAACTTTTGTGCCGTTGATATTATAAACGAAAGCTTTTGTTGCATTCACATCCTTGATAAGAGTACATGTGGATGAGATAGATGGAGTAGCGATTACTTTTCCGGTATTCGCACCATTATTGGTGATGATTGATATACCATTTGTAGTTGTATCATTACTGATAGTGATCCATCCTAAGTTCTCTGTAACAGGAGTTGCTGGCATTATTGTCTTGTTATTATAATCAGTTGAGTCCAACTGCATTCTAACTGTTATCGTAGAGTCTGTCGGACCATTTGCCCTCAGTCTTAATATTCCAGCGCAATTACGATTAAATGTCTGCATCTGTACTAGTGCCATGGGGCTTGTCAGTTTCTGCCCGAATGATATAGCCCGAATGATAGTAGCACCGCTCGTAAATGTCATCGTTGTATCGCTGACAGTGAATATCTTCCCATTGGCATCCTTGCTTTGTCCCTTAGCAATTGCGAAATAGGCAACATATTGCTTTGGCCATCCCGCATAAGTAAGTCCCTTCTGACGCATTAATATCACGTTGAATCCTTCATTTGTAACATTCCAAACTCTCCACATGTAGGGATAGGAAGAGGATGTGTAACGCGGTGTCACAAAAACTACCGGTGTGGTGCCTGCAGCAAAAGGCTGGATGAACTTGCAGTATACTGTGTCATTACCCACGGCAATAGCTGAGTCTAGTTTTACTGAACTATGTACGAATCCTGATTCGTAAGGTAAATCACCTATATTTCCATTTCCTGTTTTTGCAGCGATATAATGAGTTGTTTCTGCACCTTTGCTGAAAGTCTGTACACCGCTTAGTGTCCATGGAAACATGTTAAATGTAAAGTATGAATACAGCCCTGAGGTCTTATAGGATGTATAGACATGTTCAACTGGTGCTAAACTTGCATTGACGTTTGTCGTTCCACCCATAACTATTGCCGGTGCATTCTCAAATGGTTCTGCAAAATAGTTATAGCTTAATTCATTTGAGGAAGAAGATATTGTACCATATTGTACGTTACCGCTACCTTCAGCACCACTAATGATATTATAAGAAACGTTTGAGTAATAATTCTTCTTATCATATCCGATCTCATGGATACGGTATCCGTATGTACCTGCAACATTAATTGTATCACGATAGGTATATGTACCTGTATTTTCTGATACATCCATTGTTGCAAGGGTCTTGAATGTCCCATTAGGTCCAAAACTACGTTCTATCATGATTGAATCGCAGTAATCTCCACTGTTGTTTGTCCATGTTAGCACACAAGTACTTGTAGAAGGCTTAAATGAAGCAGACAGTTCTGATGGTGCTACGTATTTTGGATTTGTCGGCACATATTCATATGCAGAGTTAAATGCCAGATTAGCATTCATGCCATTATAATAGACGCCTGTAGGGGTCAGATAATTTGTACCCGAAAGCGTTGCATCATCAGTATTGTAGAATTTACGACAATCCTGAACCCAGTTGTACGGTCCAATGCGTTCAATGTAAGGAGCGTTGTTAAGTCCGTCCAGAATCGGTCCCATGTGGCTCTTTTCAATATTGTAGTTTGTCGACGAGCCGCTTGTGTCACTACCTGGCCATCCTGTCCAGTTGGCTCCATAGTTCATTTCTGTAATCCAGATTGGACGGTGAGTACGGTTATATATAGCATTTAAGGTAGATAGCCATGATGATACATCACTATACCAGTAAGCATGTACTGCAATGAAATCGCAACGCCAACCACGAGCATCAATCGAATCGATGAAAGGGTAGAGCCACCCGGTAAGATTGCTTGACATAGCTGGTGACCCAAGTCGCTTTCCTGTAGCCATCATTGCAGGCCAATTTGCAAGAACTTCATCAACAGACGATACAGTCTCTCTAGCGTCACCGGTATTATCAGGCTCATTATTTCCTAATGCGTTTGGTGATGTCCCGTTATTACCGACGTCACTAATTCCCGGCCATCCTTCATGATGATGTTGAGTTACATATTCGCGATCTTCCCATATATTATTACCGGCATCCCAGTTGTAACACCATGTTGTCCCGAGAAGGCTGTTGGCTGTAGCATCGTTACCTGCATATCCTTTTTTGTCGCAGTCATTCCATTGGAATATCTTGATGTAGGATATTCTTTTATGTAGGATACCAGGTAAAACGGATACGTTGCGGTCGGAGTCAGCTGCAACAAATACGCGACTGTATCCATATCCTGTTGGCTTTGTTGCAACGAAAGCCAAATAACCACGTTTTAGTTTAAAACTGGTTATCTGGTTGTTGAGAGTAGCTGTACTTAAACTGTAGCCTGTACCTACATTGAAATTGTTGTATGAAGTTCCACTGAAATTTTCACCGGAATAGACCGTTAAGGGTTGAAAGCTACTTCCGTGAGGTAGTATAATTGCACCGTGTTTATAGATCTTTATCACACAGTTATTATTTTTGGAAGCAGCCTTACCATTGATGTTGATATATCCAAGCCAAGCCGATGCCAATGATGGGCGTATATTGTCTAATATGATAGCAGCATTATCAATGTCAGTTATATTTATACTTCCTGTTGAAGTAAATGGAGTAGTACTTGAGATATGATAGTCCACATTACTACTGATTGTTACCGATTCTGCAACTTGCAAAACCGTAGTTACCGTATTTTTGGCATATAGTTGATTGGTTGTTATCAGTATTACAGCCAGTATATAGATGTATTTCTTCATAATTTTTATTTTTCTATTGGGAAAGCCTTTAATAACTTATCATATTCTTTTTGAGAGATTTGAATAACTGTTCCATGTCGAGGAGTAAACTTACCACTTGTCTCAGTATTCTGTACAAATGTAAAGTTTATGAGATCATCACTTTTGCAGAATTGATAGTGATGATCGCGATAACAGTCATACATCAGTGCCCATCCTCCATTGATAAGTGGAAAGACTCCCGCTCCTTCTACGGCTTCTTTTGTCTGTTGACAATAGCCGTCCATCAATTTCCAAGTATTGGGCTTGAATAGATCTTTGAATGTAAATTGTTTTATACCTTTTACATTACTACCTTCTGTTTTAAAGAAAAGGTGGAATGTTCCGTTCTTATCCTGCACAATATCAGTATCTATACTTGCCTGATGATAGTCGAATAATACTTTTGGTTCACCTTCAAGATCACTGAAATCACTATTTGCATACGCCCAATACACACGGTCGTAAGGTATCGTTCCATCGTCTGTGAGTAGAGAGAAATATACAATATACTTCTTTGCTTTTTTATCATAGATGGTTTGAGGAGCCCAAACGCGTGTGACGTTAGCAAACTGTGTACCTTTATACTTTTGGGGGAAATTTACAGTGTGGTGTTCCCAGTTAATGAGGTCGCGTGAGCGCATCAACACCATGCCACGGTTCGAAGACCATCCCAGTGTGCAACGCATATCTGTGACAACCATATAGAACCATCCGTCATTGCCTCGGAGAATATGTGGATCACGTACACCTTTAGCCAAAGCAATCGTGTCTGAGCCAATAATATTATAACCACCGTTAATAGGAGTATAGTTCCATCCATCATTGCTAACAGCATAATGAACTTGTTCCTGAGCTGGATCATTTCCCGGAAAATATACAAACAGATAAGCTTTCATCTTCTCTTTTTTTGCAGCAAGTGGAAGAGTGATGCCTAATGTTAATAAACACATGAAAATGATACGAATTGATTTTTTAATATCCTTCATAAAAATGTTAGTTAGTAATTATGCTACAAAGTTAATAATTTTCTATTACTCATTATATATATACTACTTGATTTAAGAATTATTAATTCACTTTTTTATCAACTTTTCACTGAACGAACCTTCAGAAGTGACAATCTTTATCAAATATAATCCGTGAACCAATCCTTCAAACCCGCTTATAGTCAGTCCATCATGACCACTTATATGGAAATTTTCTTTTAGGATTTCAGAGCCATTGTGTGTAAAGAGCAATATCTGTATGTTTTGTTCTTTCTTAAGATTAAACGTCATTGAGATCTGGTTTGTGAACTGTTTCGATGTGATAAATACAGGGTTGTTGCTACGTGAACCGTTCGTGGTTATCGGCTGAACAGCAGTATTAAGTTTACCTGTCACGTAGTCAGGTAGAAAATATCCCAGATGAGGAGGTTGGTTATAAGCCACATTTTGCCATACTATACCCATGCGGTATAAGTGATCGTGCATCAGCGTAGGCACTCTGTAATTTGTCGTATAATCCGTCTCAAAAATATTCAGATGTTTACAGTCGCTATTGTATTCAATAATCTCTTCACGCCAGTCACCGAACAGATCGGCTTGCAATACAGGTGCCGCCTTACTTGTATAAGTCGTGGAGCTATTGCCTAGTGTTGTCAGGGTCACTGCTTTTGAACCATTCCATTTTGAGATAGTGACGTTGTCGAGAAGTTCATCGTAGGCATCTCCATCCCAATATACGCGAAAGTTCTGGCTTGGTTTAGAGGTCGATATCGTAGATCCATCTACCGAGCATACTGCATTTACTCCACTGTCCCAATATTCAAAGCCTCTATGGGCTGGGTCTATATCAGCAGCAACACCTCTTCCTGTATCTCCTGTACCACTATGATGTATTAGAATTTCTCCGGTAGCGGCATCATGTATATCATCCCCATAAGCATAAGTATCATTGATTTTAGATTCGTGCACCTGATAATATTCCAGCCCTGGTCGATCGGGCATCAGGTCTGACAGATGTTGCGCATCACCATGACCCAGTCCGGTGGAATAGAGTAAACCTCCGTCATTGTTGATGGCAGCAGCCCCATAGATTATTTCGTCGCAGCCATCATGATCTACATCTCCCACAGCAATAGAGTGTGTCCCCTGTCCGTAAGCAGACAGGTTTGAACCTACACTCATTGTATTTGAAGACGTCTCTGTCTTAGATACCGTAGATCCGTTTTTGTTCGTAAGTTGCCAGTTGGTAGCAGAAATTGATGCGTGTAGCCATTTTTGAGAAAGTTTTGTTCCATCGAAATCCCAGGCGCAAAGATAAGCTCGTGTATAATAACCGCGACACATCACCACACTTGGATTTTTATCCGGACCGTCGAGATAGGCCACACAAGCCAGATAACGTTCACTGCGGTTCCCATAGCTGTCACCCCAGAAACTGCTTGACGAAGGATAGGCAGCTGAGCCACCCACACCTCCTGCCCGGTTCGGATTATAATATACTGTATGTATGGCAGCACCCGTCTCTCCGTTGAATACTGTTAGATATTCCGGACCATTCATAATCCTTCCATAGATGTTGCTGGCAGAGTCTGCTGCAGTCTTGGAAACATAATTTGCCGTGTTATTAGTATTTTTAATAGTAGCGTCCGTGGCGGCTTCTGTCACATACTTACCCAAACCGTCGATAGATCCAGGTGCCGTTTTTAATACAACTTCCGCTTTCCCGTTTCTGTCAAGGTCGTAGACCATAACTTGTGTGTAGTGAAATCCTGAACGGATGTTATTACCAAGTGATATACGCCATAATTTTGTTCCATCCATCTTGTAACAGTCTACAAAAGTGTTGCCGGTAATAATCTGACTGAGTTTTTTTGATCCATTAATCGTATTTGTCTCACCGGGATCTTGTTGGTTTGTAGGTAGCCATTTTAATATGATTTCATATTCCCCGTCCCCGTCAACATCTCCGCAACTGGCTTCCGATGGTACGTATGTGTAAGCTCCAGAGTTGCTTGTTCCACTTGTCGGTTGGTCAATATTAATCGTTTTGCAATTACTGCTCCATGGTGTTACAACTTTTGAGGAATCGATACAAACACCTTTTACCATGGCCAAGACTTGATAGTGACTGGTCGTGGATCCTTCTGTGTCGAGATAGTTGGTTGATGTACAGATGTCGCTTTTGATTAAAGTGCCATTTCTGTATAGATTGAACGATGTAAGACTATCATCAGTACCCCAAAAACGCCAACTGACAAGATAGCCTGAACTCGTTTTTACAGCGACAATACCACGGTCTAATTTCTCCATTTCATTGGCCGGAGTGATTTGTGAAAATGCTTGATTTGAAAAGATAAAGAGGGCACAGAGTGCAAGGATAATTCTTTTTATTTTTGTAATGTGTATCATGTTATTGTATTATTTGCGTGGCAAAGATACTATTTTTGAATAAAAAACAGTACCTTTGCATGAATTTTTTACAGATTATCAATAGTTCTATCAATGCAACGCTATTTTATCACATTCAGTTATGACGGTACCGCTTATCATGGATGGCAGATTCAGCCTAATGGCATTTCCATACAAGAGGTGTTACAAAAGTCACTGTCAACACTTTTGCGTTCTGATATTGAAGTTGTAGGGGCAGGACGTACTGACGCGGGGGTTCATGCTCGTATGATGGTCGCACATTTCGATATTGATAAGGATATAGAGTGTAAGCAACTCACTTATAAACTCAATAAAATACTACCTTCTGATATAGCAGTAGCAGAAGTGAATCAGGTGAGTGAAGATATGCATGCCCGTTTCAGTGCTACTTCACGTACCTATCATTATTATGTGTATAAAGGGAAGAATCCATTTCTGCGTAAATATTATTGCAATCTAGGTTATGATCTGGACTTTGCTATGATGAATCAGGCTGCCCGGATTCTTATGGAATACGAAGATTTTGGAGCTTTCTGCAAGTCACATACTGATGTGAAAACGACGATCTGTCATGTGACAGAAGCCAGATGGGTGAAGGATGGTACAGACTCTTGGTATTTTGAAATAACAGCCAATCGCTTCTTGCGTAATATGGTACGGGCTGTCGTGGGAACACTTGTAAATGTTGGTCGTGGCAAGATTACTCTTGACGACTTTAGAAATATTATATTAGGTAAGAGTCGTTCGGATGCCGGTGAGAGTATGCCGGCGAATGCTCTGTTTTTAGAAAAGATTGAATATTAGGATTATGTGGTTATTATTAGCATTTTTATCAGCAGCTTTATTAGGTTTTTATGATTCATTTAAGAAGAAGTCTTTAGGGGGAAATGCCGTAATCCCGGTATTATTTCTAAATACGCTTTTTTCGAGTCTTATCTTTTTACCTTTTATCGTATTGTCCTCGCAGACGACCCTTCTTGATGGAAGTATCTTTCATGTCAGTTCTGGTGGATGGGACGTACACAAGTATATACTCCTAAAGAGTTGCATTGTGCTCTCCTCATGGATCTTCGGCTATTTTGGTATGAAGCATCTGCCTTTGACGATTGTTGGTCCAATTAACGCCACACGCCCGGTGATGGTACTTGTTGGTGCTCTGATGGTGTTTGGTGAGAAACTGAATCTATATCAGTGGATCGGTGTTGCACTTGCTGTCACCTCCTTTTTATTTCTAAGCAGGAGTGGTAAAAAAGAGGGTATTGATTTTAAACATAACAAATGGATATATTTTGTCGTTCTGGCTAGCGTGTTAGGAGCCGGAAGTGGACTTTATGACAAGTATCTGATGGCGCCGGCAGACAATGGTGGAGTAGGTTTAGATCCAATGATTGTGCAGAGCTGGTATAATATATATCAGTGTTTTATGATGTTTACCATGTTATTACTTTTATGGTGGCCGACTCATAAGAAGACAACTCCCTTTCATTGGGATTGGAGTATTATATTTATATCGGTATTTCTATCTGCTGCCGACTTTGCATATTTTTATGCTTTAAGTCTTCCCGGAGCTATGATCAGCATCGTGTCGATGATTCGTCGAGGTAGTGTTATCGTATCGTTCTTCTTTGGAGCGATGGCCTTTCATGAGAAAAATCTTAAAAGTAAGATTGTTGATTTGGCTATCGTTTTGTTAGGAATGATATTTCTCTATTTCGGCTCAAAGTAGTATTGTTTGCTCGTTGTGTGCTACGATTATAGCTATTTTTCTAGAGGTTCCTACATCATTTCTCATAACTCATTGGAAGACAATGCCAAACAGAATGTATGCTACTTTTCAACGCTACATACATCCTACATGCTACTTAGCAGAATGAGATCATGTAGGATGGATGTATGTTTATGTAGGATGAATTGTTACTAATTATCAGAAGATCAAATTGATAACAATAGATTTATGTATGATTGTCTGATTCCTGAAAAATATAGATGAAAAGTCTATGAGATATGCCTTTCAATCATCTCCAACCACCTCTACTTCTTTAAGAGTACGTCTCCCGAGGCAAATTTACCGCTAAATTCATCCTCAACTCAATGCTCTACACCATCGGGAGCATAGCGGAATGTATGTAGGAACAGCTCTAAATCTGAAGATAGATGTTGGGCTTATCTTATTTCACAATCTTTTAGGTTTGCTAGATTGTTATTTCCCCTCTTAGATTTTGATTCATATAATATCTAACAGTGTCAGAATCTTTATAATGTCCAAGTAGAAACATTAATTTTGTTACGGCACTCTCAACTGTCGAGTCATGACCACTAACAACACCAGCCTCAAGAAGTTGAAGACCGGTTTCATATCTGCTCATCTCGACACTTCCCGACATACATTGACTGATATTTACGATTACTACTCCACGGGCTGTGGCTTCTTTTATACATTCAAGTAACCATTTGCTCTGTGGAGCATTGCCACTGCCGTAAGTTCTCATGACAATAGCTTTAAGTTCCATTGCAGAAAACACGTGACGTACTATGGTTTCCTGTATTCCAGGGAATAGCGAGAGTACAATTACATTCGTATCATAAATAAAATGTGGAATGAGTGATTTTGTAAAATCAGGTTTCAGAATGCGTGTCTTATCATAGTTAATATTAATACCTGCTTTACCAAGCAGAGGAAAATTGAATGAGGTGAACGCATTGAAATTTTCTGCATTCATCTTTGTTGTACGGTTCCCTCTTAACAGACGTTCGTCAAAGTAAATACATACTTCTGGCACCATAGCTGTTCCATCTCTGTGTTTTGCTGCAGCTATTTCTATACTTGTGATAAGATTTTCCTTGCCGTCAGTACGTAACTGGCCAATAGGCAACTGGCTACCTGTTAATATTACTGGTTTGGACAAGTTTTCGAGCATGAAAGATAGGGCTGAGGCTGTGAATGACATCGTGTCTGTCCCATGTAAAATCACAAAGCCATCGTACAATTCATAATTGTAATTGATAATTTTTACAAGTTTGGCCCATAGTTTAGGATTCATATCGCTGGAGTCAATAGGTGGATCAAACTGGTAGGTGTTGATAAGCGTATGAAACTGATTAAGTTCCGGAACATTACTTACTAAACGGTCGAAATTGAACGCTTCCAATGCGCCCGTTACTGAATTTTTTTTCATACCTATTGTACCGCCTGTATAGATAAGAAGTACTGATGGTCGCTTATTCAACATCTTTAATTATATTTTTGAAATCTATATTCTGTGAATGAGTAGGGCAGGTTTTCACCTGCCCTTGTTATTTAATAATTTTCAGCTTTTACTTGGAAATAACTTTGTGCATGATTGCAGACTGAGCATACATCAGGAGCTTCTTTGCCTACAACAATATGTCCACAGTTAGAACATTGCCAGATACAATCACCGTCTTTGCTAAACACTTTTTTATCCTCAACATTCTTCAGAAGTTTGCGATAGCGCTCTTCGTGAGTCTTCTCGATTGCCGCGACACCTTCGAACTTTTCTGCGATATCATCGAAACCTTCCTCTCTCGCTTCCTTGGCCATACGTGCATACATGTCTGTCCATTCATAATACTCACCAGATGCAGCATCTGCAAGGTTTGCGTCTGTGCTGTTTATCTGACCACCATTCAGATATTTATACCATAATTTTGCATGCTCTTTCTCATTAGCCGCAGTCTCCTCGAAAATAGCAGCAATCTGTACATAACCGTCTTTCTTGGCTTTAGAAGCAAAGTATGTGTATTTGTTTCTTGCCATTGATTCACCTGCAAAAGCTTCACGCAGATTTTTTTCTGTCTTAGTTCCTTTTAATTCTTTCATAATGATAATGTTTAATGTTTCTATAATAAGGATTAATTCATCTTCATTTATCTAGATATTTGATTTTATGCCGTGATCGGTGATATTTTTCTAGAATTCGAATACAAATATACAAAAATAAATTCTATACTAACAATTTTTTTATTTATATTTGCATTCGAAACAAAAATAGTAATACCTATTAATATTTATGTTATAAAATAACTATTAAATACACTTTTAAAGATGAAACAATTTATGGATGAGAACTTCCTGCTGGAGACTAAAACTGCACAGGATCTGTTCCACAATCATGCGACAAAGATGCCAATCATCGATTATCACTGCCATTTGAATCCAGAAATGGTGGCTAATGATCACAAATTCGGAAGTATAACGGAGCTCTGGTTGGGTGGTGATCACTACAAATGGCGTGCTATGCGTACAAATGGTGTTGATGAAAAATATTGCACAGGCAAGGAAACTTCAGACTGGGAAAAGTTTGAGAAATGGGCCGAGACGGTACCTTATTGCTTCCGTAATCCTCTTTATCATTGGACTCACCTTGAACTCAAAACAGCTTTTGGTATAGATAAAATATTGAATCCAAGTACTGCACGTGAGATCTTTGATGAGTGTAATGAAAAACTGAAACAACCTGAGTTTTCTGCACGTGGTTTGATGCGTCATTATCATGTAGAAACCGTCTGTACAACTGACGATCCTGTGGATGACTTGCATTATCATCAACAGACTCGTGAGGATGGTTTTGAAGTAAAGATGATTCCTGCATGGCGCCCGGACAAGGCTATGGCGGTAGAGAATCCAACAAATTTCATCGCTTATATTGAAAAGCTAGGAGATGTTGCTGATGTTAACATCAGTAAGTTTAATGACCTTATCGATGCACTCCAGAAGCGTCATGATTACTTCGCAGCCAACGGGTGTAAACTATCTGATCATGGTATCGAAGAGTTCTATGCTACTGATTATACAGATTCTCAGATTGAAGTTATTTTTGAGAAGGCTATGGCTGGACAGACTCTTTCAGATATGGAGATTCGACAGTTCAAGAGTTGTATGCTTGTTCGTTTTGCAGAGATGGATGCTGACTCCAATTGGACACAGCAATTTCATTATGGCGCAATTCGTGACAACAATACAAAGATGTTTAACCAGCTCGGTCCTGATACTGGTTTTGACAGTATCGGAGAATTCAATACAGCTAAAGAATTAAGTAAATTCCTGAACACACTTGCATCTGAAGATAAACTGACACGCACCATCCTTTATTGTCTGCATCCCGGAGCAAATGAAATGATTGCAACCATGCTTGGTAATTTCCAGGATGGCACCTGTCCCGGTAAAATTCAGTTTGGTAGCGGTTGGTGGTTTAATGACCAACTCGATGGTATGGTTCGTCAGATGAATTCATTATCAATGCTTGGACTGCTTAGCCGTTTTGTTGGTATGTTGACAGATAGCCGTTCTTTCCTTTCTTATCCGCGTCATGAATATTTCCGTCGTACATTATGTAACCTGCTTGGTAATGATGTTGAGAACGGATTGATTCCTGCTTGCGAGAGTGAACGTCTTGGACAGATGGTTGAAGATATCAGTTACAATAATGCAAAGAATTATTTCAAGTTTTAAGATAAACATTTTATTATTCTGCCTGCTTACAGTCTTATCTGCAAGCGGGCAGACTTTTTTTGAACCATTCTCAAAAGCGTCATTCAATAAATTTTGGACGGTAGAGTCTGAGTCTCCCGATTATTCTTATTCTTTCATTCACGATACACTTGAAATTACAGCCCCAAAAGGTCTCACCTTGTGGTTCCGACAGAAGATGAGTGGTGATTTGGTTATAGATTATGACGCGTGTATTGTGAATGAACGTGCAGGTGACCGGCTAAGTGATCTGAATTGTTTTTGGATGGCATCAGATAGAGATGCAAAAGATATATGGAAACGGATGAAATGGCGTTCCGGAATCTTCAATCGTTGTTATTCCTTACAAACATATTATCTCGGCTATGGAGGTAATTCTAATAAGACAACCCGTTTCCGTCGCTATGATGGTGATTATGAATCTTTTGAAAAACAGAATAAACGCCCTGATGTGCTCTTTGAATATACAGACAGTTCCCACCTGCTCACAGCTGGAAAGTGGTATCATATTCGTATAACAAGGAAAGGAAATCGCACAACATATTCCATTAATAATCAGATGATAGTGGACTTTCGTGAACCTAATCCATTAACATCCGGATGGTTTGGGTTCCGTACCACATTATCACGTGCCAGAATAGCAAATTTCTGTTATAGAAATATTTCACCTACTAAGGCTGTAGTGCCACTTCATTGGATAGGTGATTCCTTGGTAGTTAAGGTGCCGGTAACGTTTGGTGTCCCGTTTGAGAAAGGTCTGGTAAACAATAAAACGACATTCAAATTTACTTCGGATGGTAAAGATGTCAATTATGATCACTGGAGGCTTGCCTCATGGCCTGACGGTACAGCTAAATGGGAGGCGTTCGCTGCAGTAGTAGGTAGTTCTCCAAAGATTACAATCAATGCGATTCAGAAGAAGACTAAAACCAATGTGACACCCTTAATACCTCATTTTACATCAGGCAGCTCTTATGTTCTGGATAGTATTACATATTTAGGAAAGAAAATTGTTGGTTCCATATCTTTGATTTGCCGTAATGGTACTGAAATGATCGGTTCTTCAGATAGTGTGGTGAAAGAAAGAGAAGGTGCGGTAAGAACTTTATATAAGGTCTGCGGACATTATCAGTCTGCCAATCGCAGATTGCTTCCGTTTACTTTGCGGTTTTACTTCTATCAGGGAAGTCATCAGATACGTCTGCTTCATACATTTATCTATGACGGAGATCAGGATAAAGATTTCATTCAAGGACTTGGTTTGCAAATAGAGATCCCATTACGTGACTCTCTGTATAATCGTTATGTGGCATTGTCTACAGGAGAAAAGAATATTTTTACAGAACCAGTACAACCGCTATTGGCAAGACATCAGTTGCGAAACTCCATATACAACAATCAGGTCAATCACCTTACCATTCCTGAGTTTGACAAAACCACTGCGACTACTGTTAGCCATTTGGCTTCATGGGATGGTTACCGACTATCCCAGTTGACATCAGGTACATGTTCTGTTCGTAAACGTACCGATTCTGACAGACCATGGATTGGAACCTTGGAAGGCTTTCGCTCTTCTGGTTATGCTTTTGCAGGAGATAAATCCGGGGGGCTTTCGGTGATGCTCCGTAATTTCTGGCAGTCGTACCCCTCGGAGATAGAGATTCAAGGGATGAGAACATCAAATGCCCGCATTACGGTATGGTTGTGGAGTCCTAATGGAGATCCTATGGATATGCGGCATTATGATAAGGTGGCTCACGGCCTAGAGGAATCGTATGAAGATGTGCAGCCCGGGATGAGTACACCGTATGGGATTGCTCATACCTCAGAGATTATACTGTTACCCTCGGATACACTTCCGTCTATCAAGGAAATGAACGCTACCAGTCAGAGGTTAGCATCTGTTAATCAACTCTTACCTACTCCTGAATATCTGCATAGGGTCAGAGCTTTTGGGGTGTGGTCCTTGCCTGATAAGGATGATCAGGATCTGGAACCCAAGTTAGACTCTCTTATTTCATTTTATAAACACCAGATAGATGAGGGGCATTGGTATGGTTTTTGGAATTACGGTGACTTTATGCATACTTATGATCATCAACGACACTCTTGGCGTTATGACGTTGGCGGTTATGCCTGGGACAATACAGAACTTGGTACAAATGCTTGGTTATGGTATATGTTTCTGCGTTCTGGAAAGGCTGATATATGGAAGATGGCTGAGGCTATGAGTAGGCATACCTGCGAAACGGATGTATATCATATTGGCCCGAATG
The DNA here is from genome assembly GCA_036752365.1 of Prevotella sp. Classification (GTDB taxonomy): domain Bacteria; phylum Bacteroidota; class Bacteroidia; order Bacteroidales; family Bacteroidaceae; genus Prevotella. Next base: position 14,187 of record DAIOSW010000004.1, read on the forward strand.
CGATGCTTGGGAGTCGTCATAATGTGAGCCATTGGGGATGTGGAGCTAAAGAGGCACGTATCAGTCAGGCTGCGTGGAACAGATTTCTATATTATCTTATGGCAGATGAGCGTAGTGGTGATCTGATGACGGAGGTTCGTGATGCCGACAGTATGTTATATACTCTTGATCCAATGCGACTGGCCCAACCTCGTAGCAAGTTTCCATGTACAGCTCCCGCCCGTCTTCGAATAGGTCCGGACTGGCTGGCATACGCCGGCAACTGGATGACGGAGTGGGAGAGAACGGGTAACATCAAATACCGGAATAAGATTCTTGCCGGCATGCATAGCATTGCCGCACTGCCTCATGGTCTGTTTACCGGTCCAAAGGTGTTAGGGTATGACCCGGCTTCAGGTGTTGTCAGTTATGAAGGTGATACGACAATGATGAATACAAATCACCTGATGACAATCATGGGAGGTTTTGAAATCAATAATGAACTTGTCGAATTACTTCCAGACAGCAACTGGCAGAAGGCTTGGACCTACCATGCGGCTCACTACACACCGATGCTTGCTATATTAGGTACTACTCATTTCCTAGTTCCCAGACTTACAGCTTATGCTGCATATTATCTACATAACGGAGATCTTGCCCGTCAGGCATGGAACGAACTACATAAAATATATCATCCTTATGCTGATGACGATTATAGTACAAATGATGCTGCTACTTGGTCGCTCTCTGCAATATATCTGAAGGAAGTGTTGTCAAGGCTAAATGATAAATAGTTTTCTTAAACAATAAAATATTTAATATTCCGTTTCATAAACGTATGAAACGATTATCTTTATATACTATATTGATGGCTGTCATCTTGTTTGCATCATGCAGTAATGATGACAGCTTCTCTACCGACAGTAGTCATCTGCTTACGTTTACAAGGGATACTGTCACTCTCGATACTCTCTTTTCAAATGTACCGTCATCCACTTATTCTTTTTGGATACATAATAATACCGGCGACGGTATTCGTATAAACAGTGTGCGTCTGAGTAAAGGCAATCAGACTGGGTATCGTGTAAATGTAGATGGTGTTTATTTGAGTGCTTCAACGGGATATCAAACATCTAATATTGAACTGCGTAAAGGTGACAGCCTACGTGTATTTGTGGAGATAACAACTCCAACAAATAATCTTGACTCAGCAAAACTCGTTACTGATAAGTTGCTCTTCACTCTTGAAAGTGGTGTACAGCAACAGGTAGTGTTAAATACTTACAGTAGGGATGCTTTCTTGATGAGGAATGTTGTTTTTAAAAAGGATACTACAATCAGTAAGTCAAACCCCATCATTGTTTATGGTGGGATAAAGGTGGACAGCGGTGTGACCGTGACGATTGCTAAGGGTACTACAATCTATTTTCATGATGGGGCAGGTATAGATGTTTATGGTACACTTCGTTCGTTGGGAGAAGTCTCCAGTCCTGTGATGTTTCGTGGTGATCGTACTGACCATATGTTTGATTATCTGCCTTATGACCGTGTCAGTGGGCAGTGGGAGGGTATACGTCTTCGTGGAAGCAGTTATGGAAATCAGTTGTATAATACGGATATACATAGTTCAAAGTATGGTATTATTTGTGATTCGTCAGATATTAGTAAAGACAAGTTGCTACTGAACAACTGTGTGATTCATAACTGTAAAGGGTATGGAATTCAAGCATTCAGCTCTGTTATAAATATAGAGAACTGTCAGATCACAAATACATTGCATGATTGTGTTTCTATTACAGGAGGGTACACAACTTTACTTCAGTGCACGTTGGGACAGTTTTATCCTTTTGACGGGAATAGAGGTGTCGCTTTGAGATTTTCCAATCATATTGATAAGATTCCTTATCCGTTATATCAGGTGAATGTGATCAACAGTCTTATTACAGGTTATGCTGATGACCAGTTGATGGGAGATAAGGATACGACACTTACATTTAAGTATCATTTTATGAATTGTCTTATTTGTACCCCTCGTGTCGATAAGGATACTTTATTTGTGAATACGCTATGGGAGTCTCCTGATAGCACGGCTTCACAATCAAAAAACTTCAGAAAGATTGATACTGATAATTTATATTATGACTTCCGATTGGATAGTCTCTCACGTGGCATAGGTGGTGCTAATACAAAATATGCGTTACCTTATGATAGGCTAGGAGTGCCCCGAGATGATAAACCGGATATAGGTTGTTACGAATATGTTCATTAGTACCCTGCTCATTTCTATTTTCACCCTAGCTGAACTCAACTGTGAAAACCTATTTGATTGTGTTCATGATTCACTGAAGAGTGACTATGAGTATCTGCCGGTTTCAGAACGTAAGTGGAGTGTGAACCGTTATTGGGATAAACTTACCAATATATCTAAAGAATTGATTGCATGCGGTGGTACTTCAGCTTCTAAAGATTTATCATTGCCGGATATATGTGTCATGTGTGAAGTGGAGAATGACAGTGTTATGACTTATCTGACGCGACGTTCTCTTCTGCGAAAGGGTGGCTATAATTATGTAATGACTCAATCAATGGATAACCGTGGCATTGATATTGGAATGATTTATCAACCATCTTCATTCAGATTGGTCAACACAATACCATTCAGATTACCTACGATTGAGGGGCATAGTCCCACACGAGACATACTTTATGCCTGTGGTGAGATCTCAAGTGGTGATACTTTACATATATATATGGTACACCTTCCTAGTAGATTAGGCAATGCAACAAAGGCTATGCAGTTTCGAATGTTAGCCGCAACGACTCTTCGTAATGCTGTTGATTCCCTGTGTGTGATTTCACCGGAAGCAAAAATCATTGTGACAGGTGACTTTAATGATTATGAAGGTGATACCATCTTGACGTATATTGAGAGGGATGGTTTGATCAATGTGTCGTCATCAGCTGTTGGAACCCATGGCGCTAACGGCTCGTATAAGTATAAAGGGGAGTGGAAAAGTATTGACCATGTTCTTATCAGCAAGTCTCTTTATAAGTCTTTCACAAGAAGTTTTATTGAGGATGATGATTTTCTTTTGGAACCTGATAAGAATTATGGGGGTAAAAAACCTAAACGGACTTATGTGGGGTATAAGTACAACGGTGGATTTAGTGACCATTTACCCGTTGTTACACTGTTTGAAATCAAATAAAAAAGGTCGTAAGTTGTTATACCTACGACCTTTCTTGTTTTGAATATATTTCTCTCTTATTTAAAGGGAAGATACCATTTTGATTCATCCGACAAATCTACAACGGGTTTCTTGTAGGCAAGTTTCTCTTTAAGCCATATACCACCAAAATTGCTGTTGTAGGTACCAGCTGCATTCTTATGACGTGCTATACGACAGAGATCACCAAAGCGACTACCTTCGAAAGCACATTCAAGTGCATACTCATCACAAATCAAATCTTCAACAGCATTGATTGTGTCAGCCTTTGTTTGTCCTACAACTGTCTTATAAGTAGATGCAATCTCTACCATCTTTTTACCAACGATACTGTCCATCTGGTATGGAGTAAAAGTTCCCTCAGTGAGGTTGCTACCATTATGATGAATACCATAATTGTCATCAAATATAGATGCATAAGTATGATTGAAAAATGGTAGTGTGGTGGTCATCAGGGTTTTTGTTTCCGATGTGATGTATGTCGTATCAGAAGCTAAATCTTCTTTCAGACCATCTTTTAAAACAGCGAACGCTGCATCAGGATACCCCATGCGGTTAATGGCTTCTGCAAGTTTCAAGTATATAACATTTGTTCTATAGAGCAAAATGTTTGCATAATCATATTTCTTAATAAAGTTATAGGTGCTGTCATCTTGAGTTACCGATTGCGTGATCGTATAACGACGCATGTCACCTATATGTAGACTGTTGACTTTGCTTTCATCAATGATTGTTCCTGATGATTGTATATAGTAGTAATCTTGTTTGTCACAGAGATTATAGTAACTGTTTGAAGGTTCTATCTGGCGGTAGACTGTGCGTACTCCCTCTGTTCCATAATAGTCGAAACCAAACATTTCAGGTAATCTAGATGTTGTACCTTTAAGTTTATTAACAGCCATAGGAATGTATGTTATCAAGTTTTCTGTACTGTTATTGCTGAATATACTAGACCAAGATGATCCTATCAGTGTAATAGATAAATCGTTTGGTAACACCTTTTGATCAGGATATAGGCCTGGTGTGGTGTAATATCCTCCAGAGGAGAGTTTGTTCTGTCTGAGATAGTTGAAATAATACTGAGCAGCTTTGTCATATTGGTTGGATTCAAGATACAGATCACCAAGTACAACATCTACTGGGATCATACATTTGATAGATGCAACAGTTTTAGCCGATCCCCAGTTAGTTTTACCACAATCGATCTGACCGTAGTTAGGTAACTCAGCTCCACTATACTCTATAAGGTCAGGAGCAAGAGCTTCACATATTCCTGCAATATCCTTTTTAGGATAGTCCTTATTTACCTCTGCGATGCTTGTTATTGGATTTGTGAAGAAGGGAACGCTTCCATAGGTCTTGGCTAACTGAAGATATGCCCAAGCTCGTATTGCCTTTGCCTCTGCAAATTCGTCGATAGTAACTTTCTTGCTACCGGTAACCAAACTCGTGTCACGATGAGTAATATAATAATTACAGTTGTTAATTACTCTGTAATACACATATGCTGAATCATACTTATTGCTCGAAGTAGCCGAGAAATCAGCAAGCTCGCGCAATGCGGTCTCTGTGGCATCGGTCGTCGTAACAAGGTCACCTCTCATTTCACCTGTCAGTACATATTGATCCGCAAGCAGTTGCATGTCGCGTAATATACCTACTGTGAAAAACATTGAGTCTGTTTTTTGGTCGAGTGTTGGGTTAAACACCTGACGGGTTGAATCTGTTTCTAACATATCGCTACACGATGCCATTGCACCTGTAGCGATTATTGCTGCTATGATTAATTTAATCTTTTTCATTTGTCATCCGTTTTTTAGAGGTTAATCTTCAATCCTAATGTGAAACTGCGGCTTAATGCGACATTGCCCGCATCAATACCCTGATACAGGGCACCATTAGATATAGAGAACGCAGGATCGCTACCAAGATAATGGGTGATAGTGAAGAGATTATTTGCTTCTGCCCATATTGAGAGTCCTTGTAGCCAAGAAAGGTTTACTGGTACATTGTATGTCAGTTTAACTGTCTTAAGACGCAGATAACTACCATCTTCTATCCAGCGGTCACTGAAACGACTGTTTCCAAGTACGTCTTTATATGAAAGACGTGGAACGTCTGTAATCTGGCCCTCATATCTCCAACGGTTTGTTACTGCTGTTGTCTGATTGAAGAAGTTGCTTTCTGACTCAAGTATACTGCGTTGATAGTTATAAACATCATTGCCCAAAGAGTAATTGAAACCTAAGTTCAGGGTGAAATTCTTATAGTTAAGAACCGCAAATATGTTACCGTAGATATCTGGATTTGGATTGCCTATAACCGTTTTGTCGGCTTCGTCAATCTTACCGTCAGCATGGAGATCAACGAAATGAACGTCACCAGCCTTATAATACTGTTTTTCACCTGTTGAACTTACCATATACAAGTAGCCATTTTTTCCTGCAGCTTTTGCCTCTGCGTCTGTACTGAATACTCCTGCAGTCTTGTATCCGTAGAAGACTCCTACAGACTGTCCAACTATGGTTGCTATATTATCAGTACCATAGAGACTTGTGGTGTATCCTTGAGCTGTCTGTTCGCCGTTGACGTAGAGCAGATTATTGTTTGGTAATGATTTAATTTCATTAACATAATGTCCTACGCTGGCACCGACTTCCATTTTCCAATTCTTTGAGTTGATTGGTTTAGTCGTGACAGTGGCTTCAAAACCACGGTTGGCTAAAGAACCGCCGTTACTCCAGTAGTTGTTAATACCTGATACTGGTGAATCGAAACTCTTCAAAGTAAGAAGATTATTAGTACGGTTGAAGAATACGTCCAGATTAACACCAAGTCGATTGTTCAAGAAATAACTCTGCAACCCAAAATTAAGTTTGTTTGTCTGTTCCCACTGAATATTTTCATTACCGATATTATTCAGTTCTATACCTGTATTTTTAAATAGGTAGGTGACTGCACTGAATGATGTGCGGGCTGCATAGTTACTAATGTCGTCATTACCGCTGATATCATAACCGGCATTGACACGTAGATAATTGATTCCAATATTCTTCGGGAACCATTTTTCATTAGTCATGACCCAGCCAGCTTGTAGACTTGGGAATATACCCCAACGGACACCTGCAAGTTTGATTCCGTCACACTCACTACCGAAACGACTGCTGCTTTCTGCCGCAAGTGTTGCCTGTATGAAATATTTATTTAAATAGTTATAGTCTGCATTTCCGTACCATGTCATATTTCTCCACTGATCATCGTTTCCGTATGGCTGCTTGTAATCCATATCATTTGATGGGTTTGGAGTCTTGTCATTTCCGGCGCTTTGATACTGACCTTTTATCTGACTGTTATCAAAAGAGTAAGTCACATAACGAAATCCTCCGAAAGCATTGAGGTAGTGTTTGCCAAATTGTTTCTTGAAATCAAGCTTAGTGTCACTCATGATACTTATTTCCTTCGAGAACATTGACATTGTCATGCTTTTAACAGATCCTAAACCTTCAATCTTAAACACTGGAACACCATTCACAGGACGATAATAACGTTGTGAGTTGCGGTTGAGTGTATAGCTAAAACTCTCGGTTAATGATAGATGAGGATTGAACTCGTATTTAGGAACAATACGTGTATTGAATTCTGTATTCTCAGTTCTGTTCTTATTAACACCTTCACCATTTACAAGGATAGCTGTAGGATTACCAAGTGAGAGATCTTCGCCTAACATACTGACAAAATCGTCTGGACCACTGAGTGTACTCGACAGTTTGCCTGTTGTTGAGTTAAACGTATAAGGATTGAGAATAGGAGCCTTAATCAGGGCAAGGAATGTTGGTGAAGTCACTGTACTTTCTTCAAAAGAGGTTGGAGCGCCATCATCAAAGACATTACGGTTAACTTTGACATAAGACATATCAAACAATGTTGATAATTTTGAGGTGATAGAAATGTCTGTGTTGAATCGTATGTTTAGACGATTAAAACCATTTTGTTTCGCTGTGCTTTGACCGTCTGTATATCCTAAAGAGAGGTTGTACATACCAATATCGTCACCACCTTGTACATTGATACTATAGTTTTGGGTTAATGCCTCATGATAAACTTCTTTGCTCCAATCTGTATCGTTGTGATACATTTTATAATAATAACCGTTAACGTCATCATTCAGGAAATTGAAAGTTCCCGTATAAGTGTTTATTTTAGGAATTGTACCAATCATTTCTGTAGCGTATAGACGATATTGCGATGCATTCATCACGTCCACCAGTTTTGGTTGGAGAGAAATTCCTGTAGATACATTTGCCTCAATACGGGTAGCCATACTGTGACCACGTTTGGTATTAATTAAAATAACTCCATTACCACCACGTGCACCATAAAGTGCAGTCGCATTTTTCAGTACTGTGATATTATCGATATCATCAGGATTGATATTCTGGAAGAGGTTATTGTATTCACCGGTATGCAAAGAGTAACGGCTGTCCTGCATGTCTTGCAGAACTCCATCAAGCACAATAAGAGGTTGTGTGTTTGCATTCAAAGAGTTGATACCTCGAATAAACATAGCTGCGCCGTATCCGGGTGTTCCGCTACGTGTTATTGAGCGAACATCTGCACCTAGTTTATCTTCAATGTCTGTTTCTGCAGTTAATGAAGTGGATTTTGTACGAATCATCTTACGCTGTGCGGTAATTTCTGTACCGTTATTGTACATTGTACCAAATTTATCGCTGAGCATCTGAATTTTTATAACACCGTTTTTCTGTATTGCTACTTGTTGAGCTATGTATTCAGGTGAAGACACATACAATGATGTCGTAAATGTTGGAACCTTAATTGCGAAAGTTCCATCGTCTTCGGTCATTGCTGCATAATTGTCGTTGTTAAGAGCTTTAACCTGTATACCCGCCAAAGGCTTCTTTCCAACAGCATCTACCACAAGTCCTTTAATTTCCATAGTTGGATAGGATGGTAGCTGGGGTTTCTTTATTGAATGTTTTATCTGAATGTTTTCAACTTCAGTATTGTCTTGGGCGTTCACTGAAACTGTTCCCGATAACAACAAACAGAGGCAGATAATTGATATATTTTTCATCTTATTCATTTTTATTATTAGGAACTTTTATTAATAGTCGGAATCATATTTAAATTTATAACCAGGATGAGCTGTTTTATAATCATTGAGCTCTTTAGGAATTAATAAAATGCAGTCAATACGCATCTCACGGCTATATGATTTAAGTTCAGAAGATACAACATTACTCTTAATCTTTACAAAAGGATAGTAACTTGGCATCCCTTTGTAGGCAATTGGAAATTGAATATTTCCCGCATATACTGTATCTACTTTTCCTAACGTGGTGGTAAATGTATTTTCATTATTCCACGTCTTTGTTGCACCTGTTTCCGAGTTATATCCGATTGTAATCTTAACCTTGTATGGAAGATTATTTTCAGCGTTCGCATTGGTTATATTTGCAGGTACGAATACACAATATACATCGTATGAGGTAGATAGAACATTAGGAATCTTGAAATAAACCTCTGGATTAGATGATGACTTAGAAGGAACGACATCTATATAATAATTATTTGATACACTTCCTGATACTTCTGGATTTTTAGAAGTTGCAGTAGCAGGCTGTGCATTTGAAGATCCTAAAAGTGTAGTAATGCAATAAGAACTATATTCTGCTTCGATCTTGATAGGTTTACACCAAGAGTTCCATGGTTTTACTCGCATAGAATCTGTTACCCAACCAAAACCATTACTCATAGTAATTTTTTCAGTTCCTTGGAATAGGTCTTTTGCATCGTTTTTATAGATGATATCATATGATGTTGTAACCAAAGAATCGGCTGACAAATCTGATCCTGGAGTCATATTTAACAGAGCCTTATTTGAATATAAGTTGTTGTTGAAAATAAGATCTTTTACTAAACTATAGTGCATCAATGAATCTTTCAAGTAGTCATTTGCCACTTTGACAGCTACAGTTGATAATGTTCCAGATGAGTAATCCGAGAATTTGAATGTTGGAATGTAATTGAAGTAGGGTGCCAGTCTTGCTGCTGCATCATTCCATGCTTTATTTGTAGGAAGAATCATGGAAAAGTTACTGTCTTCACGATTAATGTATGCACGGTTCAGTCTATTGTATAAGGCATTACTCTCCAAGAATACAGAATCAAGATAGGTTATCTCTCCATTGACAGTTGGTCCTACAACACTGTTTTCTGTATCCAATATCTTAACGTCAAACTTATGCACATAGTTGCTGATGGAGTCTATAGCATATTTTCTCTTATTGAGATATTCATAAATGTTACTGAAGAAATTTACTTTTCCTTCAATCGTGTGAATAACACCATTTGATGATGCCAAATTAGGTGTTCTTACGTTAACACCTCCAAAGGTATATGTGTTATCACCCGCAAAACTTTGTAACTTATTGTTCAGTAGGTATATATTCTCCTTTATCGATCCGCTGGCTGGATAGTTGTAGCGTGTAACATGATTCTTGACGAACTCACGAAGCAATGTTGCACTGTCAGTTGCGGCAAGCTCGGCGTAATCGTATGTGCCGTTAAGTGGTGCCCACACGGTATAAACTTGTGTGGTATTAAGAACTTTATCATAACCGGCACGTTTCAGAAGGTCAGCAAACTGTGACAGATCTGTGTTGGAGTTAATATTTTCCCATATTGTTGATGTCGACGTTGCTGTTTCAGCCGTATTTGCATCATAATGGTCATTCCAATCACTGCAACTTGATACTGAACCGGTAATCAGCATGGCTGCGGAGAGTATCAACATACTGCTGTATCTTTTGGTCTTTTTCATTGTCTTTTTATTTTTTTTGTTATTTGAAGGCAGGACATTTAACCTGCCTCCGAATTTTTAAAACATATCCTCTACGTATGTCGCATTATTGTAGACATTAGCAGGGCAGAATTCTATATAGTCCAGATGGAACTGTGTAGTAGTATTATCTGGGAGAACCGTCTTGAAACGCAGCCAGTACTCGCCCTGTTTGAACTGTTGTTTGGCTATGACACGACGAAGGTTCTCCTGATTGGAACGACCTGTGGTACTACCACCAACACCTAGTGTAAAGCAGAGAGGTCCGCGCATATATCCACGGTTGTGCATTTCCTTATCTGTAGAAATACCGTTATCTTGCTCAGTCGTATAAGATGTCCATCCGACGTTAACATCAGAGCCAGTCCTACGCATATCAAGTGGGATGTCTAGAGCTTTCATACTAGCTTGCTTGCTGCTGCTACCTAAATAGAATTGTACCATACCACGATTGCCGTTGGCTGTATATCCCATTCTCAGCTCGTATGTTCCGTCTGGAACAGGAGGTAAACGGAATGCGAAATCGTATGCGCCAATACATAATATTTCATCTTCCTGATAGTTGGACCAAGAGTTGCTTCGACCTGGCAGATAGCGTACTTGGGTGTTATCACCGTTGTACACCTTAAGGTTGTTGAAATAGTTGTTCGGTAATCTGATCCAGTTACCCTCTCTACCTTGTACACCACTATTGAGTGCTTTGACTGAAGCATCAGCGATACCTCTAAGACTATTTGTCATAAGTTCTGGCTGGAACGATGTATCGTCGAAACGTAGACGTTCATTCAGAACACCTTTGGGTACTGTTTCATTGTAAACAAGCATACCGTTAATAGGGTGGATATAACCATTGATTGCGCTGACATCCTCTTTTGTTATAAGAATGCCTTCCTGCATGATCTTATGGTTTGTTCCTTGTCTTGCTACTTGATTGGTAAGCGTAGAATTTGTCTGGTACCGGTTGATATATAAATTACCTGCTGCACGTGTCACCTTAAATAGAGTGTAAGGCAACATGGTCTCATAATACTCAAATAACGCAAAAGAACTAACTTGATTTCGATCATAAACAAGGTTACTTACGGGTACTGCATATTTTAATATGTGGTATGCCATAAACATATTCAGAGCGTTATTGCGAGATGTATAATCACTTCCTGTGCTTACTTTAATTCCATTATTTCTATAATAATCGTACCATCCTGTGCTTGCATCTGCACAATTTCCATAGATACTGTTTGCAAATTTTACGAGATCATCAAAGTTCTTTATTTTATTTTTTAATAATGTACTATCTTGTTCGGCAAAGATCGTATAACCTATCTTGCAGTCTTTTGGAATATAATAGTTGTCGGTGTTATTGGTAACAGCGTTCAGGCTTGCTTTCTTGGTCTTTGATAGAGAGTCGGCCAATCCTGTTTTTTCGAGAGCTTCATAAAAAAGGCTGTATTCAGGATGTTTAGCCATCTCACCTGCCATTTGTCGGTTACTTCGACGAATAACGTTGTCGATGACATGTACAACACCATTCTCTACCTCATTATCAACCCTTGTGATGATTGAGAAGGTGTTTACACAGGTACGACCAGTAGAATCAACGCTTGTAGTAATATCACGACCTAAGAACGTAGAAATCGTTGTTCCAGAACCCATATCTGTTGTCAGATATTTAGCGTTGGAAATATGAATTCTAGCGATATCAAGACATAAACTGTCTGATAGTCCTTCAAGACCGGGTGCTGTCATACCATTATGAGGAAAATCCTTGTTTTCTTTGTCATCATACAAACTGTCTATATATTGTTCTACAGCCTGATTTGTTGGCGCAAAACAAGTATAAGTACCATAAGCCGATAAATTATAATTTAACCCGGCACGTTTGATGATGTAGTTGAAGTCACTGAATGTCTCACTGCGGTTGGTAAGGAAATCTTCGATAGTCTCACCTGTAAACGTATAGAGATTTGATTCATCTATCTTTTCTGAGCAGCTCGCCAAAGCCATGCATAAAGGTAGGATTGCAACCCATACACATTTACTTATTTTTCTTGTCTTATTCATTAGTGTCATAGCTGTCTTTATTTTTTCGTTGTTGATTCATCTTCAATGTAAACAGGATTCTGCTTCAGGTTTGGATTAATCTTTAGCTCACTTGTAGCGATAGGGAAGTACAAATATGCTTCATTCTTCAGCTTAAAGGAAATAGCATCACCACCTGTTACATATTTACGGATTATCTTAGAGAGCATCTTATTGTAATTGCTTACAAAAGGAGCGCCTGATTCATTAATTTGAGCTAGAGTCTTGGTGTAATCAACACCCATTACATGACGATAGTTGTATCTCAATAGGTCGAACCAACGTTTTCCTTCAAAACAGAGTTCGCGTTGGCGTTCTGCAAGAACCAGTTGCTCCATAGCATCTTTGCTCCCGAAATTCGTGAACGCAAGAGAATCTTTCGTTCCAGTAACTAATGAACGATCGTTAACGGCTTTAACCAAATCAAAAGCGGAACGAAGAGTTGTTACGTCATTGTCATTGGTTGCAAGCTGAGTCTTAGCTTCTGCTTCCATCAGCATGATGTCTGGCAGACGGTAATAGATCCAGTTCTGTGCATAGTTCGCATAAGCTCTAGATGTTGATTTGGTAATACCAGCAGTACTTGTAGTTGTTACAATAGTATTGGTGTTTTCTACCATCTTTCTTATATCAAGCTCTGTCTGCTCTGCATCATTTACAGCATAACAGTTATTCCAAAAACGATAGTCATTCTTTGTGGAGTACACTTTCGTTCCTTGGTCTGTACTTGCATTTGCATCAACAGTATTAAAAAGTTGAGATGCTACTGTAAACCCAGTTGTTGCTGTTGTCGCGTTCTTATAATACATTTGGGCTAACCCTTCATTACTATTATTGGTTCCATCATATTGTAATTCAAAGATACTTTCCTGAGAATTTCCTTTTGTGAAAATACTATATAACGCCGCAGTTGCCTGATCTAGAGGATAGATCATCTTTGAATCATCTTCAGATACATCTTCATCCTTATTTGCTTTGTAATAAGCAATTTTCGATTTGATGACTTTTTCGCAGTATTCCACACACTTTGCATAATCATTCTGATCGTGTTTAACAGAACCACGCCAGAGATAAATATCAGCGAGAATCGCATCTACTGCATCTTTTGTTATATATCCCTTATTTTTCCAGCTATTCTTACCATAAGCGCCAGACTTGATGCAATACTGCTCTGCTATTTCAAGATCTTTGATACAGTTTGCAAGTACTGAGTCTGGTGACATTTGTGGTATAGTCATGTACTGGTCGTCTGACTCATAAGATTCAGAACTATATGGTACATCTCTGAAAGCGCGTACAAGATAGAAATAGCATAAGGAGCGTAATGCAAGCATTTGCGCTTTGTCTGACTGATAGTCACCTTCTGTATATTCTGGATCAAGTGTCGTCACTTCTGGTGCGTGTTTTAAGACTATATTACAATTATTAATAACAGCGTAAAAGGCTCCCCAGTTACAGAAACTGTTTGTTGAAAGCAGATTTACTGTATTAATGTACTTTAAATCGTTAGTCAGGGTACCGTTAATACCTGTAGGTAGAGTCAGCTCGTCAGAACGGAACTCACCCCATACGATAGCTCTCTGTTGGATAGAGTTGCTTAACATCGCTTTATAAGCACCGGTCACCATCTCACTTACATCATCTTTTGTCTTCCAATAATCCTCTGCAACGGTTTTATCGGTAGGGGTGATGGTAAGAAAATCCTCACAGGAACACAAGGATAACCCTGCTATTCCCATAACAACTGTCTTTCTGATTATATTGTTAATTTTCATTGTCGTTAATTTTTTAGAATTCTACATTTATACCGACTGTGAATGACTTGGAGCGTGGTGTCTGAGAGTTGTCATAACAGATACCCCATGAGCCAGGAGAGTGTTCTGGATCCGTTCCACTATATTTACTCCAGCAGTATAAGTTGTTTGCTGATGCAGAGAATGTAAGATTGTTAAGACCTATTGTTTTGAGGTACTTAGTGGCAAACTTATATTGTATTTGCATATACTGGAAACGTACAAATGATCCATCTTCCACATAGCGGTCACTACCTAAGAAGTTATAACCACAGTTGTACATAGCACGTGGAATCTCGGTTATATCACCGTTTTTGCGCCAGCGCCAGTTAACAGCTGAACTCTGATTATACGCGTCGAACATCTTTTCAAGGTTCATTCTTGCAGAATTCACAATCTTATTTCCGAAACGGAAATTAAAGCTTGTTCTCAAAGACCAATTTCCATAGAAGAAGTTGAGACCAAAACCTCCATTAACTTTTGGGTTTGCACTTCCTAAGTAAACAACGTCCAATGAGTTGATCTGACCATCATGGTTGACATCTTCATAAATTGCGTCACCACCTTGGAACGTATATGTTTGAGAACCGTCAACGTAGTTGTAAACAACATGTACAGGCGTACCGTTACTGTTCATAAGTACCTGTCCTCTATTGTTTAATGCAACAGGGGCAGTCTTTCCACTCTTTAAGAACGTGTTATTTATATAATCCTCAAATTCAGCTGCTGAAAGATTGTTGTTCTTCTGGTAATTGACAAGCCAGTCATAAGAGTACTGGTATACACCTTTGTAACGTAGACCATAGATGGATCCTAATGGATTTCCAACTTGTATTCTGTTCAGATACTTTCCTCTATCACCTGCACTCCATTCAGTATTGATACTTTGAAGTACATTTTGATCCATTGCTAGAATCTGGTTGAAGTTTTGGGCAATGTTTGCATTTACGCTCATTGAGAACTTACCAATCTTGATGAATCTGTTCGCATCGATATTTAACTCCCATCCTTTGTTTTCCATACTTCCTACATTCTTATAAGAAAGAGAAGAGAATCCTGAAGAGGAAGGTATGCTCACTTTTGGCATAAGAAGATCCGTGGTCTTCTTATAGTAGTAGTTAAAATCACCCGTGATGAGATTATCAAAGAAGCCGAAGTCACCACCAATATTATATGACATTGTCTTTTCCCATTTGAGGTTTGACAACTGCATTCCGTCAACGTAAGTGACAGACTGGTTACCTGCACCACTACCATAAACGCCTGAAGAGGCATACTTAGAATACTGAAGATACTCTGCATTAGGTTGAGCACCAACGATACCCCAACTAGGACGGAATGAGAGCATTGACAGCCATTTGCTTGTTGGTTTCATGAATGCTTCATCACAGATATTCCAACGTGTAGATACACCAGGAAAGAAACCCCATTTATTTGACTTACCAAACTTCGTACTACCGTCGCCACGTAAAGTAAAGTCTAATGCATATCTAGATTTGAAAGCAATGTGACCAGTATAGAATAAGCTCATGGAGCGCCATTGAGCATTTGAACCGCTCATGTCTTCCAAACTCGCAGGTACTGTAGGGTTTGTAATTCCAGGAGGAAGTACTGACTCTGTCAGTGTTTGACTATTGCTGTTACCTGTTATCATTTCCCAACGTCCAAGCATTGTCATTGTCCAATCTTCATTATTGAAATGAGGAGTAAATGTCAATGTATGACGTGTCGTAAAGGCAAGAGAGTTATAATCATTATTTGTACTGATATTGTATGTTCCTGAAGTCCATGAATCGGTACTTAGAGAACCAGGCCAAAACTTAGGCTCGCTCTTTGCAAAAATATCCATATAAACCATACCTGTGTATCTCAGCCTCGTATGGGCATCATCTGTAGAGAGCAGGTCATAGTTAAGCTCGAATTGAGGAGTGATACGATATGTCTTTTCATCTCTCCAAGATTGATTTGCTATTGCTACAGGATTTCCGAGATCACGGATTGACTTCAGAGAATTAGAAGACTGTCCGCTGATAGTAGAGTTTCCTGAAGGGAACATAATATAATACTCGTTAGTATTGTTGCCTTGGGCATCTTGACGATAAATACTCATATTAGGAGCAATCTGCTGGGCACGTCCCAATATGTTATCATCATAGTTTCTCATATTGTCTGTGTAAGTTAACGCAAAGTTCGTCGAGAATTTGATACGATCACTTACAAAATAGTCAAGTACAAGTCGGGTTGAGAAACGGTCCAGTGATTGTTTGATAATCGTACCAGTTTCGTGGTCATAACCTGCAGACATACGGAAGTTGGCTTTTTCACCACCACCGGTAATTGTTAGATAATGATTGTGTGCTTGGCCAAACTGTGTTACGGCTTTCACCCAATCGGTATTGTTATTCCAGTTTTCATACTCGCTCCAAGATTTATTGTAGTTGAGCTCGTTGATATTTGTAGTTGCGGTGGAACTCTGTGCTGGATTGTAGAATTCCTCCTTCATCAACATAGTATAATCGTCACCACTTAGCAGATTATAACCTTTAGGTTGCCATGATCCAGTGAAACGATAAGAGTAAGTGACATGGGTTTTACCTCTTGCACCACGTTTTAGCTTAATACTGATAACACCGTTTGCACCTTTTGAACCCCAAATAGCTGTTGATGCGGCATCTTTCATGACAGTAATACTTTCAATATCTTCAGGGTTGACACTCAATAGTGAAGCGTAAGTCTCTTCATTCGCATTTGTGAAGTCGAAGTTTTGATCAGGATTTTCCATGATATTATCATCGACTACGATGAGAGGATTGGCATTACCATTAATGGTCGTTACACCACGCAAGCGCATTGATGTACCCGAACCAAGGTTACCAGAATTGGCTACGATATCAAGACCGGCAATCTTACCTTGTAGTGCTTCGTCTGCTGTGGTAAATGAAAGACCTTCCATCTCACTCATGTTCAGAGTCTGTTGTGCTACAGATATTTCTCGTTGAGGGATGGCAAGTCCGTTTGTATGAACTTTCGGTTTTGATTTAATGACAACCCCACTAAGTACTGTGTTGTCAGCAAGTATTATTTTAAAAGATGTACGCGAGCCTATTGGTACAATCTGTGTTCTACAGCCAATATATGAGAACGTTAGATTGTCTTTTGGATTTTTGATCATCATCGAAAAGTTACCATTAATGTCGGTAACACAAGCTTCGACGATACGATTGTTAGCATCCTTTTCAACGACATTCGCCATCATTAGAGGGCCGTCAATACTGCTTGATACGGTACCTGTGATTCTATGTCCTTGAGCCATCGCTGTTTGGGCCAAAAGACACAACGCGAAAAGGAATAAATATTTATATTTTGTCATTGTATTCAAGTTTATCTATTCAACTTTAATCTTTGAGCGTTAAGGAACTTCTTGTACCTATACAAACTGCTCTTCATTGCTTTTGCCGATGACCATGCCGCATCAAAACGGTTAGTGTCGGTATGATAATTGAGAGGCGTGTTTAATTCATGGATCACTGCAAATGAAGATGAATTGATCCTTGAAGCATTAGCTTTCGCTGCGTTAAAGACATAGTCGCGTGCCATTTTGTTACACATTAGACCAGATGAAACTGATATATTGTGTGATGTTCCATGCACAGCATCATAGTTGTCAACCACATTTAACACATTGTTTCCTCCTGTTACGGTTACTTTCTGATAGATACCAAGAGTGTCTACACATGAAGTTTGGAATGAACCTCCCTCAACTGTATGGTCTGCGTAGACAGAATTGTCTTGAAAATGGTAACGTGTGAACTTATTGATCTCTGTTATCATAGCGAAGGCTTTAGCTTTAGCAGCTGTCAGAGCCTCGTCTGTGACACTGTTAGTTGAATCATTCATGATAGCTCTAACATCATTCCAAGTAGGAAGACCAGAGTTATACGCTTTTTGCATGGCATCATTGTCTGGTGCATAAACCGTATAATTATATGTGTTGAAGAATTTTACATCGAAATCAAGACAGTAGTGGTCTGCATCATTGACAAAAACTTCATATTTATCTTGCTCTGAAGTTCCGAAAGTAGGATTGACCGTACTAGATATTCCTGCCCATGACATAACCTCAGGGTCTGGTTGACAAAGTGTCATGAATTCAGTGAATTGTGCATTTTCATTCAGTGTCTTATATACGGAATTCGTTGGTGGCTCTATCACATGATCTATGCGATAGGTGTGTCCATTCTTCTGATTGTAAACTTTAGTTATTGTTGAACTAGGAAGATTACTGTTGTTAATCTGGCCACCACTAGCTACTGTCGCACCTTCGCTATTACCAGTGACCATAATCTCACCACCATGCTTGGTCTTATAGTATTTATTACTTCCAATAGTTTCACCAGAACCTAATACAACCGTATGATAATTCAGAATATCTGTCAGCTGTGATGATACATTTGATGCCGTGGTGACACCAATGGAATCACCTACTATTCCTGTTGTTGGATCGTATTTCCATGTAGAGCAAGAAACAGTAGAAGTTTTAGTGTTGTAATAGAATTTTAGAGCTCTAGGTTGGTCATGTCCCAAATATGTAGGATCGACATAATATTTAGAGAAAGCTGCATCATCTGGAATAAATAATGCATAATTTGCACTCATAGCCAAAAGATATGCATAAAAGTTCAGACCTAATGTACTCTTATCATAGATAGCCCAGTTCATAGTTCTCATCTGATTGCTGAAAAGTGCAGGTGCAGATACCGCAACATATTTAGTAGGAGCAAAAACATTTTTCAGGACATACATTACACCATTATTTGCAATCTTGACATCGTAGGTACTATCTATCATGTTTATATCACCTAAAGATAGTCCCATTGGGTCAGAAGCATCATCCATAACATCTTCAAACTTACTTGGAACGCTACCAAGAAACGAACTCTTCATAAGGTTCGATATAAATGCTTGAACAATAGTTAATGGAATAGAGTCAATATTCTGGTTCAGATTATCTACTGTATTAGGCATTTTACCATATTGTTCAATAAGGAAAGCACCACTACCTCCGGGAAGAAGGTATTTCTTCATAGCCTCATCGTTTGGAACGAACATCGCCGCAACGTCTGACAGAGCATTACTTAGAGTAGAACCATTTGTATATGCATTCCATCCTGGATCATAAGGCAACAGCTTATCAGCACTCACTGTATTTCCATTAGGGTCTCTGCTTAATGCAGCTGAACCTTGTGAACGTTCACTTAAATAGCGTTTTTGGAAAATAGAGTCAATCAAGTTTCCATGGATTGTCTGCATATAGTCGTTATAGTTGTTTGTTGTAGGAGCATCGTAGTAGGGAGCACTGAAGCGCTCAAGCATACGGCTGAAATAGTTTGTCTCTCCATTAGTACGAATTACCTCGGCTAGGTTTCCTGGAGGTACAATGACATCCTGCATCTGCTGAATATAGCCATTCTTACAGGTAATATCCGACTTGATAACTTTGTCGCGGAAAATGTAAGCCATACCGTCACTATATTGTGAACCCGTAACTACAGCAAAGTCGCTTGTCGCTCCTTTTGTTGTAATATTGTTTGCTGCCATTTGCTCGCTAGTAAAATGTACCATCATTGGCTTGGTAGCGTCCATCACCATATCAATACCGTTTCTCTTGAACTTATCCCAATAAGAGTTGTTCTCAGGTAGCCCGGACGGTCCATAAATATGGGTTATGGTGTCAATTACGTTGACACCAGTCGTGTGTTTCATTGCTATACCTTTGGTAACACTTGTCTCATCGTTCTGAACATTGGAAAGCATTTCAAGTAATAGGGCGTTGTCGAGCATAGAAGAATAAAGCAATTGCTTTTTCATTGCTATGGTCAGTCCATCATAATTTTTCACCCCCCATGAATTGCTTTTAAAGAAACGTGCGAATGCTTCATCATTAGCAGGGAACACTGTTTTACTACCTGTTTTCTGTAACGTTTCCGTATAGTCCAAATCATCAATTAGATGCAGGTAATTGGAGAACGTACCGGTAAGCACTTCTTGGTTTGGATTCTTCAGCTCGTCATAAATACTATTACCCAACCATGAAGGATAGTTTCCTGCATCGTCGAGTGCGTAATCATCGGAACATGAATAAAATCCCACACAAGTAACTGCGAAGCAAAATACCGAAACGGCAATCTTCGACAGTTTACAAAAACGGTCTTTCATACACATTGTGTTTTATTTATTAATAGTTTATTTAGTTATACGTACGATTAATTGTTTTTACTTAATTTACCAATAAAATTAGCAAAAATATGTTTCCATGTACTATTGTTTGTCACGAAATGATCTCCTGACAATACATAATTAGTTCTTAAAAAGTTAGACATTGTAAAAAGTAGTAATTATTATTAGTGATGAATTGTTATTTTGCAGCAAATTTACAAAAAAAAGAGCATTCAAATTACTTTGAATGCTCTTTTTTATTG
>DAIOSW010000005.1:0-32290 GCA_036752365.1 Prevotella sp.
TTATTTAAACTGCTCTATATGAGTCGATTTTCTTTTATGCAAAGGGTTGCATAAAGTTGATGAAACAAATTGAAAAGATATTGAAACGGGCAAAATACAAAAGAAAACACTATTGAAACATTCCGAAGAGTCGACATAATTATTATATACTAACTTTGTCGAAAAATCAGTTGAATGAAAAAGAAAACCCTCAAGTTAGTATTCATGATGTTGTTCATGATCACCATGTCTGTCAAAGCAGAAACTATTTCATATCCGGATTCAGCATATTCCGGAGTCTCCACATACATGAACCCGATTATTCAGTCCGACTTTCCGGATATCACGCTGTTTAAAGATGGAAATGATTTTTATGCCTGTGGATCCAGTTTTCACTTCACCCCTTATTGTGCCATCTATCATTCGACAGATCTTGTGCATTGGGAGGTGATCAGCCGTGCTGTACAGCCAACTTGGAGCGGACTGGTGAGTGATGCTCCCGGAAATGGATTGTGGGAAGGGGCAATCACAAAATTCTATGGTTCCTATTGGCTTTACTTCTCAAATACAGCGAGTGGCGGACAGTATTTTTCTAAGGCTAACTCACTCTATGGACCTTGGTCAACACCCGTCAAGGTGAAGACGACAGCAACAACAGGGCCTATCGGTTATGACAACTCAATCTTTGTGGATGATGACGGTACTCCATATATGCTGATCAAAAACGGTAAGTTTACCAATAAGATTCAGCAGGTGGGACATGACGGACACCTTACAGGTGATGCCATCAATCTGGAATGGATCAATCGCAACGGGAAATACTCATGGGCCGAAGGGCCTGTTATGTGTAAGCGCGACGGATGGTACTACTATCTGATTGCCGGTAACGTGGCGGGAGGACAATGGGCTTTACGTACAAAGGACCTACATGCTGACTCTACGCAATGGCAGGAACTGGGGAAATTCTTTGCTGACGTTACAGACAGAAGCCTCTATCTGGGTTCTCCCAATCATGCGTCACAACCCTTTGAACTGGCTGACGGTACATGGTGGTGTCTCTCACACTGTTATGAGAAATCTCCCGCCAATGACTGGAGTGGTAAGGGACGCCAATGTATGCTTCATCAGGTTACATGGGATGAGAATGGCAAGCCAACAGCATCGGCAGCTGCGTCCTCGGCACTTCTGGCCCCACGTTTGCAAAATTCGGGGATTCACACTTGTCTCCCATCTTCAGACGCTTTTTCCCAGTCGAAGCTCAATCTATGTTGGTATTTCCTGAACGCCGAAGCATCGAAACACTATTCGCTGACATCGCGTAAGGGTTGGTTGCGTTTGAACCCAGATAGCGGTTCCGCCCATCTGCTTCAAAAGGATGCAGCCCACTACTCGACGGTAATGACGCATCTGGATGTAAATGCCAAGAGTGATGGCGAAGAAGCGGGTCTCTATATTACCAATGGAAATGAGTCATCAACAGTGGCTCTGGTGAGCTGTTTTCATCATGGAAAGAAAATAGCTTTCAGATTCGGCAGTACGGTTTTCATGGTTAACAATATAATAGGTAACGACCTTTGGCTTAAACTGATCCGTAAGGAGCATCAAATCGAAGGGCTGTATAGCAAGGATAATAGTAGCTGGATAAGTCTGGGTTCGGTTGATGTGACCAGTCTGGATCTGACTCAGAGTAACTATAACAGTTGGGTTGGTAACAGCAATGGTCTCTATGCCAAACATGTTACCGCTGATTTCGACTCCTATTGTTTTAAGGATGGTTTTACAGAACAACCGGCCATCAGCTATCTTAACGCCTTCGGGGTAGCTACTAAGACCAATACATTCGGAAAGACAGTGGGTAACACCACGAACAAGGGTGGATGGTTCATGCTAGGCGGTCTGGACTTGGGCGCGGCAAACGCTCCAGCCACAGCTATTGAGGTTTCGGCTTCGGCTACAGAGAAGTGCAGCCTTGAGATATGGATCGATGATATCGGTCGCAAAGGTCATAAGATTGCTACGGTCAAGATTCCTTCAGGAAAGGTAAATGGGCTGACAAAGATCAAAGCGGCCATGGCAGCCACCTATGGGCAGCACGATGTTTATATCAAATATAACTGTCCCTCAGGAACAGCTGATATTTATTCTGTCAAATTTGGAAGGAAGTCAACAGTTTCCGCCATCTCAAAGAAATAAATCTATCATATCATGAATATAAAATTAAAACTTACATCGCTTGTTTTCTCCTCACTGATGTCGGTATGCGTTTGTGCGGCTGACCAGTTTGTGAATTTCACTGACGGTGACGTGATGATCACAAAAGGTTCATCACCTTTTACCATCACGATCGATAAGAATGATCTGAAAGGAGCTCTGATAGCTACGAATAACTTACAAAAAGATTTTAAACGTGTTTGTGGCATATCACCTGCAATCGGCAACTCGTTAGGTAAAACATCCCGTATCGTTATCGGTACTTTCGGTCATAGTTCCTTTGTCGATCAACTCATCAAAGAGGGAAAGATTGACGGGAATGCGCTCAAAGACAAACATGAGAAATATGTCATCACAACGGTCGACAACAGACTCGTGATTGCTGGCAGCGATAAACGAGGTACGGTGTATGGTGTCTATGAGTTGTCACGTCAGCTCGGCGTCTCACCATGGTATTATTGGGCTGATGTACCCGTTCAAAAGCATCAAAAGATATTTATCAAGAACGGTATTTATACCGATGGTGAACCGCAGGTGCGCTATCGTGGGTTGTTCCTTAATGATGAATGGCCTGCACTGGGCAACTGGGCGAAAGTGAGGTTCGGTGACTTTAACCATGAATTCTACTCAAAGCTTTTTGAACTGATCCTTCGACTGAAGGGCAATTATATGTGGCCTGCCATGTGGAACAGTGCCTTTTATGCTGACGACCCGCTAAACGGCCCAACGGCCGATGATATGGGGGTCATCATCGGTACGAGTCATCATGAACCGATGAGTCGCTCTCAGAAGGAATGGCATAACCATAGCGACGACCCGAGTAAGGAAGCACAGGATTTTCAGTCGCGACGGGATAACAATGAGTATAAATGGGACTATACTGTGAATGCCAAAAACCTGCAGAAGTTCTGGGCCGGCGGCGTAAGACGTAACAAAAATACTGAGGATCTTATCACGATTGGCATGCGCGGTGATGGCGATATGCCGATGAGCGAATCGAGCAACATCAGTCTGCTTCAGACAATCATCGCTGATCAACGCAAGATTATCCGTGAGGAACGAGGAGTCAGTGCTGATAAGGTTCCCCAGGTTTGGGCTTTGTACAAGGAGGTGCAGGATTATTACAATAAGGGTATGAGAGTGCCTGAGGATATCACCTTGCTTCTATGTGACAATAACTGGGGTAGCATCCGGATGCTTCCACCACTCGACTCGGCAAAGAGAAAAGGCGGCTATGGAATTTATTATCATTATGATTATGTGGGTGGACCACGTAGCTACCGTTGGCTTAATGTAAGTCAGATACAGAGAGTATGGAGTGATATGAACATGGCTTACGAAAATGGTGTGGACAGACTCTGGATAGTGAATGTGGGTGATCTGAAACCGATGGAGTACCCTATTCAGTTCTGGTTTGATATGGCTTGGAATCCCAAGAAATACAACCCACAAAACCTGTATCAGCATACAGTAGATTTCTGTCGTTTTACGTTCGGAAATGAGAATGGCGATGAAGCGGCAAGATTACTGAACCTGCAGTGCAAGTATGCATATCGGATCACTCCTGAACTGATGGATAAGAACGTCTACAGTCTGACCAATTACAATGAGTTCCAAACGGTTCTTCATGAGTTTATTACTTTGCGTAACGATGCAGAGAAGCAGTATGCCCATCTGGCTCAACAATATAAGGACTCGTACATGCAACTGATTCTCTTCCCTGTTCGTGCTTATACAAACCTGTATCAGATGTATTATGCAGCAGCAACAGGTGACAGCATCGGTACGGCAAACTATTTTAAGAAAGATGCCGAACTATGTAAATTCTATAACGACACGCTCTGTGGAGGAAAATGGAGTCACATGATGGACCAGACACATATCGGTTACAGAGGTTGGGATAATCCCCGTTTCAACGTCATGCCTAAGGTTGATAAGAACCCGGTAACGGAGTCATCAGGAGTACCTGACACGAAAGATGTTGTTTCTATAGAGGCAGAACATTATCAGGAGGCTAATGCTGTAGACGGCGTGAAATGGAATGTGATTCCTTATTTTGGAAAGACGCTTTCCGGCGTGACATTACTACCAACAAACAAGTCTGTTAGCGGATCTTCATTAACGTACAGGTTCACTACTTCTTCATCGGCTAACAATGCCGACGTCCACATCCTGATTTCGCCAATGCTAGATTATACTTGCGGGGAGGGTATCTATTATGAGATCAGTCTTGATGGATGTACACCTGTCAGGGTGGATGTCATGGGTGGAAAGAAAAATATCAGTGAGGGATTCTTTGATAGCAGACGTATCATCGACAGTAATGTACAACTGCCTTTCCGGGCGGATCTGTCAAAAGAACATGAACTGATTATTCGTCCTATCTCAAGAGGTATTATCTTTGAGAAAATGATTCTTAATCTAGGGGGAATGAAAAGGTCTTATCTCGGACCTCCTGAGAATATTAAAAGATAGAAAAAAAAGAAGGCGGTCCACTTTGCAACGGACCGCCTTCTTTTTTGTTATAGTTTTACAGTTACCTTCTGAAGATCTTTATCTGCTGAACTGTTACCGTAGTACAACTCATAGTCTCCCGGTAAGGTTCGCATCGTATTTGTTTGATTATCGAAGAACTCAAATGCGGTCTTCGGCAGGTTGATGGTTACTGACTTAGTCTCACCTTTCTTGATGTCAACTCTGCTGAATCCTCTTAGTGTCTTGATAAGTCCGCTCTTGTCATCAGCCTTGCGAACATAAACCTGTACGACCTCAGTTCCGTTACGACGGCCTATATTCTTAACAGGGATTGTGATGTTCTTGGCCATATCACCACCATTGG
The DNA here is from genome assembly GCA_036752365.1 of Prevotella sp. Classification (GTDB taxonomy): domain Bacteria; phylum Bacteroidota; class Bacteroidia; order Bacteroidales; family Bacteroidaceae; genus Prevotella. Next base: position 5,030 of record DAIOSW010000005.1, read on the forward strand.
TGATCACAGCCTTGCCAAACTTAAACTTCGTATAGCTTAGTCCGTAGCCGAACTGGAAGAGTGGATCACTCATATATCTGTAGGTTCTGCCTTTCATGGAGTAATTTGAGAAGTCAGGCAGCTGTTTCATGCTCTTATAGAAAGTGATAGGTAGTTTGCCACTTGGGTTATAGTCGCCAAAGAGTACATCAGCAACGGCAGCTCCTCCCTCTTCACCACCATACCATGCCTGAAGAATGGCTTCGCAATTTTGTGTCTCAGGAACCAATGCGACAGCTGAGCCGGAACAGTTGACAAAGATAACCTTCTTGCCTGCTGCCTTGAGCGCTTTGATAGTCTCCCGCTGAACATTCGGCAATTCTATGTCTGTACGGTCACCGCCTTTGAATCCGGGCAGCTCTACAGGCATCTCCTCGCCTTCGAGTTTTGTTGAGAGTCCACCGACAAAGATAACCACATCGGCATCTTTAACCTTCTTGGCACATGCTGCATAGTCGAATGGCAGCTCACGACATAGGTTGAGTTCAAGACTTGCCTGATTGTCGTTTGTTGTGAAATCCATTTCAATACGATAGCTCTTTCCCTGCTCTACTTTGATAGGTAATCTTGACTGTAGAGAACGCCAGCTGTCATATTTGCCCATGATACTGTCATTCACCTTGATGGTATATTTACCTGTTGCAGAATACTTCAGATAAATCTCTTCTGATTTTTCTGCTTTATAATCAGCTACATACTTTGCTGAGAACTCTTTCATCTTCACACCTTCAGCAAAGGTGTGCTGTCCCATGGTGGTAAGCTGGAGGGCTTCGGTATGGTTTTCTGTGATGACAGGGTCACCGCTCATTTTGGTATTGTTCCAATAGGTTGTTTTAAATCCACGTTTTCCGTCAGCTGAACATTGAGCCATCAGAGACTCGTCCATCTTATCATTCACCAAGTCGCATGCTCTGTCGTAAATCACTTTATCGGCACCAACCTTATTACGGATACCCTGAAGTATCGTGGTGGTCACTGATGGTTTTCCATTATAGTTACCCCATAACATAGCATCATCATCGGCATTTGGTCCAACAACAGCTATCTTGTTCAGATTCTTACTGAGAGGGAGAATATCCTTGTTGTTCTGTAATAGCGTCATTGACTCGCAAGCCATCTGTAACGCCAGCTGTCTGTGCTCTTTACTGTCTACAACGGATGCAGGGATCTTAGTCCATTCTACGATGGAAGGATCGTCCATCTCACCTAGATCGAAACGGGCTTTTAACAGTCTGATGACATGTTTGTTAATCTCTTCCTCTGAGATCAGTCCTTGAGCAACTGCTTTAGGCAGATCCATGTAAGCATAACCAAAACCGCACTCTACATCTGTTCCGGCCAATACTCCTTTTGCTGCTGAATGGGTGGCATCACTTGAGATCTTATGATTCTGCCAGAAATCGGCGATAGCACCGCAATCGGAAACAACCAGGTGTTTGAAGCCCCAGTCATCACGTAATATCTGTTGGAGAAGACGTGAGTTTCCACAACAAGGTTCATCATCAAGTCTTTGATAAGCACACATCACCTCTTGTACATCAGCATCCTGAACCAAAGACTTGAATGCAGGGAGATAGGTTTCCCAAAGATCGCGTGGGTCTACATCATTTACATTCATGACGTGACGGCTCCATTCGGGTCCACTGTGTACGGCAAAGTGTTTTGCACATGCGAGCAACTTACGATACTTGCTTGTTGAGGGTCCTTGCAGACCTTTCACAACCTGCACACCCATCCTTGATGTCAAGTATGGATCTTCTCCATAAGTTTCCTGCCCTCTACCCCAACGTGGATCACGGAAGATGTTCACATTTGGTGTCCATACTGACAGGCTCTTGAAACGTTGGTTGCTCTCTCCCTTTTTCATCCGTTCAGCGTAAAGGGCACGTATCTCATCAGATACCGTAGTATACACTTGATATAAAGTGGCATCATCAAATGTCGCAGCCATACCGATAGGCTCCGGATAACAGGTGATGTCATTGTTTGCCGTATATCCATGTAAAGCCTCACTCCACCAGTTGAAGTTTTTAATTCCAAGGCGTGGTATGGCCGGGGATATATCACACATCAGACCAGCCTTCTCTTCTAAGGTTAATCTTGAGGTTAGGTCTTCAGCCCTCTTTTGGGAACTGAGGTCCGGATTCTGGTATGGCATCTGAGCCATACTTGCCAAAGACATCATGGATGCCAAAGTAATCGTGACGATTGTTGTTTTCATTTATAATTGGTCATTTGTTAATTTACAAAATTATTTTTATGATGAATTTGAACATAAAAAATCTCAGATAGTTTTAAGTCTAATTATATTTTCTCCAAAGTTACTCTATTCTTATTTATATTCCGTTCATATATGTTTCATTAAATATTAATTATGTTTCATATTATTTATTCGAGTCATAGAATCTATGATAATATATTAAAATGCAACATTTTCAAATCATAATGAAACTACAGAGAAAGGCGATTTGTCAGAATAGTCTTACCTTTGCAAACGTAAGTCATAAGGTCAGATTAGGTTTTGACTTATGAATAGTTAGTAAGTATGGTTTTATTGGGTGGGAGTACGTGAGTATTTCCACCCAATTATTTTTATACCTTTTTTCAAATCGAAGTCATCATCATGATTAATTGATGATTTTCTTTTTGCCATTAAGGATATACACCTTACCATGCTGAACCTTCTTTACCTTGAAACCATTGATATCATAGATGGATGAGGAGGGATTGACCTGACTGTTGGTAACTGTAGGGATGTCGTCAATAATCAAGTTGGACGCATTCAATGAAATGCCACTGATTACCGCCTCGGTACTCTTTCCATCAATGGTCCATTTAAACATGTATTCACTGCTGCTGGATTTCGTAATCATATATGATTTTCTGGTGCTCTGGCTCATGGTATTATCGGAAAGACAAGTCTCTATCTTTATCGTGTCATTGATGATACTCTTACCTGTCTTACGATCGTAAGCGGTAAAGACAACATTGCGATCGATATCTGACGGCTTGACTCCAGTTATACAGAAAGAGAGACTATTGGTACCCGCACTCAACTGGATGGGACGTTGGGGATCTGAGCCGTAGGCAATGTAACCTTTTGAGAGGTTTGTACAGAAATAGAAACCGGTATTATATTCACCTCCCGCATTGAAGGTGATGGTACGTGGACCGGTTGTTAATCCTTTACTTGGTTTTGTCGTAATTCCATCAACACTAGCTACCCATCCTGCCGGTACAACACCTGCCTCCTGCATCTGGATATTCGGATTCCATTTCATGGTGCGGTCACAGGTGTCATCTAAGCGGAAACGACTGACGAACTTCCACATCTCATTACTTGTATTAAAGGCATCAGTTATCTTATATTCATGTCCGACACCATCCAGCGCGTAATACAGATAATTGAATCCGCCATTGTCTGCAGCATAATCACTTCTTGTGTAAACTCCTGTTTTTGTAGTGACGGCCGGAACTGGATTACAACCATTACGAGCAACCCAGTTGTCGACAACGATTGCGACAGAATCATACTTGACAAAGTCATCGGCTTTTCCATGGATATGCAGGAAGGGCACGGGGCGTAAGCCTGTGTAGTAACGATGATATTCATTAAGAGGGTATCCGCTGCATGAAGCGAATGCAGCAAAGTCATCTGCGGCAACATTCGCTGCATGGTATGTCTCCATTCCTCCTAAGGAGAAACCGGTAATATAAACACGTTTCTTGTCTATTCCATATTTTGCCGACATGCTGTCCCTGATGGCTTTGAAGAAAGCGATGTCGTTGTCGGTGGAGCCACCTGCATCCCATCCGGTGTTACCTCCTAAAACAGGCTGAGGCAATCCATCCGGATATGCAACAATGAAATGTGCGGTATCTGCGATTGCCTCAAAGCGGGCTGTATTCTTCATGTCATTGCCACTACCCCATCTGCCGTGAAGAGAGAGGAGCAGAGGACGATTAGTTCCAACATTGGAAGGAACATAGATCAATGTAGACCTGTTGACACCGTTGACCTTCATAGAGAGGGTGCCGCTGAATACAGTGTTGGTACTGATTGCAGGAACAAAACGCAACGGGTTACCGTGATCATTGGCGGTCCATTCACTGATCTTATGATCATAACCGGCACCGCCAAACTGATTGACATGGCGTCCGTTAGAGCCATCACGTTCCAATTCAAATGAAGGACTAAGCTCACCATTAGTTGTTGAGACGATCTTGAATGAAGCCCATTTTGATGAGTCTGATGTTGATTGGTAGAAGCCATCCGAGGTCTGAGAAGAGGCTACATGCGCCATTCCACGACCATTCTTATTAACAATGAAGTATTTATAAGAATTGGTAGATTTACTGTTGGTGATAAGCTTCCACATCTGTGATGTATTACCGGTAAACAGACCTTTCGTCATCAGGTCTGTATTATTGCCCATATCCTGGATGACACCTGATGCGTCGGAGAACATGATATAGAACCAATATTCATTGGTCTTGTCTGTTGTACTGATCTGTGGCATATCACTCGAGATGTCTTCGGTATATTCAATATCGAAATTATCCTTTTCTGCAGTACCACCGTCGGGGATGAGTTCAAACTTATCGATGTCCGGTGCTGCTGATGAAGGATTGGCGAGACGTATGACATTGTTGCCTGCATTTAATTCGATAGGAAGAGAGACTGTTGCTCTCTTATCAAGTCCACCGGAATTCATGCTGTTGATGATATAACAATGGCCATTAACATATACATAAAGGGAACGGTTGATTTCACTGTAGTAATAGATTTGAAGTGTATATTTTCCACCTTTGGTACTATATACATCACGGTATTCAGCCCAGTTATCGACGGTCTTACCGAGTGATGTCATCTTATAACCTCCTGATGCCGTGGCCAGACTGCGAACGAACTGTGCTCCTCCTGTGGTCAGTGTCGAATATTTGTTCATATAGGCATATTCACCCTGATAACGTGTCTTATCAAGGGCTGTATCACCGACAATCTTCAACATGGCCGCGCCATGGGCAGGTACGCTTACTTCATAATAATCAGTAAAGGTACCTAAGTCTTTCTTGTTCCATAGATCACGTACTGTAGCGGTGCTCCCTATCCATAAGTCTTTAAAATTAACGCGGATGGTCTTCGCTACGGTGTTCTCATTCATCAAAGCCACCGCACGGATTGCGCCGTGGCGTTTCTCGATGGGTTTGGCAACGACAAGACAATCGTCATTACGACCTATCAGCTCTCCCTGTAGACCCAGTGAATCCTGATTGACAGCGATTACCTCACTGTTCTTGATGATGGCCAAAGAGGTAGCAGGAACATTATTTAAGTTACATCCTATCATCAATGGTGAAGCCATGATGGCCCATAAACCAAAATGTGTTTTCTCTTCGTCATTACTCATACCTCTGCCCACCTGGAGCATATCCATATCATTGTAATGACCCCATGAGGCATAAGGAGCAAGGTATAAGTTATCTTCAATGATCGATTTTATTGAACCATACGTGTTGGTGATGTCACCATGCATACGCCAGGAGTCCGCTACCGTCATTACCCATGTTCCAGGGAATGTCCATCGGCATACATTATAGGTAATATCTCTGCCCAGAGTAGTCTCAAGATTTTTGATAATATTTGAGACATTCGTGTAGGTTACCTTTGGGTCGAGTCCCTGCTGCTGTCCTCCGCAATAATCTACTTTGATGTAATCATATCCCCACGTGTTGAAGAAAAGATTCAGATCTTGACTTTCATGTCCATATAATCCTACTCCCTTTCCTTTGTCACCATAATTTCCATATAGTGTAGAACAGGTATTGCTACCCATATCAGAATAGATTCCTGCATAGAGTCCTTTTGAGTGGATATAGTCGGCAACACTCTTCATTCCATTTGGGAAGTTGCTGTTGTACTGAAGATTACCGTTGGCATCACGACCTCCAAAATATCCGTCGTCTATATTGACATAATTATACCCCGCACTATTGAGTCCCAGCGATACCATATAGTTGGCTGTCTGCTTGATAAGAGTTTCATTGATGTCTGTTCCGTTTGCGTTCCATGAAGCCCATCCCATCATAGGGGGTTGAGCGTATGTGAATAACGAGAATAAAAGTGACATCAGAAATGCCAGTGAAAATATTTTTTTCATGATCTATTGACTATAGTTTAATTTTTAATGATTTCCCAGTATAAGTGATTTGGCGGCCCTCATATTTATGGATGCCGCAACCTTCGTTCTTATTGACAATAATAAGATTCATCTTGATACTCTTGGGCATTCCCTTATATTCCCCTTCACGGTTTAAAACATGAAGCGTGCCAGACTTATCGTCCCACTCAAACTTAATTATTGAGTATTTTCCTTGTTCATAATTATATCCGTCACCCTCATCCTGATAGAGCGCGTATTTACCATTAGAACCTTTATAAATACGAACTTCGAGTGATTCGTCATTAACGGATTTCGTGGATTGTAGCGGGTTGTTTAATACCAGTACCGAGCCTGCACGTACAAATGTAGGAATATGATCAGATGATACCGGCACTGACGAATAGCCGGCATGATAACGTTCACCATTCCAAAAATCATACCAACCTCCATCTGTCTCTGGAAGATAAACGGACCATGTATGTGGATGAGATGAGGTGATGGGGGATACGAGTAACGATGGACCAAACATGTATTCACATTTCTGGGCCAAGGCTGCTGTGTCGGCTGGGAAATCCATGATTAACGGTCGCATCATTGTTCCCCCATTCAGGGAGATACGTGCTGCCTCAGAATAGATAAAGGATAGCAGACGGTATCTGAGCTTTAATGACTGCTGTGCCTTATTCATAACGTCTGTACCATAGTTCCAGAATTCAGTATTTGACTGATAGCCATGAACACGCATCAGTGGTAAGAACACAGAGGTCTGTACCCATCGAAGCATACGCTCATGATAAAGAGTATCGGTGTACTGGCTATTGCCAGGTCGGAAAAAGCCTCCAGCATCATAAGTCCACCATGGCAGTCCTGAAGACATCATTCCCAAGCCGGCAATAATCTGTCGGCGGAAGGTATCCCAGTCATTACCGACATCACCCGACCAGTTGGCTACACAATAACGTTGTATTCCAGGAAATGCACATCTGGAAAGAATCATGGTGCGCTGTGAGGGTGTCTCACGTCTGCATCCCTCATAAACGGTCTTATTAACCAATAATGGGTATGTGTTTCGGAACACCTCACCCGGAGTTGTCCCGTTATTAACCATTCTACCGGAAAGGTCATCGTTTTCGGGTTCTGTAGCATCCTGCCACCATGCATCAATACCGTAAGGAAGCATTCGTGTGCTGAAATTAGACCAGTATGCTTCTGCTGCTTTGGGATTGAAAAAGTCTATCCAATTGGTCTGTGGAATAAAATAACCGTCTTTATCCATCTGCTTGCCCCACTCCGTGCTATGTTCGGTGTTTGACCAGACCGAGACCATCAAATGCAAGTTTAATTTGTGCAGACTGTCTGTCATACTCTTTGCATTCGGGTATCTGTCCTCATCAAATCGCATGGCGTTCCACCCATATTTGCCCCAATACTGCCAATCCTGTACCAATGCATCTACAGGGATAGAATCATTCCTGAATTTATTGGCTATGTCAAGTATCTCCTGCTGTGTATTGAAACGCTCACGGCAATGGATATAACCCATAGCCCAACGAGGCATCATGGGAACCTCTCCAGTGACTTTTCTATAGGCTGAGATGGCTTCATCTGCATTACCTGCAAAGACCGTATAATCAACACTCTCGGATACAGGTGAACGAAATACAGTCTGATCTGTAATGAGATCATAGAATAGTTTCGGATTGTCTCCTCCTGATAATTCTGCTGATACCACATGCTGACCCTTATTCAATTTTACAAGAGCAGAACCCGTTGGTGGAAGCCATAGATTTTGCATATCAATCACCTTACGACCATCTATTGACAGGTTAAGACGACGGGCCATCTTTTGTCCTACATCGAGCAGGAATGAATATTGGCCATCTTGTAGGATATTCAATGTCGCAGAATATTTATTGCTATGACGTATCTCACGACGGTTTCCATTTGTTGTCGTTACATCGACAGTCTCTGTCGCTCCTTTTGCTAAAGTATCTCTTGTAAACGACAGCTGATGAGTTGATGGGTTAAACTCAGTCATTCCGTAATTGTTCCATAACAATCCATATCCTTTATTGGACAAGATAAATGGAACGGAGATCTGGGTGTTGACTTGAGTAAGTCTTCTTGAGAGTCCACGAACATCCAAATATCCATCTTGGAACTGACCGAGTCCGAACAGACGTTCATCAGAAGGTGACAAGAATTTTTGTTCGGCAATATAGGTCTTTTCCTGACCAATCAAGGACTCGGTAAGACTTCTATTGGTTTCTGCAAGAATCTGTACACCACGCTCGTTAAAGTATTTTATTTGAGACGTAGCACGATTGATCTTGACGGTTAAGTGACGAAGAGAAACAGCGATCTCGCCGTTTTCTTCTTTTACCGTAAATTTAGGTGTCTTACTCTTATTGACGTAGATCCACTCGGGCATCATCCGAAAAGCCTTCTTGCTAAAGGTGACTCTTACGGTATTGTCGGTAAGCGGTTTGATCGTCAATGTTCCTGCATCATCTGTAGATAAAGTGACGCAGGTATTACTTTTTGAATAGCTTATTATATTTTTTGCTGTAGAGCCAATAGTACCTATTGCCAATAGCAAAATGATCACTGTTTTTTTCATCTATTATTGTTTGAGATGACTACTTTTCTTTTTGAATGTATATAAATACCTTTTGGCAAGGCCTTGGCAGAGGTTCCTGCGTTGATACCAGAGGTGGTATAATACGATTTATCTTCTGTATCTGCATTGATATTGTTGATTCCGGAGGTCTCTTCAGTAAAAATCCAGGAATTTATATTAAATAAATAGCCGGAACCGCCAGTGAAAACGAGACGTATTTTATTAACACCAGTCACTTTATTTGTCTTGCAACGGTATGCCTTCCATGTGCTCCACCTTCCACTGTTTGTTACAGGACAGGTAGCTATCAACACATCATTTGCATAGACTCTTACATAACCGCCACTATTTGGAGTTGCAGCTATTATCGAGAAGGCAGAGGGTCCATTATCGCCAAAATCCATACCTTCATATTCTACCCAGTCGTTATTCTCAATGAAAGCAACATTCTTGTCTGTTGCTGTAAGTGTTTCACACTGTACTCCAGACTGTGCTGTATAGTTTTCGGCTTCATTCTTTACATAAGGATTGAGATAGGTTACCGTTACAGGCAAAGTGCCCGTAACAAGGCTACCATATACCCCCTTATAACTTACTGTGATATTTGCTGTGCCCTTACCCACAGAAATGACACTGTCACCAAGAAGTTTAATAACATTCGCATTGTCAGCCTTGAAGACTCCGACAGAGGATATATCTTGTTGATGACCGTCTTTATATATAGCATTACATGTAAATGATGCGTTCTGACCTATTTGCAGATTTAATGACGACGGAGAGAATGCTATGGATGACACAGTACGTTCTGCTTCGACATTCTCGATAATAAGTGGAAAATTATCGGTCTCACCATTGTAGGTAAACCCGATATTCACTTTGCCATAATTTAAGCCTGTGATCGTACCATTTGTAGCTGTACATAATCCGGATGTAGAATAAGTGACGTCAGATAATGAAGTTATATCTTCTTCGGTTCCATCGGAATAGATAGCTGTAACATGATAAGTCATGGTGTTCTTTCCTGTTATAGTGTCAAGAGCATAATCCTGATAGGTCTCTATTGATAAGGCCTTTAGTGGCATGATTACGGTGGCTATGATCAATAAGATAACTTTTATCTTGATGTTTTTTAGTATATTTATCATAAGATCAATATTATATTAATGCACATTTATGCCGATAAGAGTGCGTGTGGAACTTTTAGGGGTCATCTTCCAATAGTCAAATTTGAATAAGGTCTTATTTCCATATTCACCTCTGAAGACAAGATAGAGGTCATGTACTCCACTACAATTAGTGACAACAGCTTTTTCTGTTTTCCATTTACCTTCAGTATAATTGATCGGGAGTGTTGAAACAAGGGTTCCATTGAGTTTGTCAATGTGCAATTCTATTCTTGCCTCCTTGCCGGAATTGGCTACAGATGCCTCAAACATAGCTGCTCCCTTCTCACCAAAATCAACTGAACGTACCTTAATATAGTTTCCAGTGCTTATGCTGTCCACATACATTCCGACTTTGTCATCACGATTTGTTTCTATACCACTCTCATAAGCCATAGTTTCCGCTTCAACACGATTGTATGGGTTAAGATTAATGACAGGGGTTGTAACACCCTGAGTTGTCATATTAATGGTAGGAAAGGTTCCGTCTGCGTTGTAGACAAACTGTTCTACACAAACAGAACGTTTGTAGCCGCCGCCTCCGGGAAGTGCACCGTTATGATAAAACAGGTATGAATTACCTTTGAAATCAATGATACCACAGTGATTGGTGAAGCTTGCTCCTTGAGTTGGCATGATCACTCCCCTATATGTCCATGGACCTAAAGGTGACGTGCTTGTGGCATAAGCCAGATTCTCAGGTATTCCATTGGCTGCATAAAGAAGATAATAGAGTCCGTTACGTTTGGTTAGCCAGGGACCTTCAACATATTTATCGGGTTTCACTGTTTGCGTCGTGATTTTACCGGAATATGAGATCATATCACTATTCATTTTAACGTAATATGGTTGCGGATTTCCCCAATACAAATAGGCCTGACCGTCATCATCAATAAAGATGGTTGGATCGATGTCATCACCACTGTTATTGATTAGTGGTTTGCCTAACGGATCAACAAATGGTCCATAGGGAGTATTGGCAACAGCCACTCCGATACCACTTAATTGTACTGGACAATAGGCGTAAAACTTACCATTGCGTGGCATACATTGCAGAGCCCATGCTCCATTATCCTGACGTCCCCATTTGCTGAAGGTCTTTAGCGAAGCTACTTCTCCACAATCAGTCCAGTTCACCATATCCGTAGACTTATACAATAACCAGTTTTTCATATTAAAGAAGCCTATATCTGCATCTTCATCATGGTCTACATATAAGAAAACGGTGTCATTATAAACCATCGGTGCGGGGTCCGCAGTGTATTTCGTTTGAATGATTGGATTCTGAGCGTGAGAATAGCTAAAGAATGCCATTGCAATAAGAACCCCTATACTCTTAAATTTCATATTATCTCTATTAAATAGTTATATTATTTAAACATCCACCAGTCTAGGTTAAACAAATCAGTCTGATCACCTTTAAAGACGAGGTATAAATCATGAACACCTCCAACTTTACTGACATTCGTCTTTATTGCATTCCATCCGTTATTTTCATTTCCTTTGATGGGGCACGTTCCTATTTTCATACCTTTCAGACTGTCTAAACGTATTTCTATATTTCCTCCATTAATGGAATTTGCGTTAACAGTAAACGTTTTCGCTCCTTTCTTGAAGTCAACACCTTTAACCATCAGGTAATCTTCGTTATCTATCTTTGTTACATAAATACCCTGTTTCTTATCGGATAAGGTTTTCAGTCCGTGACCCCAGGCCATCGTTTCTGCTTCAACCTTGCGATAAGGATTGAGATATGATAACTGTTTTACACCCTCCTTTGTCCAGTAAGGTACATTTTCAATCGTACCGTCATTAAGATAATGCATTTCGGCAACTGATACCGAACGGCGTTCATGATGTTCCATCGTCGTCGTCATGTGCATTAAATCATAATTCAAGCCAAAGACGTATGACTTTCCTTTATAATCCATTATTCCAGGATGATTTCCACGGGTTTTATCTGTTGGGGTCATAATATACCCCATTGTTTTCCAAGGACCACCAGCCGAATCACTCATAGCGTATCCAATACCCTCAGGACAACATGTAGAGGCAAAAGCGAGATAATATTTTCCTTTTCGTTTATAAAACCATGGACCTTCCTGATAATGTTCTGGATGAGTCAATTTATGTATCTCACCGGAATAAGAGATCATATCTTTATTCAGTTTCACATAATACAGTTCCGGATTTCCCCAATACATATACGCTTGTCCGTCATCATCGATGAATACAGTTGGATCTATGTCATTCCAATGTTCCTTTTGCCAAACTAATGGTTTACCTAATGGATCTATAAACGGTCCGTATGGTGTATTAGAAACAAGCACTCCTATTCCATTACCATGAATAGGACAATACATATAGAACTTTCCATCTCTTTCCACTACCTGTTCTGCCCAAGCACCATTTTCGGTTTTAACCCAGCTAAAACTTTTCAGAGATGCAACAACACCTCTGTCTGTCCAGTTTACCATATCCGTAGATGTGTATAACAACCAATCTTTCATAAGGAAGCCGTCTGCATTGTCTTCATCATGTGTCGTATAAAGAAATACAGTATCTTTATAGACCATTGGAGCCGGATCGGCTGTGTATTTCGTTGTTATTATAGGATGTTGGGCTTTTGCACCAAAAGAAAAAAATGTACTGAAAACTACCAGAGAAATAATCTTTCTATTCATGTTTAGTATGTTATTAAATTGTTATTACGTGAGATTTATCGTTTTGTATTTTTATGATGTATAAGCCTTGTGGCTGTCCTGCAGTAGAGATAATTACAGTACCGTTATTATCTGTACATTTCGTTTTTGATAGGCAAACACCTCCGATATTATAAAACTCTATTGTTGTAGACTTATCAAATGATCCCTTACATATAATGTGCTGTTTTGCCCGATCATAATAGACGATGTGATCATTCTTTTGCTCCGTTTCACTGATCCCGTCTGTTGTTACTTTCTTTTTGGGAGTGATGCGAAGTTTATAACTAAAAGTGCCTGTGGTTGGACATTTATATTTATCAATAGTACCAGGACCACAACTGCCGTTTCCGATACCTCGTTGCATATAATCGAAATGTGCGTAGATCGGGTTCAAACGGGTCAAATCCCATGGATGGAGCTGATAGGTAGAGTATTTTGTCTCATCATAATGTGATAATGAAAAAGATACTTGTCCTTCTGTCTCTATCTTAAGAGTGTCACCAGTGGTGTTATTTCCCAAGATAAGCTCTCTTAAACCTTGACGGTCACCATATGTCTGGGGATGTGGTAAAGGCTCAAACATATCGTCAACGGTAGTTACATAACGTCCAAGGAAAGAACCAGTCTGACGATCTATATAATTGGACCAAGGTCCTCTTGCATAGTATTCAACATTCTCATATCCTCTAGGGAACACCATGTATAGACCGATTCTACGCAAGTCAGCTACAGCAGGAGCAAATGTGGGCTTGATATCAACAACACCCGTAGAATAGATGGTATATTCCAGGTTATAAGGACATTTTGATCCATTAACTGTAATTTGGATCGTACAACTTTTCTTATCGTCACTCATCGTGACAGAATTCACAACAGATGATGTGATACCGTTGTTTGTATCACCGTTTCCATCGTTATCCATCCAACGGAAATTATTATATACAGGTCCGTTACTTCCTGCATTGATAATATCATTATTATTAAACTTCCATGATGTAATATTTCCTTTCGCATCAAAAGATATCGTAAACTTGCTGTTGGTGATCGTAGTTGATAATGAGTTCTGTGTTAAAATCAAATCATCTGCTGTATTAATAACAGCAGGAAGACTTGCGTCACTGCTACGAAGGGAGTACTGATTATCAGCAATGCTATAGTCGGCATCCGCCCATATTGTTGACTGCTTCAAACATACGTTAAAATTGATCATATATTCACCATTCTGTGAATAATCAGTGGTGAATGGTATCGGCAGTGAGCATGTGCCATCGGGTAAAACAGAAGGGATGTCAACAGTACCTGTTTCAACTTCAATGCCGTTACGTAAAACTACATATTTAACATAGAAATTATTAAGATTGGTAAAATCATATTTATTCTTGAGGGTCAATACTTTTGTTAAGTTATTGAAACTGGTAAATTTAACATATTGATATACGTGCTTTACTTCAGTGAGTTTGGCTGTCCAAGCTCGATCTGCTGTAATAATTCCATTATTTACAAAGTTACCTTGATTTGGACCTGGGAAATCATAACCAGACATATAATAGTTATATCCATTTTTCTTAAAGTTACCGCTCTGAATAGCTGATGCACGATAGATCGACTGGTCTACCCAATCCCAGATACAACCTCCTATACCTGCCTTGCTACCTTCAATAATATCCCAATATTCCTGTAAGTTACCAACAGCCTGTCCCATAGCATGGGCATACTCACACATAAAGAATGGTTTTCCCCCTGTATTTCCTCCACAGAAATATGAGACACCACTCAAATCAGGATACATGACTGAGTAAAGATCGGTATTACTCCTTCCACCGGCACCTTCATAATGGACAATTCTTGGGTCAAGAGATTTGGTAGCTTTGTAAGTTGAATTAAAACAAACTCCATCAGAAGACTCGTTTCCAAGTGACCAGAAGATTACACTAGGATGATTCCTATCGCGTAAAACCATACGCACAGTACGATCTACATATTGGGGGATCCATGTTGAATCATTGGTCATTGATGCTCCATCACTCCAATTTTTGTGACATTCAACATCTGCCTCATCCATAATATATAATCCGTAATAATCAAACATGGCATACATCTTCGGCTGACGTGGATAATGACTCGTACGGATAATATTCATGTTTGCCTGTTTCATCATGGTGATATCTTTTAACATGGTTGGAACATCTATCGATCTACCATATAAAGGATGGGTGTCTTGCGTATTAACACCCTTAAAATAAGTCTGTTTGCCATTCACATAAACCAGTTGGTTAGATCTTAAGATATTACGGAATCCATATTTTGTAGAGAAAACGGACTCTTCATTATTCTGGTCGTTCATTTGACGTACCACAACAGTATAAAGATATGGATACTCTGCACTCCACAGATTTAAATTAGTAAGATTAGAAAATCCAAAAGTAATGCTTTTTACAGAATCACCTGTTGCAAAAGTAACCGCTTGACTTGTAGTTGCAATCTTGTTATTGGCAGAATCAAGCAACTCTACTTCTATCGTTTTTTGTGCAGAAACCTTATCACGATTATCTACCTGTAGAGCTACCTTCATGCTTCCACTCTTGTATTTACTTGTAGATAAAAGAGTGGATGTGATATAATGGTCACGAACAAATGTCTTTGGTGTAGCGAAGAGATAAACGTCACGATGAATTCCACTCATGTGAAACATATCCTGACCTTCTAAGTAAGAACCATCACACCATCTCAATACCTGTACACTAATGTTGTTCTGGCCACTACGTACATAATTTGTGAGATCAAACTCTGCGTCTGTATTTGCACTTTGTGAATAGCCTACATATTTACCGTTAACCCAAACAAAAGCACAACTATATATTCCGTCAAAATGTATAAAGGTACGTTTATCTTTCCAATTATCAGGCAGAGTAAATGTAGTACGATAGGATCCAACTGGGTTAGGACCATACTGTCCGTTATAATTACTTTGCATGCGAATAAATGGAGGATTATCATAGAAAGGATATTCCACATTTGTATAGATAGGAGTATCATAACCTTCCATTTCCCAACATGAAGGAACTTTAATCTCTGCCCAACTACTTACATCTGCATTATCTGCATAGAAATCTGATGCACCGGGACGTAACTCAGGACGGTCGACAAACTTGAATCTCCAATTTCCATTCAGACTCATTACCTCAGAACTAGTAGGCCTTAACCATGGTTTATGATAAAAAGAATCTGCTCTCATCTCATCCGTCGTTGAATAGGGAATATAGGTAGCATGAGCCGGTTCTTTATTGATTTCAAAGATGGTCTGATTCTCCCATACATTATTATATGTAAGAGAAGGTCCTTTGGTTGGAATCAATGTAAAATATGTATATTCGTCATTCACATTAGTCGTTAGTGTGGTGTATAACGACATGTTCGCCTTCATATAGTATTTTGTAGTACCATTGAGCGCATACAACTGATAGACATCTACTTTTCCAGATACTGGCTGAAAGTAGATCTGCTGATTTGTGTTTCCTTTGCTTGGAGTCCATTGAAGTGGATATAGTGAATTGCCTAACGCAAAGTCAATAGCCATTCCATATACCGGATTTTTGATGACATAAGCATTCGCATTATCACTTGACATAAGTTGCCATATCTGAGAATTCTCACCTTCTTTATAATCCTCTGTATAAATTCTGGCATTCGTGTCATATTTCTGCTTGTTGGTTATAACTTGATTCGTCGATATATTTTTGAAAATATAATAACTATTTGGAGTAATAACTACAGTGGCATTAGCTGCAAGTCCGCTAAATAATGAACATAGCAACAAGATAACAATGAAAATATATGATTTCCTTTTCATAATAATATGTATTAAATGTTGGGCATTTTATATAAGCCAATTTCTGATATTGTTGGGTTTAATCTTGATCTGGTGATAAATAGTCTCACTTTCTTTGTGGTTATTGCATTGAACTTCAGAAGACGTTTATAACCAATTGTGGTTCCTGAGGTTACTGTTTCCCACTGACCGTTCTCTTTAAGATAATCAAGTCTGAACTCCTCAACACGTTGTCCCACTGTGATACATTCTTGAACAGAAAGAAGATTAAATGTTCTCACTGATGGTAAGGTAAGTTCTATCACGGTCGTTGTATCTTGATTTTTAGTAGTAAAATAGGTATTGTATTTACCATCCAAAATAAAATTCATGTTTTTCCCATTACTACATTTGACGGTAGCTCCACGAGCGAGATTAACCTTAAACGTTTGATCACGAATCGTTTTGAAACCAAGAAGACTCTTAACATCATTTTCATAGATTAATCCATCTGGAGTTGGCGGCATATTTAGTAGGAAAGTTCCGTTCATTCCGACAGATGTAATATATCTGTTCATAAGTTCTTCTGAACTTTTTACTCTATTATCTTCTTCAGGATGATAGAACCATCCGGGACGTATTGATGTATTTGTTTCCGCAGGATACCATACCAGTCCTTTGGCTTTATTGATGATAGAACGACTTCCAAGATCCTGATCACACAGATCACCAAGCGGTTTATATAATACATCATGCTGAGAATTTACTGTTATCAGCTCTTGATTCATGTTATCATTAGGAAGTACGCTCCATTCTGTAATTCTTCCTTGACCTCCTTCGTTACCAACCCAACGGGCATCTGGTCCCATATTCGCGATAACAGCGTTCGGCTGAAGCTTACGGATAATCTTATACCATCTAATAAAGTCGTAAAGTCTCTTTTTACCATTCGGTCCTTCACCATAAGCACCGTCAAACCAGACTTCACTTATCTTACCATAATTAGTAAGAAGCTCAATCAACTGTTTTACAAAGAAATCATTGTACTGGTCTGTTCCATAATATTTTGAGTTTCTGTCCCATGGAGAAAGATAAACGCCAAAACTAATACCATATTTCTTACAAGCATCAGAAACCTCTTTCACGATGTCGCCTTTCCCATTCTTCCATGGACTGTTTTTAACTGAATGTTCAGTTGTCTTAGTTGGCCACAAACAGAACCCATCATGATGTTTACAAGTAAGTATAATCTCTTTAAATCCTGCCTCTTTTATTGTTCTGGCCCATTGGTCTGCATCAAACTTCTGAGGATTAAAGATCTTCTCATTTTCTGTACCATCACCCCACTCTTTGTTCGTAAACGTGTTTACGCCAAAATGAATAAATGCAAGAAGCTCTTTCTTTTGCCATTCCAATTGACGAGGTGTCGGTACCACATTCGCTGCCTTTCTGATTATTTCAGATGGAGAATCTGTTTGAATGATGGGTACATAATTATATTTCTTTTGAGCAAATAACATATTACTTATTAGAAAGAATGCCATTGCCATAGATATAGATATAATTTTCATGTTAGTAGTTATTTTTTCTATTTTACAAAGATACTCTTTCCTCCCTTAATATATACTCCTCGTGGCAACATTTTCATATTATTCACTCTGTTCATCTTTATTCCATCTATATTGAAAATGTCAGAGGAGGCATCAGCATTAGCCATTACAATGTCATGAGTGCCTGTGGTAATAGGATTAATACCGTCATCACTTAAATAAATATTTCTAATTCTTATAGGACTACCTCCGTAACTCCAAAACCCCATCATATAGATATGGGCAGGACTACATTCCGTAGAGACTCCGTTTACATTTTTCTTCATTGTTTTAAGATTAACAGTCATCTTTATACTACTTCCAAACTGATTGTCACATGATGATGCCCAGTAGCTATTCTCATCAAAGATTCGAAAAGATGCTCCACACGATTGTGGTGAAGATAATTGAATTATGAGATATTTATAATCCGATAAATCTAAGCCGTTAGAATATTGCCAGCCGCCAAAGCCATATACATCAGTCGTAAGATAATGGGTTTTAGCGTCAAAAGAACCATTACCGTTGATTGAAGGATTAAAATATTTACTGGTTAAAGGGAAGGAAGATGATTCTACATTGAAAGATATGGTACTTATTTTTCCTTCTTCGTCTATGTATGATGCCTTAATTTCAGAGATTCCATCCTTTAAAGCTTCAAGATATCCATTATATACCCGTGTTAGTGTACTGTCGCTTGATTGGTATGTAGCTTTCTTGTTGATCTGGATGACGTGGCCATCTTGATATACTGCTTTAAGTGGCAATTCCTGATAAGAACCTGTAAGAAGAGAAAATTTGGTAGTATCTAAAGTCAAATGATCAACTGTTCGTCCCTCTATCGTATTATACTTCTTAATCAATGAATACATTTTCAATCCATACCTTTTACCAAGTTCTCTTGCTCCTTCCGTTGAGAAATGAAAACCGTCAATCGTGTTTCCCTTACAACTATCTGCAGAGACAACATAACAATTATTGATTGTATGGGGCAGATCATCAATGATACTGTTCATGCCCCAACATATACCGCCTTGATCCTTATATCTCATTTCACCGGCAAGCAGTGGTACCGAGTTTGGATCCAGACCTAGATCAGTCGTCATGTCATCATAAATTTTCTTAACCTTACCTGGCCAATCAGTCTGTCCGTTGTTTGTTTCCCCTTGATGCAAAAGTATACCTTTTATTACTCCTACCTTTTGGGCATTTTTTGCCATGGCAATAATTTTAGCATAAGGATTACCACCATATTGATTCATGATAGCCTTCAACCAATCCACGCCACTATCATAATATGCCTTGTAATTAACCTTATCAAAGGCATCAATGCTAGCACCACCTATTGCTACCATTACTATTCCAACTTTTATGCTATCAGGCAGACTATCGACAAGAACTCGTCCAAAATAGTCAGCAGGAGTCAGTCCTGTATTTGATCTGCACAATGGGGGTACAGCCGTATACCAGTTGCCGGCATAACGTTGCTGTCCGCTATAGATACCATTGCAGACGGCCATCATTTTGAACCGTGGACTCACTCCCACTCTGTCCGCATCAGCTATAGAAGCATTACCCTCCATATTTGATTGACCAAAGCATATATAAATATGAAAATTCGGATCTGGATTAGTTGTGGAGGTTGCTAACTGTTGATTAGTAACTTCTGTTGCGATAGAAAAACTTGTGATAAACGAAAAAAGTAATAGGGTTGACAATCTGTTTCTAAAGATAGTTTTCAAATTAATTCTCATGATATTATTATAAATTATGTGATTAGCTAAACATGTGCAAATGTATCTAAAAATGGCACAAACAACTTTAAGAATTGTTTCATAGACATGTCTATACGTTTCATGATTTAAAATAAGCATGATAAAATTGGAATACGAGAGGGAAAAATATTATTTTTGTTTCGAACATAAAACCATATTAAAAATTATGAGACATATATTAACATCATTAATATCTTTTTTATTTTTATATTTGTCATGTCCGACTGCTAATGCAAGTATTCTGTTTTCATCTGATAAGCTTTCAAGTAACATGATGACTTGTATGGTTCAGGATAAAGCAGGTTATATTTGGATTGGTACAGAATTTGGTCTTAATAAATTCGACGGATATCGATTCACCAACTATCTACAGACTGACGCAGATTCAATGTCCATTCCTAATAATATTATTGTGAGCCTTTTTGTCGATAAAGAAGGAAATATTATTGTAGGAACAACTAAAGGATTGGTAAAATATAATAATGCCGCCAATAATTTTGAGAAATTCAAAATGCCACACGGGGATCAGCCAAGAATCAGTGAGATTATCCAATTACATGATGGAACTGTTGTTGCAGGAACAGAGGGATACGGACTATATAAACTTGATTTTAAATCAATGAAGATGATCCAGATTAATCGTAAAGGATCTAATATTTCATATGATTTTTTTACCTTGATGTGTGAAGATAGATATCATAATCTTTGGAATGGTGGTCATGAGTCATTCGTTACGAGATATATTATGCGGAACGGTATTTGGGTATTAGCAGGCAAATATGCCACTGTTTGTGGTGCACCTATAAAATATATAACTGACCCTGATGGAAACATGATTCTTGTATGCCAGCATGGTATTATGAAATATAATAAGAAGACAAATACACTTGTAAATTTTGAAATTAACAGTGGATTTTATAATTTAAGTGATATTGTTTTTAATAAAGCATTTATAGATCATGCAAGAACTCTTTTTCTTGGGTCAATTGGAAATGGATTATTCTATATTCCTTTCGGATCAAATAAGCTAATCAAGTATGAAACACAGAAAAATAAGTTTGACCTATCATCCACTGATGTACGAACAATTTTTGAAGACAGAGAGAAAAATTTATGGGTAGGATGTAATTATAAAGGACTTTTATTCTTTAATAAAGAAAAAAATCAGTTTGATAATTGGAGCCTTTCCGGTCAGGGAATAAACATAGGAAGTTTTACTTCGCACCTTTGTGAAGGAAGCAACGGCGATGTCTGGTGTACCGTACAATATAATATATTTAAATTTGATGCCAAAGGAAAAATCTATTATAAACCTAATGCTCCAAAACAGACCAACTCAATATACAAGGATAAAAGCGGTAATTATTGGGTAGGTACAGATAATTCACTTTATAGATATTCACCGGAAACCGGTAAATCAAAATTAGAAAAGAAATTGAGTGGTATAATGATCAACACCATGACGGATGATGGTCAAGGTACACTTTACATTTCCACCTTTTCTCAAGGATTATGTGCCTATAATACTATTACGGGACACATTAGAACATATGATATGCTCCATAAGAACAATAAAAAGGGTTATTTAGCCAATAACTGGATTACTTCAATGATGATTGATTCTAAAGGTATGCTTTGGATTGGACATTCGGGAGGAGTCTCCTGTTTTTATCCTCGAGAAAACAGCTTTAAACACTTTGGATGGAATAGCATTCTAACAAATACTTTAGGGGAAACATTTTGTGAGACTCCCGAAGGAAATATACTGATTGGTACTGATGCTGGCTTATATCTATTTGATCGTAATAAAAATAAAGTTGATTACTTTCCGGGATCAGAACAGTTGCGGAATAAGATTATATGTGGTATTGTATATGATAAGAAAGGTAATATATGGTGTAGTTCATCTATGGGACTTTGGGAGTATATAAAAAAAGAACATCGTTTCATTAGTTACGTTAAAGGTAATGGATTATCTGACAGAGAATATTATAAGGGAGTATATCTCCAGACAAAAGATGGACGTGTCTTTTTTGGGACAAGTGATGGTCTAACGACCTTCTATCCTGAACAGATAGGTAATAATAGAAGACAAAGTGGTCAGGTAAAACTTACGAACCTATTTATTGGAGATAAAATGGTTAATAACACAACAACTTCAAATGGTGTACATATTACAGATAATGCTGTAGACGAGGCAGATCATTTTACCTTCTCATACTTAGATAATACATTCACGATGGAGTTCTCATTACTAAGTTACAGTCATGCAGAAAATATTCATTTTGAATATAAGATAAGTGGTTCTGACACTTGGGCTCAAACTGTTGACGGATCGAATTCCATTGTTTTCAATCACCTCCAACCAGGATCTTATATACTTGAAGTAAAGGCCTTTGACAATGGTGTATACTCTCCGGTAAAGGTTTATCATATTATGATCACTTCTCCATGGTACAGTAGCACGGTGGCATATCTCGTTTATTTTATTCTGTTTATTTCATTATTATTGTATGCGTTATATATCTACAATCGTCATCGTCATCAGGAGTTATATGAAGAAAAAATGCAATTTCTTATCAACACGACTCATGATATTAGATCTCCGTTAACTATGATTCTTGGACCTCTTCAGAAACTCATGTCTAAAGGTTTTGACAATGAAACAAAAGAAGAATTAAATGTAATCAATCGCAACGCTCAACGTATTCTACGCCTCGTTAATCAGATCTTAGATATACGTAAGTTTGATAAAAACCAGATGCAGCTTAGATGCGAAAAGACTGTTATGGCCAGTTACTTAGCAAATATTTGCAAAAATTACGAACTTCATGCCAAAGAAAATAATATTAATTTCACTTTCGAACACGATGAAGATAATGTCGTAGCATGGATTGATCGTATTAATTTTGATAAGGTCATCACTAACCTCCTATCGAATGCGTTTAAATATACCCATGAAGGAGGCGATATTAAGATTGAATTGAGTACTTGCATTGATACGAAACTGGAGACATCTGATGGCAGATGTATGAAAATTTGTATTTATGATAATGGTATCGGACTTAATAAAACCAAGATCGAAAAGATATTTGACCGTTTCTACCAGGGTGATAACTCACGTAATATTGGTATACAGGGTACAGGCATTGGGTTAAATCTTTGTAAGATGATTGTTGAGATGCATCACGGAACAATAAAAGCAGAGAACAGACAAGATACTACAGGATCCTGTTTCATTGTCACCCTTCCTTTAGGAAAGGAACATCTGAAAGAAAAAGACCTTCTGGATCCTGATGAAGATTCTGATTCTACTACAGAAAAAAAGATATACGGAGGAACCAGAAAACACCGTATTCTTATTGTTGATGATGATGTTGATCTTGGTGCATATATCAGTGGAGAGTTGTCAAGCTATTTTAGATTTACAATAAAATCAAACGGGAAACAGGCTTTAGACGAAATTCTGAAGAATAGCTATGATCTTGTTATTTCTGATGTAATAATGCCAGAGATGGATGGTTTTACTTTAGTAAAAATGATCAAAGGTAATCCCAACATTAGTCATATACCTGTCATACTTCTTACCTCTAAAGCAGATATAGACAATAGACTTGAAGGAATTGAAAAAGGTGCTGACGCATATATTGCCAAACCATTCAGTATGGAGGAACTGCATGTCACAATAGATAATCTTATCAAAAACATGCAACGCTTAAGAGGTAAATTCTCCGGTGCTCTCATACAAGAAGAACGAATTAAAAACAAAAATATTGATTCAAACAATGATTTGTTAATGGACAGAATCATGAAATTTGTAAATGAGAATCTTTCTAATTCAGATTACAGCATAGAACAGATGGCCTCAGATATAGGTTTAAGTAGAGCTCAACTACATAGAAAGATGAAAGAGATTACAGGCGTCTCCGCTAGTGATTTCGTACGAAATCTGCGTATGCAACAAGCTGCAAAATTACTTAAGGAACATAAGGTTAACATATCACAGGTTGCTTATGCCGTAGGATTCACGAATGAAGCTCATTTCTCTACTGTATTCAGAAAACATTTCGGAATTCCGCCATCAGAATTTGTAAATAAGAGTCAAAATGATACTTCTGAATAATATTTTGTAACTAAAATGATCAAGGATGTAACATTTTCGTATAATTCTGAAACATAACGAAATGAGACTTTCAATAATTAGCAGTACTTTTGTACCGTTATTAGTTAATACCTAATAAGTAAGTTTTGATTAGAAAAATAGTTAGTAATAAGTATGGTTTATTGGGCAGATGTACGTGAGTATCTCTGCTCAATTTTTTTAGCATATCAAGGATTATTTTTGAAATACGAATCTTCATTATTGCTTCTATATCAAAATAAAGATAACTTCATGATGTCTATGCTGAATTTATGCATAAATTCAGAACAATATAAATAGTAAATTAGAAATATAGATTGGTGTTTTATTTACTTCATGACAGTAAACACCTTGTTTTCATTTGACAAGAAAGAATTATTGAAGATTTCTTTAGCTTCAATAAGGAGCTTTTCTTCATTTTCGTATCGAGCACTATAATGTCCTAATATCAGCATGCCGGCATTTGCGTCACGAGCAACTTTTGCAGCTTGAGCAGCAGTACTATGATAATATTTCTTTGCCCGTCCTTCATTGTCATTACCATAAGTAGATTCATGATATAAAGCACTAACACCTTGTATCATCTGATGTAGATTTGGCATATACGCAGTATCAGAACAGTAGGCATAGCTACGTATAGGATCTGCCGGTGATGTTAAGCTAGAGGCGCTAATGACGTCACCTTCCGGGGTAATCCAATCTTTCCCTTCTTTGATATTGTTATACGCGTATGTCGGGATTTTATAAAAATCGACCATATCTCGCCGTATATGTGGCAATGTTGGCTTTTCTTTGAATAGGAATCCGCAACATGGCATACGATGACGCAGTGGAATTGTTGTAACAGTAAGGCTGCGGTCTTCATAAATTACTTCATTTGATGTTGTATCTATACCATGGAAACGAACTTCATATTCTAATCCTTCACAAAAAGCTTTAAGTTGTATATCCAAAATTGGACCAAAGTCTGTCGGAGCATATATATCTAAAGGTGCAGTACGTCCCAACATGCCAAAAGTGGATATCATTCCAATAAGTCCAAAACAATGATCACCATGAAGATGTGAAATGAATATATTATTAATTCTTGTAAATCTTACCTTTGAACGACGTAATTGTATCTGGGTTCCTTCACCACAATCCACCATAAACATTTTTTCGCGAATAGATATTATCTGTGATGAGGCATAATGATGCAAAGTAGGTAGAGCACTTCCGCACCCTAATATATAGATTTCAAATTTTTCCATTAATTATTTTATCTTCGACGACTAAATTGATGAATTTCATTTGGATTTGATATCGTAAGGGAATCATTTCCTAAACTTTTTATATCGAAAGTGTCAACTGTTTCATTGTCATTCATACTTCCTTCGTTGATATATGTCAAAAGTAACTTTCCATTGAAGATTCTCCAGGTTTTATAAGTTACAGTATTTTCTATGCTTGTTGCAATGCCACTTTCTTTGATTGTTAATCCTTGCATCGAGCTACCGTCTAGAGGGTTAGGCTCTACCCAATTACCAAGCATTGAAGATAAATTAATGACTTCAATAGCAGATGAATCTGGAGCAAGAAGAACTGCCATTTTATTCATAGCTTCCAATCCACCAAATACCATATTGTTATCTCGAGCATGTTCAATCGAAATATTAAGTGTGTCACCATTATCCGTTATGAGTTGAAGGGTATTCATTGCTGTAGCTTCTCCGCATATACCATACAAAGTCTTATCTTTAACTGCTAAATCGGCAGCACTAACTGTATCGGAGTCAACCTCAGGTGTTCCACTTTTTTTTCCACCGCAACCACTAATCATAAATGTGGAAAGTAGGCATACTATTAATAACTTAAAGTATTTCATATCCATTGAAAAATTAAAGTGTTATAAGTTTATTTTATATCTTTCTCTAGTTCTTTTGCTTCATTCCATAGTTGATCCATCTCCCCTAAGGTCATATCTGCCAATGGCTTACCAATTTTAATAGAGTGCTGTTCTATATAATTGAATCTATTGATAAACTTTTGATTTGTATATTCTAGTGCAGTATCCGGATTAATATGATAAAGTCTTCCGGCATTGATGAGACTGAACATGAAATCGCCAAATTCTTTTTTAGAATTCTCTTTATCCTTTTTTTCAAGTTCAACCTCTAACTCATCAAGTTCTTCACGAACTTTCTTCCATACATCAATCCTATCCTGCCAGTCAAAACCTACATTTCTAGCTTTGTCTTGAATGCGATATGCTTTAATGAGCGAAGGAAGTGCAGCAGGAACACCGCTCAACACACTCTTATTTCCATCTTTTTCCTTTAGTTTAATCTGTTCCCAACTTTGTAATACTGCATCTGCAGTATCAGCCTTTACATTGCCGTAAACATGAGGATGACGAAAAATCAACTTATCTGTAAGTTGATTACAAACATCTGCTATATCAAAATCACCATCTTCACTGCCAATCTTTGCATAGAAACATACATGCAGTAGAACATCGCCAAGTTCTTTACATATATTTTTTTTATCGTCTTTTATCAAGGCGTCACAAAGTTCATAAGTTTCTTCTATCGTATTGGGTCTGAGGCTCTCGTTTGTTTGTTTTCGATCCCATGGGCATTTTATTCTCAATGTATCCAACACATCTAGCAATCGTCCGAAGGCCTCTAATTTTTCACTTTTTGAATGCATATTATCTCAATTAGTTGTGCAAACATACAACTTTTTCATTGATTTTTAGTACATTTGCATCGATTTTCTTAAAAAATAGTGTAAAATAAGAGATAAAATGGAATTAGCGAGTAAGTACGACCCACAAGACGTGGAATCGAAATGGTATCAATATTGGCTTGACAACAAGCTTTTCAGTTCAAAACCCGACGGTCGTGAACCATATACGATTGTTATACCTCCGCCAAACGTTACTGGTGTACTTCACATGGGTCACATGTTGAATAATACAATTCAAGATATTCTTGTCAGACGTGCCCGAATGGAGGGTAAAAATGCATGCTGGGTACCAGGTACAGACCATGCGTCAATAGCTACCGAAGCAAAAGTGGTTAATAGACTTGCTGAACAAGGAATCAAAAAGACGGATCTTAGTCGTGATGAATTTCTTAACCATGCTTGGGATTGGACACATGAACATGGTGGTATCATCTTAAAACAGCTTAGAAAATTAGGTGCCAGTTGGGACTGGGATCGTACTTCTTTTACTATGGACGAAGTTCGTACCAAGAGTGTCAAGCAGGTCTTTT
>DAIOSW010000006.1:0-29785 GCA_036752365.1 Prevotella sp.
AGCCAAAGGTTTACTGGGAGTGGCTTGTTTACATGTTTATTTTTTCTATCCCAAAGGTAATGTAAGTAAAATACAGGAGAGCCAATTTACGACTCTCGGCAAAAACATCACTGCCGTAGAGATTGATGGGGTGTTCGATGACTGTCAGGCTCTTGTGAAGAGCGCGTTCATGGACAGTGAGTTAAACAACCACATGAAACTTACGAGTGCAAATTCAATTAATGTAGCACGTTTTCTGCCGCAGGCTTTCTACTACTTCTATGCTTATGCGCAGATGAAAAGACGCGGTTACGCTGACAATCTCGTGATGTGTGTTCCAAGCGGCAACTTCGGAAATATCACTGCCGGACTCTTCGGGGTGAAAATGGGACTGCCTATCAAACGTTTCATCGCAGCGAATAACGCGAATGACATCTTCTATAAATATCTACAGACGGCCAAATATGAACCGAAGGCGAGCCTTCAGACTCTGGCAAATGCGATGGATGTGGGTGACCCAAGCAACTTCGCACGTATTTATGATCTCTATAAAGGGAATCATCAGGAGATCTGCAACGAGATCAGCGGATGCACGTTCACCGACGAGATGATCCGTGAGTCTATGAAAGAATGTTATCATGACAACGGATATATCCTCGACCCACATGGCGCATGCGGTTATCGTGCTCTGAAAGAGGGTCTTAAACCCGGTGAGAAGGGCGTTTTCTGCGAAACTGCCCATCCTGCAAAATTCAAAGATACTGTGGAACCTATCGTTGGAGCTGATGTGAGGATACCTGAACGTCTTGCTGCATTCATGGAGGGTAAAAAAGAATGCGTATCAATGAGTAAGAACTTTGATGAGTTCAAAGCTTTTCTGATGAATGAATAAAGGATTAAATTATTCCATCCTATTAGCCGTCGTCTGCATTGTGCTAGCGACGGCTAACTTATTGACTGGATCGGTATCGATTCCAGCAAGCGAGGTATGGAATATTCTATTTCACGGGGGATCCGAAAATTCTGCGTGGACTTATATTATCATCCAGTCAAGATTACCACAGACGATAACGGCGCTGTTATCTGGAGCTGCTCTAGCGACAACTGGACTTCTGATGCAGACCTCTTTCAGTAACCCTCTTGCAGGTCCTTCAATCCTTGGTATCAACTCTGGTGCGGGACTTGGCGTGGCTCTGGTCATGCTCCTGCTCGGCGGCAGCCTCTCTATAGGCACACTTCAGCTGGGAGGGTGCATTGCTGTTATTGCTGGTGCTCTGATTGGGGCTTTTGCTGTGACGACACTCATCCTGATGCTGGCATCAAAAATGAAGAGTAACGTTCTTCTACTGATCGTTGGTCTGATGGTTGGATATCTTGTTTCTGCGATTATCTCCCTATTAAGCAGTTGGTCAAGTGCTGAAGGGGTACAAAGTTTTGTATCGTGGGGATATGGGAATTTCGGCGGCATCTCATTACAACAATTACCTTTCTATACGGTGATTATCATGGCATGCTTACTTGCAAGCCTGACTCTCATCAAGCCCCTTAATGCACTGCTTCTGGGCGACAATTATGCAGAAAATCTTGGGATTAGGATAAAATACACGAGAGTGAGACTACTTGGCATCACCGGAATCATGGCCTCAATGGTTACAGCATTCTGTGGCCCGATTGCTTTCCTCGATCTTATAGTACCACATATAGCAAGAATGATGCTCCGCACGAGCAATCACCAGGCACTCATGCCGGTCACGATGTTATCGGGTGCTTCTTTAGCCCTTCTCTGCAATCTGATCTGTCAAATTCCAAACAGTAATGGTTACATTCCGCTGAATGTGGTTACCCCAATTGTCGGAGCTCCGATAGTGATCTACGTCATACTTCACCAGAGATTCAAATAAAAAACGCCAGCACTGCATGCTGACGTTTATAGGAAAATATTCTAACTCTGATGATTAGAATTTGTAGTATATACCAAACTGAATATTATTGCCATCCATATCTAGCCCCCAAGCATGGCTTTTTTCTCCATTTGATTTAGGATCAAAACTCTTGTAACCTAAGAAACCTATTTTAGATACAAGCTGAACATGCTTGCTGACACTGAATGTCACTACAGGGCGAATACCTATAGTTAGAAGGTTACCATAATTATCATAATGAGTATAACCGAAACCTAACTCAGAATAAAGCGATAAAGATTTTATTGAAGTAATTTTATAACGAAAATAAGGATTAATCGTTGTATACTCCTGTTCTGTATTGGCTGTTGCCGGATTAAAACCATCATAGCTGATATCACTGTTACCCTTGCCGAAACCAAATATTACACCAATTGAATTATCACTATCAATGTCATAACCAATTTCAGGGAGAATCTTGTAAGTCGTCTCATTATCAGCGCCTGCATTTTTAACATTTGAGAAACCTGCTGTACCACCTATAAACAACTGTGCATTAGCACTTATTGCTAATACAACTGCAAAGAAAGTATGAATATTTTTTTCATTTTACACTGTTATTAATTAGTTTTATTAAATGTTTAATACCTTTATGGCGAATCCGAATAGTAGAAAAAAACGGAAAAGCCGGCTGCAAATATAACTATATTTTTTGAATTAAAACTATTTTTTGTTTTTTTTGCCAATAAAATAAAAATAACTGTTAAATGTTTGCTTGCAGTCTGTTTTTTAACTACCTTTGTTTTTATTATAACGTCGTCAAAACAAATATGAACAATATATTCATTGCAGGACCCTGTGTTATAGAGTCTTCAGAGCTATTGGAAACAGTGGCTACAGAACTTGTAAGGATAAAACAAAAAACAGGAATAGATATCATTTTCAAAGCTTCGTTTGATAAAGCTAATCGTACTTCCATACACTCATTCCGTGGCCCTGGCATTGATAAAGGCATGCAGATGCTTGCCGATATCAAAAGTAAATATGGCTTGAAAATTCTTACGGATATTCATGAAAGCTATCAAGCTGAAAAAGCGGGTGAAGTTGCTGACGTATTGCAGATTCCTGCATTCCTGTGCAGACAGACTGATCTTCTGGTTGCTGCTGCAAAAACTGGCAGAGTTGTAAATATTAAAAAAGCACAATTTCTATCTGGAACAGATATGCGTTATCCTGTAGAAAAGGCACGTGATGCCGGAGCAAAGGATGTATGGCTAACCGAAAGAGGTAACATATACGGATATAATAATCTGGTGGTTGACTTTCGAAACATCGTAGACATGAAAGAGATAACGCCGACAGTGATCATGGACTGTACGCACAGTGTACAACGCCCAGGTGCCGGCAACGGAACAACAGGCGGCGACCGCCGTTTTGTACCTGCAATGGCACAGGCTGCAAAGGCATTCGGAGCTACAGGGTACTTCTTTGAGGTGCATCCTGACCCGGACAACGCGCTAAGCGACGGCCCGAACATGCTTTATCTAAACCAGTTGGAAGATGTAATTAAATCGCTATGATGAGCTTGAATGACAACAGTATAAAAAACGTAAAAGAATATGCGATACAGTGCTTCAAGGACGAGGCTCAAGCACTCCTTGATCTGATACCGCAGCTGGATGAGAATTTTGAAAAGAGCATTGATCTCATTTTCAATTGTCATGGCAAGGTTATCGTTACCGGTGTGGGGAAGAGTGGACACATAGGGGCTAAGATCGCCGCAACCCTGTCAAGCACCGGCACCCCTTCTTTCTTTATCAACCCTTTGGATGTTTTTCATGGTGATCTTGGAGTGATGACTACGGACGACGTCGTATTGGCAATCAGTAATTCCGGACAGACGGATGAGCTCCTCAGGTTTATCCCTCTACTACTGGAGAAGAATGTTCCTATTATCGGGATGAGCGGTAATCCTCACTCTCTGTTGGCAAAATACTCGACATACCATATCAATGTGAGTATCAAAAAGGAAGCTTGTCCTCTGGGACTTGCACCAACGAGCAGTACAACTGCAACACTGGCAATGGGGGACGCTATCGCAATAGCTTTGATGGAAGTAAGAAAGTTCTGTCCACAGGATTTTGCACAGTTCCACCCTGGTGGAGAACTGGGACGACGACTATTGACAACGGCACGCGACGTGATGCGCAGCGATGATATGCCTGTCATCCCTCCGGATATGAAACTGGGTGAGGCCATCATCCATGTGAGCAAAGGTAAGCTTGGACTTGGTGTAGCAATGACTGATGATAAGATTGTGGGACTTATCACTGATGGTGACGTACGTCGTGCCATGGAGAATAACCAAAAGGATTTCTTCGACAAGACGGTCAGCGATATCATGACACGTACACCAAAAATGGTGCCTCCCACCATGAAGATTGCACAGATACAACAAATTATGCATAAGTATAAAATACATACTGTACTTGTCGTTGACGAGGAGAAACATCTTCTCGGAGTCGTCGACCACTTTAGCTGTATGCTTCCTGAACAAGAATGAATAGAAAGAATAAGCTCTTAAATAAGAAATGCTGGACAAAGATTATCTTCATTGTCTTAGCTGTAATCATTCCACTCACTGCGGGTGGAGTATACTTATTTAAGTCGCTGACAACTCATGATGGACTGACAAGCAGTCAGATAAACTGTATTTTAAAAGACTCAAGAGGCTATATGTGGTTCGGTACTCCCGCGGGACTGTATCGTTATGATGGATATACGTTCCGTAATTTTGTCTGCAACTCACAGGACGGATCTTCCTTACCTGACAGCTATATCAATAATATCCAGGAAGGACTGGACGGTGAGTTATGGGTAGAAACAGCATCTGGATATGCCATCTACCATCCTCAAACCGAGTCCTTTGACAGGAATATGAAGATGGCTTTCAGTAAAATGGGAATTGAAAGCAAGCCACAACTCGTCTTTATCGACAGCCACAAACAGATGTGGATGTATGTAAATGGCAAAGGTGTATATTGCTATAATCTGGCACAACAGCTTTTATATGAATTCGGCTACACGGATGACAGTCATGGTATTCCAGAAGGTAATATCACCTCAATGAGTGAAAGCAAAGAGGGTACACTTTTAGTTTATGATACGGGGAAAATCGTATGTGTAGATGTGCTCCATCAACAACATACAGTATGGGTAAACGAAGATATTGCAAATCAACATCTAAGAAAGAACGGCTCCTTGAAAGCTTTTGCTGACAGTCATGATAATATATGGTTATATGGACCTGGCACATTGATGTGCCTCCACAAAAGTGATAACAAATGGGATATTACTTTAGGTGATAAGTTTGGTATGACCGGTTCTAATACGGATAAAAGTGTGACGGGTATTGTCGATGATAAAAAGGGGAACATATGGATCTCTACCTATGGCAATGGACTCATTAAAATGAACGAAGAAACAGAAGCCACAGAGAGTGTTGAGCTTGTTGATATGATACACAAACTGACGAACACTTCTAACATCCAAAGTGTCTATATAGATAATACAGGATTGCTTTGGGTGGGAACAGCGAAACACGGTGTTGCATTCTGGAGTAAGAATATTTATAAATTTGAAGCAAATACGATCGGTGACATTACTGCTATATGCCAAGATCAGAAGGGACAGACATGGTTTGGGACAAGTGACCAAGGAATACTCGGATACAAGGGACAGATAGCTAGTCGTCAGGTAACAGCACTAGCAACAACCAGAGACGGTAGTCTATGGGCAGGATCCAGTCAGAACGGTATTACTCGTATAAAAGACGGCATATCTACCATATATTCTACTGCTACTGATAGTATGAATTCGGTCATCGATGATCATATCAATGCTCTAGCCAGTGATAAAACCGGAAATCTTTGGATTGCCACTAATGGAGGTTTACAGGTTTATAACCCGACCATGAACACCTTCTCTACTTATACAAAGGAAAACGGTAAAATGCAAAGTAACAATATTACCGCACTCCATTATGCTGATGGTAACCGTATGCTCATC
This sequence comes from Prevotella sp., assembly GCA_036752365.1. Lineage (GTDB taxonomy): Bacteria > Bacteroidota > Bacteroidia > Bacteroidales > Bacteroidaceae > Prevotella. Next base: position 5,949 of record DAIOSW010000006.1, read on the forward strand.
GGTACCTCTGACGGACTTATCATCATGCAATTGTCTACGAACGAGATGACATATTATACTGGCAACAGTACGAACCTGAAGACATTCACAAATAACTACATCACACAGATATTCAGCGACAGCCGCGGATTGATATGGGTGGGTACACGAGAAGGACTCAACATCTTAAATCTAGAAAACGACAGCCTCAACTATATCACGGAAGCTGACGGACTCTGCAATAATTCTATATGCGGCATCACTGAAGATAAAAACCGAAATGTATGGGTTACCACAAACAACGGGGCATGCCGTATCGTGGTTCAGAGAAATCGTCAAAACGAAACGTTCAGCTACGGTCTATATAACTACGATACCAGCGACGGACTTCAAAGCAATGAGTTTAATACCGGTGCTATCTATACGAGAAATGACGGACAGATTCTCCTTGGAGGACTATACGGTGTCAATTGGGTACGTGAAAATGATTCTAAGAATGGTACCACATTACCAATGGTGATGCTAACCCAGCTGTTTTTAGGTGAGGAGGAGGTGTTCACTGGAAGAGCATACGACGGACGAGTTCCGTTACCTGTTGCCATGAATGAATGTAACAAACTGATATTGGGTAACGACCAGAATACATTTACGATAAAATTTGCTGCCGGCTCGTATAACCAATGTGAGAAACTACAATTTATCTATTGGATGGAAGGACTTGACGAAGACTGGCGTAACGGTGATCCGATGAAACATGGCGTCACATTCACCAACCTCAGCAGTGGTGACTACAACCTTCATGTCAAAGCTGTGAGTGCTGACGGTTCAATAAGTCCTCAGGAACGTACCTTGGAAATCATTGTACGTCACCCGTGGTGGTCGTCGAACTGGATGATCGCCTTATATTTAATTTTGATAGCCACAATCATTTATATTTGGAAAATAGGGCTAAAGAAATTGACTGCGGTATGGTTCCAGAAGAAAGATGTTATCAAGACACTCAGGAAACAGACTGAAGAGATAAAAACCACGAGTGACGAACTGCGCCAACCTATGGCAAGAATGATATCTATCATATCAAAACTGCAAACTAAAGCGACAAGTCTGGAAGGTCAAGAAGATCTTCATGCCCTTCATTTCCAGCTGATGCAGATAATAACAAGGGTTACCCAAATGAGGATAATCCTTGAAAATGCAGAACAGAAAGCACTTGAGAAGACGAATCCTGACCTTGACGAGAATGGTGATGTAATATTACCAGAGGTGGCAGGACACGAGATTAAACATCTCGAGGGTGAAAAGAACACGACGCAGAATCCGACAATGAGATTCCTTGTAGTACTTATTGATGATAATAAAGACTTCCTCAATTTTATTGCGGAGTACTTTGAGTCCATATACACATTCACCACTTATGACAACATCATAAAAGCGGCTAATGACCTAGAGGACTTACGAGCAGACCTTGTACTCTGTAAACAAAACATGGAAGGAATGACTGGAAGTGAACTCTGCAACCAGTTGAAGAAGAATGTGAACACACAGAATACAAAATTCGTACTCATAACCGACAACGTTATTATGCCAACGGATATCAAAGTTCAGGATATAACTCTTGCTGCTGATGACTATATTGCCAAACCATTTAATCTGAAAGAGACAGTTAGACGATTAAACAAACTTCTTGGTGTTAGCGATGAAGACATCAAACAGATAGAGGAACGCATAGAAGGTTCTGAGGAGAAAGAAGGGGAAGATCAAGGACTGGAGGAAATTGAAGAGATTCTTACCGAGGATGTTGTTCCACAATTCTCTGAGAACAAGGAGCCCGAAGAAAGACAAGACGAAGATGATTCTGAAAAGGAATCCAACAATGAGCTTATGGAACCTTTAAATGCTGTTGAAGGCTACTCTATGCTTAATATTATGGACCAACAACTGATACAGAATATCGAGCAATACGTGGTACAGAACATGAGTCGTGGGGCTCTCAGCCTTGAAGATATGTCAGCAGCTATGGGTATGGGACGGGTACCTTTCTTCCATAAGGTTAAAGCTATCACTGGGAAAACGCCTGCAGAACTTGTCCGCGACTTACGTCTTAAACAGGCCTGCAAACTCCTCTCAAGAACCTCGATGACGGTAAGCGAGATAGCTATTGATTTAGGATTTATGACTACCGAAAATTTCATCCATCATTTTAAAGAAAGATATGGTATGCTCCCACTTGAGTATCAATTAAAAAACAGAAACATAAAGTAATAAATAACTTTTCCTCTACCCTTAATCCGTATGTTGGAGGAGATTTTATGAAATTTATATAGAGAGATGATTCTTTTAAAGGTGAAAAGACTTTTTCTGCTACCACTGATTCTCATTTGTTTAAGTGTAAACGCACAGAGATGTGATTCGATTACAGCAAATAAGATGAGGGAAGTCGGCGTAAATTTTACGCACGACAACAGTGTGACGTTGTTGATGAACGGTCAGGAGAAATTTGACGATCTGTTTACTGCAATACGCCAAGCAAAAAGGTCAATACATCTTGAATACTTCAATTTTAGAAACGATTCTATCGCAAATCTACTTTTCGACCTTCTTGCACAGAAACATCAAGAGGGTGTGGAGGTAAGAGCTCTTTTCGACGGATTCGGTAATGATTCCAACAACCAACCTCTCCGGAAATCACACTTAAAGAAGCTTCGTTCAGAGGGTATAGAGATTTATGAATTCGATCCAATTCATTTTCCATGGATTAATCATGTGTGGCATCGAGACCACAGAAAGATTGTTGTTATAGATGGTACCTTAGCATATACAGGAGGAATGAATGTGGCTGACTACTATATAAAAGGAACAAAACAAGTAGGATCATGGAGAGACATGCACTGCCGTATTGAGGGAAGCGCTGTCAATGACTTACAGGCGATATTTCTGAAACTGTGGAACAAGGTAACTAGACAAGACATTCATGGTGCAGAGTACTATCAGAGTTATGACTCTTTAGCTTTTCAGGGACTCAAACCCGACACGACTGAAAATGCTCATCATAAGATGGTTGGTATTGTCAATCGTGAACCTCATAGATCAAGCGCAATCATACGTCAGCTGTATCTTACTGCGATCAACAATGCGAAGTCGCACATTCAAATTATCAATCCATACTTTACGTTAAATCACAAGTTGAAAAAGGCCCTACGGGATGCCGTAAAAAGAGGCGTAAAAGTGGAGATCATGGTATCATCGCATAGCGACATTCCTCTCACTCCTGACTGCGTATTCTACAATGTACATTGTCTGATGAAACGTGGAGCCGATATCTATCTGTTTAATGAGGGATTCCATCACTCAAAGATCATGATGATTGACGACCAGTTCTGTACCGTAGGAAGTGCTAATCTAAACTCTCGCAGTCTGAGTTTCGATTATGAAGAGAATGCGCTTATCATGGATAAAGGTACCACTAAGGAATTGAGTGACATGTTTAATCGAGATAAAGAAAACAGTACCTACCTGACGCCAAAAACCTGGAAAATATTCCGCAATCCATGGCAAAGATTTGTTGGTTGGTTTGCACACTTATTAACTCCTATTCTATAAATAATATCAGTAAAAAGATGACAAGACAGAATACAGCGATATCCATAGCAAAAGCATTTGCAATAATCCTTATGGTTATAGGACATGCAGACTGCCCAATTCTACTGGGGAAATTCCTATATGAGTTTCACATGCCCTTATTTTTTATCACCGCAGGGTATTTCTTCTCAATAAAATATCTAGATAATGAAGCCGATTTTGTAAAGAAACGGCTTAAAGGCCTATATATTCCTTTTCTGAAATGGTCCATTTTCTTCCTGCTTATTCACAACTGGATGTTCAGCTTAGGCATTCTAAATGAAAAATATGGGAATGAAGGTGGAGGAGTTACCCACCCATACAGTTGGCATCAACTGCAACAAAACATATGGAACTGCGTGAGCGAGATGGCCGGATATGATGTATTTCTCACTGGCGCCTTCTGGTTCTTTCGTGCTTTACTTGTGGCAAGTATACTCTATCTGATATTCTTTAAACTATGGAGGATCTTCTTTAAACGCATTAATAAAATTAATTATACATATATCGGCATTGCTGTATGTATTACCATGTTCTTGATATGTGCATGGAAAACAGGAGAAGGACTAAGGGTTCAGAACTTGGTACAAGGCGGATACAGAGATCTTATGGGCACTTTCTTTTTCGGAATAGGTTTTCTTTTCCGTCAGAATGAAAACAAAATTAAGAATAAGTGGTGGCTTACCCTATCGTATTTTATCATAGTATTTGCCTTTTCATATTATCTACCTTCGGGAATGGACTGGAAATCGGATCTCAACCAGTTCCTTTCTCTACCAATACCGGCTATTCTCGGATTTCTGATGACATATAATATCAGCATCTGGATTGACAAACACGACAATGTCATACGCAGGTTCCTCATTTACTGTGGTAACAACACCCTAAGCATATTCATCTTTCACATTATTTCATTCAAAGTGGTCAGTCTCATTAAGATCTGGTATTATCACCTTGACTATCAACAGATAGGAAGTCACATGGTTGTTCATCACAATTCTCGTGAAGATCTATTCTGGATTTTATACGCTATAGCAGGTGTAGGAATACCTCTCTTATGGAAATATTACTATACCAAGTTGAAATCAAGATATGTGGCTGTCAATAATAATGTCAATCATTAATTGAATGTCGACTTTTGTCAGTCCATAAATCTCGAGTCGTGGCTTATCGGTGTTGAAGTCAGAATTCACACTGTCAATAAAGGCATTTTTACTTATCGTCTTACCAAACATATTTGCATAGCTTTTGTAACGTGACAATGCTGTCTTGATATCACCATTTCCCCATGCCACATGACCTGCATTTAAGAAATCTGGTCGATATAGCTTCTTCTGACGAAGTATCGTAGAATAATACTTCTCTGCTTGTTCGCTCTTTCCCATACAGAAAAGACACCAAGCTATCACTCTGGTTGCCTTCATGTATTCAGGATGTTCGAAAGTCACTTTATAAAGAATCTTCAATGCCTCATCATATTGTGCAACACTTGGATCAACAAGACAGCTACAGAGATCGGTTTCATATCTTTTATTGGGATATAAGGTGGCTAGTTTTCTATAAACTACTGAAGCCTTGGAAGGATTCTCATCAAGAACTAACAGCTTCTCTGCATATTTTACAAGAGCCTTTTCATCATCAGGATTTAGCTCCAAAGCCTTCTCATACTCACTATAGTCAGGACTTATCTCAGACTTTGCCATATAATAATCATAGTTATACGGAGGTTCGATAATGGAAATAATATTCTTGGCAGACTCCATATAATGATTATTTTTCATAAATTCTGCTATTTCAATAAGGAGCTTACTGCTTAAAGATGAGAAAATCTTATCCTCAAATAATGCAGGGAACGCAAAAGGATCGTGAATCTCATTTTTAAAAGGAGACACCTTATAAGTTCTAAAAATGCTTTGCAGATAATTTCGGCGGATATAAGTTGGCGTATTACTGAATGAGTTAAAATCAGATGATGCCATCAAATCATCAGGAGCATAGGCCAGAAACTCCTTCATTGAAGGAGCAAAATTGTCCGCCATCTGATTTACAGAAAGACATAATGAATATTTATCAGAGTCACAGAATGGTGAACTACTCATTAATTTATTCAACTTCTCAAACATCTCTAATTTCTCCATCTGAGAAGAGAGTTCTGGATGTTCAAGAGAAAATGGGCAAAACCAATTGGATAACGTTTTAAAAAAAGGAAAATACTTCATTCTGGAAAGACTGCCGAAATAGATGTCTACACCATCTTTTTGCATTTTTAGAATTCGTTCTGCGGCCTTCTCCATTTTCTCAGCCAGACGTTCATCTGCATTTGGATCAAGAATATTCTTAACCACGTCGTCCTCTTTTTCCGAAATACCAAAACGTGTGATATTTATATTACCACCTTCCATCAGATCTGGCATGATCTCATGTTGTATCATATCTCTATCATGCTCTGCATTCTTACAATACACAATCTGAATCTGTAATTCCATCAGTTCATTTACCGTTCTCGGATCGTCTAACATATCCTTGATGATTCGGTGCATCTCCTGAGTCTCATACGTACGTCGTTGCAATATTAAAACCCAACCCACAAGAGCACGCTGACGAATATACTCATCAGTAGATTTCATGTAAACAGTTGAAAGGACACGAAATTTATTATAATCATAAAATTCTATTCCTCCTAACATTACTGCACTAATAATCAGCTGAATATCAGTATTTTCAACCGTTGATGAGAGCAGCAGATCGGTCATATCATCAGCAGTCTCATTATTCCATGTGTCTGAAATCCATGTTCTACAGAACAACTTATCGATCAGATCCTGATGAGCCTGAAACATATTCTTCATTTTATGATTGCGGAGTTCCATATCATTTTCAAGGCCAATAAGTGCTGTATCTGTAACAAAATTCTCTAATTTATCCTTGATTTCCTTTAACGACATGTCAAAATCAAGAGTCTTCGATCTGGCTTTGGCGAACTCCGTGTTATACTCAGCGCTCTTATGAGCAATACGCTGCATAAACGAATTTAAGGTTGCCTTTTGTTGTTCGTATACATCAAAACGCCTATCGTCTTTAAAGCCACGCTTCATATAATCCACCATGATCTGATAATTCTCTTCAATGCGTTCAAAGTCATCTATGAGTAACCAATCGGGATTATCATAGACGACATCATGAAGAGAATGAATAGCACTATGCAGGTTGTTTGCTTTAAGGAATGTCACCGCCTCTCTAGGTACTTTCGTTATTTTAGTCATTTTCTCAACTTCTTGTTTCTACCAGATTCGACTTTAATTCTTTTTTTGTTGGCCAGTTTAGCTTTGTAAGAAGATTCAACACCTTTGCTTGTCAACCATGTCTTAGCTTTTTCTATATCTATCTGACGAGGGGCAGCATGGTGAAGGAACTTCATTGAAGGAAGCGAGTCTGCAACATTCTTCTTTACGTTACAATAGCGTTGTATAATATTTGAGTAATGTTTCGTACCATATCTGTTGATTGAATCAACTGCCATATCATAGGCTTTGATAAAATACGCTAGCTGTTTATGACGGCGACTCTCTTGTATATCATCGTGACGAAAAGCGATGACTCCAAAATAAATGTTCTTATCACGACTATCCATGATAACCTTATGTTTTGCCATCCTTGCAACAGTGGCCTGTGGTTCAGGAAGGAACATTGCGTCCATCTCATTATTAAGAATCATATTCAGACGAATCTGTATATCATTAATTTGTGGACGATATACATAATCATGTTTTAACTTAACACTGTCAAGAGCATAGTCGGCCAGATAGTCTGTAGCGGAGAAACGAGTAAGGGCTAACATTTTATCATTCAATTGTTTGAGTTCTCTCAAACGAGCGCTACGGTTGGTTATCAACTGCCAATATTGATTTGTGGATATTGGAAACGTTAGCATTGTTCCCTCGCCCTCAAGTTTAAAAGCACGTACGAGATCGGTTACGCTACCTTCCACACTACCTCCGGCAAGAGCAGTATCACAATCCATCTGAGCATTGAACATCCTAAGCCGGACATCCACTCCAAGAGTATCAAACATTCTTGATTCTTTGGCTACAAAGATGGGCAAACAGTCTATCGTAGGCATAACACCTACTTTCAACGCAAGGGAATCCTCTGTTTTTAATATAGCCTTCTCTTGCGCAGAAAGTCGTATTTTCTGTTCGTCCGACTGTCCACACGCTGAAATAAATATAATTGTGATAAATAAAAGCCAATAATGCCTCATACAATATTGTGATTAAAGAAATAAAAGGGCAACCTGACTGATTAGCTCGGTTGCCCTTATATTAAACTATTTTCGTTTTATTCGTTAATTGCGGCAATACCCGGAAGTACTTTACCTTCGATAGCCTCAAGAAGAGCACCACCGCCAGTAGATACATAAGAGACCTTGTCAGACATACCAAACTTATTGATACATGCAACAGAATCTCCACCGCCGATAAGTGAATAAGCTCCGTTCTTAGTAGCCTCAACGATAGCCTCAGCTACTGCTTTAGAACCTTTAGCAAAATTATCCATTTCAAATACGCCTGCAGGACCATTCCAAAGTATAGTTTTGCTATTCTTTATAACGTCAGCGAATGTTATCATTGTCTTTGGACCAATATCAAGACCTTCCCATCCATCAGGAATTTCATCTGAATTAACGACCTGAGTATTGGCGTCATTACTGAAATCGTCAGCAATAAGTGAATCCTCTGCAAGAATAAGATTTACATTGTTTTCCTTAGCCTTCTTTACAATATCATTAGCTAGATCAAGCTTATCATCTTCACAAATTGACTTACCGATTTTACCACCTTCAGCTTTCATGAAGGTATAAGTCATACCACCCGTAAGAATGAGGTTATCAACCTTGGTAAGCAGATTCTCGATGATTTCTATTTTGCTTGAAACCTTTGAACCACCCATGATTGCAGTAAAAGGATGTTTGATGTCGTTCAACACACGGTTAACGGCAGTAACTTCCTTTTCCATGAGGTAACCGAACATTTTGTGGTCTTTATCAAAGTAGTCTGCGATAATAGCTGTAGAGGCATGTTTACGATGAGCTGTACCGAAAGCATCATTAACATACATATCTGCATAACTTGCAAGAACCTTAGTAAACTCTTTCTGACGAGGTTTCAATGCTGCTTTTGCAGCTTTTTTCTCTTCATCAGTTGCAAATTCACCAAAAGGCTTTCCTGTTTCTTCCTCGTAAAAACGCAAGTTTTCAAGAAGAATAGCCTCACCATCTTTCAAAGCATCAATCATCTCCTTACCTTTCTGACAGTCCGGGCAGAATTTAACATCAACACCGAGTTTCTCACTTACGTGCTCAACAATCTGATTCAGTGAATACTTCATATCCGGGTTCTTCTTAGGACGCCCCATATGAGAAGCAATAATCAGTCTACCACCATCAGCGATAATCTTTTTCAATGTTGGGAGGGCACCACGGATACGTGTATCATCAGTGATCTTACCATTTTCGTCCAATGGGACGTTGAAGTCTACTCTTACAAAGACTTTTTTTCCTGCGAAATTACAAGTGTCAATAGTCATAACTTATTATTTTTTAATTAGAATTGAATTCTATTATTTATTTAAGACGATGCAAAATTAATGAAAATAGAGCGTAATACAAAACAAATAACGAAGTTTTTGTTTAATTTATAAGAACGATTCTTTCAATAACTAGAACAACCAATTCTGTGGATATTTTTGACAAAAGAAAACGTATATGAATACTTGTTTTATAGTTTTTCACACTCCTCCAGCCATGCTGTACTACTTGCATCACTAGGCATACGCCAATCACCACGAGGGCTGAGAGAACAACTCCCGACTTTCGGACCGTCAGGCAGACAACTACGTTTGAATTGCTGTGCAAAGAATCGACGAAAGAATATAGTCAGCCATTTTTTGATGACGACATCACTATATAGATCCGCCACATAAGGATTGTTATTAAAAGCCTTTTTTGCTAAACAGAAAATCTTTGAAGGACGAAAGCCGTAACGTAAGACATAATAAAGGAAAAAATCATGTAATTCGTAAGGGCCGACAAGATCTTCTGTTTTTTGTTTTATCTGACCGTCTGGAGTCGCAGGAATCAATTCCGGACTTATTGGTGTGTCGATGATGTCTAGAAGAGTTTCTCTTGACTGCTCATCTATATCATTCGTAGCAACCCACTTTACTAAATGACGGACTAATGTCTTCGGTATTCCGGAATTAACTCCATACATGCTCATGTGATCGCCATTGTAAGTTGCCCATCCAAGTGCCAACTCAGAGAGATCCCCTGTACCAACAAGAAAGCAGCCACTCTGATTAGCTACATCCATTAAAATCTGAGTACGTTCGCGAGCTTGTGAATTTTCATACGTTACATCATGCACCTCCGGATTATGATTGATATCCTTGAAATGTTGCATACATGCATCGTGAATATTGATTTCCTTGATCGTTATACCCAGACTACGCATTAAACTTATTGCATTATTATAGGTACGATCGGTTGTTCCAAAACCTGGCATGGTAATACCGATAATTCCAGAACGTGGAATATTCAATTTGTCGAATGTCTTTGAACAGACAAGCAAAGCTAGCGTAGAGTCAAGGCCACCACTAATACCGATAACCACACTCTCAGCATGAGTGTGAGTAATACGCTTTGCAAGACCGGCTACCTGTATATTAAAGATTTCATTACAACGATTATCTAGTTCAGGACCTGTTGGTACAAACGGATGCGGATCGACACTACGTATCAATTCAAAATCGCGTGGTGTCACAGGCTTTGCATCGATAATAACGTCAGAACTGATACCACACTGTGATGCTGCAAAAGTACTATTGAGCCGACGTTCGGTACGAAGGCGCTCAATATCAACCTGACCTATTACCAATTGTTGTTTAAACGAAAAACGTTCTGATCGAGAAAGCAATACGCCATTTTCATAAATGAAACCATTTCCTCCATAAACAACATCCTGTGTACTCTCTCCGTAACCACAACCACTATAAATATAAGCAGTCATAGTACGTGCACTCTGTTGCGAAAGCAATGACATCAGATACGAATGTTTACCAATCAGTTCATTACTGGCAGAAAGATTGAATATGAGTTCAGCACCGGCCAAAGCCAATCGGTTGCTCGGAGGTGTAACAGCCCACACATCTTCGCATATCTCAACACCAAATAGTGCGCCATCACCTGTTCGGAACAATGTTGTCCCAGAGGATAAATGAACCGTTTGACCTGCAATACGTACGTCAACAGACGAGATATCCTTAGCGGAGGTAAACCAGCGTTTCTCATAAAATTCCTTATAATTAGGAAGATATGTTTTTGCGACAAGCCCTAGTAAACTACCTTTATGGATAACAGCAGCACAATTCAATAGTAGACCACCTACAGGTACAGGTAATCCGACAATGGAGATGATGTCAAGCGAACGAGTGAAGTCAAGCAACTTTAACAGTGCTGTTTCTGCCTCATCAAGCAGCAATTGCTGGGAAAAAAGATCCTGACAGGTATATCCTGTGATACATAGCTCAGGGAAGCAAATGATTTCAGCACCTTTACCTTCGGCTTGGGCGATAATTGTCTCTATCTGTTGCACATTGAATGCACAATCTGCGACCTTTGCCACCGGCACTCCTGTCGCCACCTTCATAAACCCATAATTCATGGCATATATCTTTTTCGTTATTTTATCGTTACCTGTGTGGCACCATAACCATATTCTTGGAATGATGCATCCTGATAGGAGTATTGCTTATATTTATATTTAAGTTCGTTGATGATAGAACTCCGAAGAACGCCCTCACCTTTGCCATGAATAAAGACAATCTTCTGTCCTTTTTTATTCTTATTTTCGTCAACAACACGACGGAATGTCTCAAGCTGATAATTAAGAATATCGGCAGCAGACATACCTTTTGTTGTTTCAAGCAATTCATTCGCATGGAGATCGATCACAATAATAGAATCATCCTTATTGATCTTTCTTGCAGGTTGTGAGGAATGACGATCATCAATATGTTTTTTCTGCATCATCTCTTTCTCTAGTTGTTTGGCATCAACACTCAACTGTTTCATCGGTCGGTCATTCTCAACAAGAGTGTAGACTAATGCAGGTATCTCGAAAAAGTCATTTTCTTGGAAAGTATGAAGCTTGTAGAATTTTGTTGTATCTATTCGAAAGTTTATATCAATAGGAGATTTACGCATAAATGTCTTTTTCTTCTTATATGCTATAATCTGCATGCCAAGATGATCAATATCATTCAGGGCACTACGGTCAAATTCTTCAATAAACTCTTTTGTATTTGGTTCGACTTCGCCTAGACCACGTATATTCCAATTATTCCCATCTGCCGTGAGATATGTATAATATAGGTAATAATTACTATCATTAACAAAATACGCCTCAAATTTCGTTTGACTAATCTCTTTAATATCAACAGGAACAAACGCTAAATAAGCGTTCAGGACATCGCCTCCACGACGCTCTTCAACTGGAGCTACAAATGTAATTTCCTTTTCAGAAGGATCATCATCCAATTCTTTTTTCTTTTCTGCTTTGGCCAGATTCTGTTTAAAGACTTCTGGCATTACATCTGTATGTACCTTCCCAGAATCATAATTGTCACTCTGAATCACAATGCAATCTTGAATCTGAGTAGGTATCTGAAAACCATCTTCGTCTTCTACCAATACGATATTCTTTCCTTGGAAACCGGCAACTACCCCGCCTCCTATTTCACTTAGAAATCTAACTTTATCTCCGACTTTCATAATTTATGGTTTTGATTAAAACAAAAAATGGGTGAGACAATCAAGGTATTATTAATGAACTGTCGCCATAACTCAGGAACCGAAACTCATGAGACAACGCATAATCATATATTTTATGCCAGTCGCCACGAACAAATGCACTGACAAGTAATAGAAGTGTGCTCTGAGGTTGATGAAAATTCGTAATAAGCATATTAACGATCTTGTATTCATATCCCGGCGCAATAATTATCTGAGTACTCGTATGTAACGCATTCAGCCCATTTCGATCCAGATAACACAATACATTCTTTATCGCTTCTACCGAAGTCATGGTAGGATGCGTGTCATAAGGTGCCCACTGAGACACATGAAGTTCAGCCTCAGAAGCATCGGGATTTTCGGAAAGTTTAGCCCCTATATAATACAGACTCTCCAAAGTTCGAACACTTGTAGTTCCTACAGCTATTGCCTTTCCATTATGCGCAATCAATTTTTCCAAAGTAGAACGATGAACACAGATATATTCAGTATGCATTTCATGACCAACGATCTCCAGACTCTTAACAGGTTTGAATGTGCCGGCTCCAACATGTAATGTTAACTCCTCCCGGTCAATGCCATGAGCATCAATATCCGCCAGAACACGATCTGTAAAATGAAGTCCTGCTGTAGGTGCAGCTACACTACCCTTTATCTTACTATATACAGTTTGATAAGTGACCTTATCACTCTCTTGTGTCTCGCGGTTGAGATAAGGAGGGATTGGAAGTTCACCGACTGTTTCAAGTATATCTGCAAACGATATCTTTTGATTATTCCATTCAAAATCAATAAGGAAACTACTTCCAGAACCACTGCGGCAAGTTGCCATTAATGTAAGTTTTTCACCTTTGATATCGAAATCACGTTTTAAGGATCCCTCCTTCCATTTTTTAAGATTACCAACCATGCAAAGCCAAGAACAACGGGATGTTGTCTGGAACATAAGTTCATAATCAGTAGGTTCAGCGGGTTCTAGCAGAAATATCTCGATAAGAGCTCCTGTCTCCTTACGAAAATGAATACGAGCTTGTATTACTTTTGTGTTATTAAATATCATCAAAGCATCTTTGGGAAGATACTTTGGCAAATTATAAAAGACATCCTCCCCTACTTCCCCGTGTTTATAAAGCAGCAATTTAGAGTGATCGCGCTCAGGGATAGGATATTTGGCAATTTGTTCATCAGCCAAAGGATAATTATAATCACTAATTTTTATATGTTTTGTATCCATTATCAAATAAATATTGTTGCACGCATCAAGGCATACATGTAGGTTAACATCAACACACTGAGAATAATATCAATATCCAACAGTGCATAACCTGTGGATGTATATTGTGATGAAACGAAATTCATATCTGTAGATATACGTTTATAAAGAAAACGATAAACCAAATAAATAGACATACCGACAACAAATCCCCACACCAATCCACAAAGTATGTCACCAGGATAATGTACACCCAGATAAATACGAGTCCAACAATTAATCAAAGACCACGACAACAATCCCAAAGTAAGTATCTTATTTCGTATTACCATACAAAGGAAGATGCAGATACTGAATGTATTGGCAGCATGAGAAGAGAAAAATCCATACATACCACCCCGGTAATCATTAACGACATCTACTTGATACTTGATCATAGGATCTTGTGTGGGACGAAAACGGCCAACTAAAGGTTTGATAAGACCACTGGAGATACCGTCAGCCAAGAATATACATAAGGCCACACTGCAGAGAATGAGAAGTATCTGTTGCATATTCTCATTATTCTTAATGATTACGTAAAGTAAGGATATATATAATGGAACCCAAGTCCATGCCGACGTAAAAGTCATCATGAGAGTATCGGCAAACAGTGAGTGGCTTCCGTTCAAAGCCAAAAGTAATTCCCGATCAATTTGTTCTAATGTTGATAAATCCATCGATATCTTATATTAGTTCCATCACGTTAGTCTCTATCCAACCCTCTTTTCCATCAGCAAGTTTAATCTCTTTCCAACCTTTCATCGAGTCATCAGTGATAACGACCTTCGTTCCCTCATGGATCAAGAAAAGATCTGTCCCGTTAGAAGCAGGTGTGCTCTTGACAATGACAGTAGGTGCTATGATAACAGCTCCGTCACGATGTATCAGATGAGATCGTTGTTGATAAGCAAAGATATTAGAAAGAATGAATATAAAGAACATAGCAACGGCACCGAAAAATCCTATTTTGCGGATACGTAGATGTCCATTGAAGAGATATAATAACACAAGCAACACCGCTAGAATAAAACAACCTATCGCTGTATGTGCCCATCCGTCAACACTCATGATATTTACAAGAGAATGGTACCATGTTACGAAGAACATTTCGGAAGCAGGGGTTATTTTATCAATAGTCTTACTCCGTGCCATGTCTAGATTAAATCTTACATCATTATCACCGGGACTGAGTAACAAGGCTCGTTCATAATTAATAATAGCACGTGTATAATTGTTGGTCCGGTAATAAGAATTACCAAGATTATAGTAAATGTCAGAGTTCTCTCCTGACTTCAAAAGCTCTTCGTAACCAGAGATTGCTTTTTGATAGTTCTCTTTGACGTACGCGCTGTCGGCATCCGCTTTTTTTATTGCTGAGGCGCTAACCGACATAGCAATCATAAGCATGAAGATAAGCATACGCGCTGTAAATGTATGTTTCCCCTTAAGTGAATCTTCTATATGCATAATCACGTTCATTGCAGAATCATATACTTTAGACATATTTCTCTGTTCTTCTACGGGAGCAAAACGAGCAAACTCACACTCATTAAGTGCATCAATAAACTGCTTTATAAGCTCTTCTGAAACATTTGCTTGGGCCAGTTTTTCCTGTATATTCTCCTTAGACAATTGTTCTACAGGTATATTGAGTTTATCTCCAATATATCCCCAAAGCGCCTTCAATACCTCGTCAAAGAACTCGTTCTCCTTACCAACCCTGCGTAATCTATCTGCATTTTTTAGTCTGCGAGTTGCTGCCTTATTAGCTTTTTTACCTCTCATCTTGCCAACATTCGCAGCATCCATAGCCTTCTGTCGGAAAAGAACGACCAAGACCACAAACACCAGCAATGGGAAAAGAAGTGATAGCCAATATTTTGGTGATGCAAAGAAATAATCAGAGTTTTTATACAGTCGGCTGTCACCACTCTTAATAAAATGGATATCTTGATTAAGAACTTTCAGATCCTCCTGACCACTATAGTCACTCATCGCTCCACCACTCTGTCCTTTAGAAACATCAAGTGAAAAAGATTCTGTCCTAACAGTTTTGTAACTGTCACTACCAGTATCATAATATGTGAACTCAACAGGTTGGATGGTATATTTCCCTTGATGACGCGGAACGATAAGGAAGTCATAAATCATATTACCTTCCACACCATTCTGTGTTATTCTTGTTTTATCGGTAACCTTTGCATCATAAGTCTCAAAATCATTTGGGAATTTAGCAACAGGCTGTTTAATTAATTTTAGATTGCCAACACCACTGACCGTAACTCGTAATGTCACAGGATCATTAGCACGACAACTTTTCTTATTCAAGGCTCCGGTTACACTAAAATGTCCGACACCTCCTGAAAAATTGTTAGGACGTGTAGGTAAAGGATTAACCTGAATGGTCAGTCCTGGGGCTTTAATGGTTTTTTGTACTTCATTGTATCCAGATCCGCCGTTAAAGAACGCATCGAAAGGATCAACATTTCTGTTCTGCTGAACAACAACACCTTGGAAGTTAATACTGGGAATGGTAAGCTTACCTGTCAACTGTGGAAACATCACATACTGACTCCAAGTAACTGTACGATACGGACGGCCATGATACGACTCAACAGAAAAGCTCTTTTGTTGAGGTAACTTTACCTCTTGCGTATGAAAGCCTTTTAAATCGGGCATCTTGCCTTCCAATTGAGTGAGATCTACAAGTGAATATACTTTATAAGTCAATACCACTGGTTCCTGTTCATGTACACTACGTTTGTTTGCACTTACCGTAATAAATAAGTCTGCCCCCGATATACGTGAACCGCTTGGACGCATTGATTGCTGCTGGGCCTGCTGACTCTGTGATGAATGGCTACCACTACGGGCGGTCCCTGACACTCGTACCTTAAGCGACTGAGATGAGATGGTATGTCCATTTACTGTGACATGAGCAGGAGGTATCGTAAAACTGCCATTTTTGTCAGCACTTAATATATAAGTATAAGTGATTGAGGAACTACTGTTGGTTCGTCCATTAACCATTTGGAAGCTGGACTGTGCCGATGTACTTGGTCCCATTAAAACCTCAAAAGCAGACGGAATGTTTCCTGCACGGAAGTTCTCTGCATCCTGGGTATTCAATGTATACGTCAGACGAAACTGTTCACCTACAGTAACTTCTGATGGAGCGTCGGCTGTAAGGCGAAAAGCTGCCTTGACACCGACATTTGCAATCAACAATAATAAGAGTATTAAAAATTTTCTCATATGCCGTTGTTGTTACTTTATTACCAATTCTTTTCAAATCTGCGCGAACGAGGCTGAGTTTGAGCTTTTTTCATTTTATTCTGAGTTGCCTTTTCTTCCTGTATAGCTGCATTTAAGAGCTGTTTAGCATTATCTTTGCTCATCTGATTCTTGTCCTGCTGATCGTTCTTTTGGTCTTGTTTCTTATCTTTATTTTGTTTGTTTTCTTTATTATCCTTATCGTTCTTATCGTTCTTATCATTCTTATTTTTCTTATTCTTGTTGTTTCCGCCACCGTTTTTCAGCAGCTTCTGACACAAGGCAAGATTGTATCTTGTCTCATTATCTTTAGGATTATTCCTTAGAGACTCTTTATAATAGTTGATTGCAGTAGCATAATCTTTATTCGACTGAAACAACACACCTATATTATGATTTATCAGAGCTTTGCGATTATGATTTGTTTCTATACTATCAGCTTGATGATAAAGTTGAAGAACCTTACTCACACGCTTCTGATTTTTTGCATCATCGCCATTAGCATTATCCTTCTGCATAATCATTGCATTTGCCAGATTATACATAGCCTGGGCATTTCTCGGATTTTTTTCTAAAGCTTTACTATATTCAACTTCAGCCTTAGCGTAATCGGCAGAATGAAAATATCTGTTACCTTTTCGTATATGTTCGCGATCAGTTTGAGCATATGCGGAAAGTACTGTCATCAATGACAACAACATAAATATCAAAATTCTATAACCTTTCATCATTTTCGAAATAATTTTAGTTTCTTCAACAACGGGTTACGACGTTCAAGTACGCATATCTCGATGATCAGAGCTATTAAAGCCAATATTCCTACGGCTTGAAACTGTTCGTCATAATCACTATAGATGCTACTGGAAATATCCTTCTTAGACAGCTTAGTTAGTTCATTATTCAACTGAACCTGAGCAATATTGCTATTGTCAACATGAATGTAGGCTCCGTTACCAGCCTGAGCCACCTCACGACACATGTCTTCATTAAGTTTAGAGAGCACCTCGTTTCCTGTATTATCTTTCAGATATTGGCCTGTACCCGGCATCGGGATAGGAGCTCCATTCGGGGAGCCAACGCCTAAAACATATACTCGCATGCCTCTCTTCACAGCCTCCTTCGCAGCTTCTATTGCCCCTCCCTCATGATCTTCACCATCAGTGATGACAATAATAGCCTTGCCTACATTCTCCTGCTGTGTAAAACTATTCATCGCCAAAGTTATTGCTCCGGCGACATCGGTTCCCTGTGAGGTCACCATAGAAGGATCTATGTTATCCAGAAACATCTTTGCAGATACATAATCGCTGGTGATAGGAAGTTGGGTAAAAGCCTCACCTGCAAAAACAATAAGTCCTATTTTATCATTATCAAAATTGTCTATCAGTGTCTCTACGAGCATCTTGCTTTTATCCAGTCGTGACGGCTGTACATCCTGAGCATACATAGAGTTACTTACATCTACAGCAATGATTGTCTCAATACCTGTGCGCTTCACAGTCTCAATACGGGTACCAAACTGAGGACGTGCAAGCATCACAATAAGTAATGACAAGGCACCTGCCATAAGCCAGAACTTAACCTCGGGACGGAATCGTGAGAAATCAGGCATAAGATCCCTCATCAGAACCGGGTCACCAAACTTACGGAGAAGATGACGGCGATGTCTCATCATTAGGTAGTGGATAACGGCAAGTACCGGTATCAACAATAATAGATATAGGAATATTGGGTCTTCAAATCGAAACATAGTCACTTTTTTATTATAGTTTACGGTAAACGCTTTAGTATCGTTATACGCAATAATATCTCCAATAATAATGATAGGATTGCAATGGCTGCAAAAATCTGATAACCTTCATAGCGCTTGCTAAATTTCTTCACGTTAAACTTTGTCTTTTCCAATTGGTCGATATCTTTATATATCTTATGCAACTCAGAAGTATTAGTAGCACGATAGAAATTTCCGTCTGTAGTTGATGCTATTCCACTTAAGGTACGGGTGTCTATTTCAACTGGTACTTTTACCATTTGAATGGTACCTCCCACAGGCATTGGATAAGGAGCCATTCCGTTGGTGCCTACCCCAATCGTATATACTCGTATACCAAGGCTCTTGGCAATTTCGGCTGCTGTCATTGGTGAGATATCACCCATGTTATTGGAACCGTCGGTAAGCAATATGACCACTTTACTTTTGGCTTTACTGTCTTTCAAACGACTGACAGCATTAGCCAGTCCCATACCGATAGCAGTACCGTCATCTATAAGTCCACGCTGTGCAATATCTGTCCTCACTCCTTGAAACAGGTTAAGTAATGCAGCATGGTCTGTTGTCATTGGACATTGAGTAAATGCCTCACCAGCAAAAATAGTCAAACCTATATTATCATTCGGACGTCCTGAAATAAATTCGGATGCCACCTGCTTAGCTGCCTCAATACGGTTTGGTTGTAAATCCTGAGCCAACATACTTGTTGAGACATCCATAGCCAACATTATGTCGATACCCTCTGTATGAGTGTTCTTCCAAGAGTTTGTTGTCTGAGGACGTGCCAGCACGATCACGACCATAACAAACGCGATTAGCCTCAGGATAAAAGGAAGATGCATCATCCTGATTCGCCAACTCTTATGTGCAAACTGATAAGCGAAAGTGTCACTCATCTGCAGTGTTGGTTCAGTTTTCTTCCTCTTTAACAGATACCAGACTATATATGGTATCAGCAACAGTAATAAAAACAGATATTCTATATTAGCAAATGTCATACTCTTCTCTTTTTCTATCTTAACATTTCAAATGAGCTCCATACTACATAAACGAGAGCAGCTATAGAAGAAGCTACGAGAACAAAGATTGTCCATTTAAGGGCTAACGATGTCTTTTGACCACGAATTTCCTCAGGGCTCAATTCTGGTTCAGATTTTTTTGCATTAAGATCTATCTCTATTTTTGTATTGTTGATAAACTCGATTGCATTAACGAGGTTCATGTCATTCTCATTGATAAGCGTGTTGTACTTGGCAAACTTAACAAGGTCGGCTGTCTGAAATAAGTCCCGAAGTTCATTTATTGCCTTCTCATCATTCAACTTCTTCAAATTTTCGATAATCTCTGCACTAGTCATCTCCATAGCGTTAAATCCATAACGCTCCACGATATACTTACGCAGTGTATCTGTAAGTTTGGTATAATATTCCTTGGAGTTATCACTAGCCCAAATTTTCTCTGCCTTAATCTGTTCAATCTCTTTCATTGCACGCTGATGAGGCAAAAGTTTATTGATAATCTTGATATGCTTTATAATTGGTTTATTGTCCCGATAACGGGTATAGAGATAATAACTAATAGACAATATAATGACAGCCAGCACACTGAGCCAGAAAATCAGACTCCAGTCACTCCAGGAAAAAGGATTGTTAACAACATCCTTGAGTCCAAAGAATTTATCCTTGTGAAGAGTATCGACTTCAACAGTTACCACCTTAAGAGCCAGACTTTTACTCTTATATTGCTTACCATCTACTTTAACAGTAAAAGGAGGTAGATAATAGAGGTGTTGGTCGAATGAAGTCAGTCGATAAAGACGCTTCACTATCACCTTATTATTTTCTATTTCGGTAGTATCGGCCGGAGATGTATTAAGCACCTCGACACCAGGTATCAAGACCGCGTTTTGCAGGTCAGGCATTTCCAGTCTACTACCTTTATTCATCGTTACCTGAACAGAAACAGAAGTCTGTTCACCGATAAAAATTTCTATAGAATCTATCTTTGCTTCCACTGTCACCTGAGCCTGAGCTGCAACAGTGGCTATCAACAATAATATAAGAGATAATATTCTTTTCATACTGTCCATTAACTTCGTTTTGCAAATAATGCCAACAATGACTTCACATAATCCTCATGAGTGGCCACACTGATATTATCCACATTGCTTTTGTTGAATATTTCCTGTAACTTCGCTTCGCGACTCATCCAATATCTATGATGGGCCTCGCGCAATCTGCGACTGGAAGTATCAACATATTGTTCATGACCCGTTTCGGCATCACGCACCTTTATCAATCCCACATCTGGTAAATCCTTCATCCTGCGGTCATACACTTGAATGGCCACTACGTCATGCTTTCGGTTCGCAATAGTCAAGGCATTCTGGAAATCCTTTCGCGTATAAAAATCGCTCAAAATAAATGCTGTACATCTTCGTTTTGAAACACTTGTGAGGAATTCAACAGCCTGTTTCAGATCTGTCTGACGACTCTCGGGGGTAAAGTCAAGCATTTCCCTGATGATATACAGAATATGTTTGCGCCCTTTCTTAGGAGGAATATACTTTTCTATTTTATCAGAGAAGAATATGACACCAATTTTATCGTTATTCTGGATGGCACTAAAAGCCAACGTCGCAGCAATCTCAGTGACCATATCCTTTTTCATCTGTTTTACTGTACCGAATTCCAGTGATCCACTGACATCAATAAGCAGCATCACAGTAAGTTCACGCTCCTCCTCAAAGACTTTCACATAAGGACGATGAAAACGTGCCGTCACATTCCAATCGATGTCACGTACATCATCGCCGAACTGATATTCGCGCACCTCGCTGAATGCCATACCTCTTCCGCGAAAAGCAGAATGATATTGACCTGCAAATATATTATTGCTTAGTCCACGCGTCTTAATCTCAATCTGACGAACCCTTTTGAGTATCTCTGAGGTGTACATTAAGGAACCTCCACTTTATTGATAATCTTACTTACGATCTCTTCACTTGAAATATCATTAGCCTCGGCTTCATAAGTCAAACCAATACGGTGACGGAGTACATCATGTGCTACAGCACGTACGTCTTCAGGCACTACATATCCACGACGTTTGATGAAAGCATAAGCCCGCGAAGCCAATGCCAAATTGATACTGGCACGAGGAGAACCACCGAAGGCAATCAATCCCTTCATGTCTTTCAGTCCATATCGATCCGGATAACGGGTCGCAAAGACAATATCAGCAATATACTGTTCAATCTTCTCATCAAGATAAACTTGACGAACCACCTTACGTGCTTCCAATATCTCCTGAGATGATGTCACCGGAGTCACCGTTGGCAACCCACCTCCAATATTTTCACGGATAATCTTCTTCTCCTCCTCAATAGAAGGATAATCAATAACAACCTTTAGCATGAAACGATCCACCTGAGCCTCAGGTAATGGATATGTACCTTCCTGCTCAATCGGATTCTGAGTAGCCATAACCAAAAATGGGTTGGGTAGACCAAAAGTCTCACTGCCAATCGTAACTTGATGTTCCTGCATAGCCTCAAGAAGTGCACTCTGAACTTTTGCCGGTGCACGGTTTATTTCATCGGCAAGGACAAAATTAGCAAATACAGGTCCTTTCTTTACCAAGAACTTTTCATCCTTCTGGCTATATATCATTGTACCAATAACATCGGCTGGAAGGAGATCTGGGGTAAACTGAATACGACTATACCTTGCTTCTATAAGCTGGGATAAAGTTTTGATTGCTAATGTCTTTGCCAATCCAGGTACACCCTCTAAGAGAATATGACCATCACTCAGAAGACCAATCAGGAGTGAATCCACTAAATGTTTCTGTCCCACTATGACACGGTCCATGCCCGTAGTCAGATTCGTAACAAATGCACTTTGCTGCTCAATTCGTATATTCAGTTCACGAATATCAATAGCTTCTGCCATAATTAATTATTTATTGTTTCTTATTTCTATTTGACTTGCAAAAGTACCATTTATATAGATGAAAGGCGAATCTAGGCATCTAAATTATATTAAAAAAGTTTCTTAAAACCTACATTTTAAGAAACTTTTCAAATATCAGTATTTATTTTTCTCTTTTATGCCGTAATTCCAACTTTGGAATTAATATTGTTTGGCCCTCTTTGACCTGAGTATCCGCATTCATCCCATTTAATGCAAGAATATAGCATAACATCTCTTTTGATCCAAAATCACGTTGAGCTATATAGCTAAGAGTCTGTCCTAACTTCAATTTTATAGTCTTGTCAACTCCTACAATGCGATATGCTCCGTATTTTACTTGCCTATTGGCATTGTCATATTTCTCTGAATCAAAATTCGTGCTGTTTTTCTTAGGTTGTGATTTTTCTACTGGCACTTCTTTTGAAGGAGTGGAGACTGCATTCTCATTTACTTTAGGCTGGTCACCAGCATTTTTCTGAACCGGATTGGCTTTTGTAACCGCAACGGGTTTCTCTATCGGCGGAGTTGAAACTTTTTTTTGAGCAACGGGTTTTTCAACTTGCTCAGAATTAAAAATGGATATTAAATTATCTAAAGTGAAGAAAGCGCTCGTCATATAACCTCCGACAAAGCACACTAACGCAATGACAATGATTAGGATAGTATCATTTATCTTATGACTTTTTTTAGTTTCATCACCTTCATCTTCGTCACCTTCATCTTCGCCACCTTCATCTTCGCCACCTACTTCTTTTTCCAATTCGTGATCCCCCGTTTCCTTTTCAACAGTCTTCTCTGCTACAGACTCTTCTTCCCAAACGGATTCATTCTGATCTGCTACCTCTGGCTGATCGGCAGGTTGCTCCTGAGATACAGGTTCTTCAGTTATCGTTTTCTCTTCTAAAGGGGCATCTTCCACAACAGTTTCGGGCATACTCGTTTCTTCGGGTGATTCAGACAAGATATGAATGGGTTCTTCCTGATCCTCAGGTTCAGATTCATCTATCGAAACATCTTCATTATCAGAGGTCTCACTGATTTCTCGTAAAACATCCATTGGGGGTTCATTTTCTTTAACCGGAGTGTCTGTCCCTTCCTCCTTTGATGGCTTTTTAA
>DAIOSW010000007.1:0-28812 GCA_036752365.1 Prevotella sp.
TATGGAAGGTATGCTTGACAAGGTGAAGAAGGAGGTTGTTACCGGTACTGTCGAAGTACGTGAGGTTTATCATATCACGAAGGTAGGTACTGTTGCCGGTGCGTTTGTCACCGACGGTAAGGTACACCGTTCTGATAAAGCCAGACTGGTTCGCGATGGTATCGTAGTTCATTCCGGAGGAATCAATGCCCTCAAACGTTTCAAAGACGATGTGAAAGAGGTGGGTGTGAACTTCGAATGTGGTATCAGCCTTGTCAACTTCAATGATATTCAGGCAGGTGATATCATTGAGACATACACAGAAATTGAAGTAAAACAGAAGTTATAATAAAGTATGAATATACTTGACGGGTTTATTGTCGTTGTAATTGCCTGGGGATTGTGGAAAGGCTGGAAGAGCGGTTTCTTTAAAGAACTAGCCTCTCTGATAGGTTTTGTGTTGGGTATCTTTATCGCCACTCTTCTGTACAGTTGGCTTGGCGATTATCTGGCACCACATCTGGGAAATTCACCAACGTTGGCAGCTTTTCTCGCATTCATCTTGTTATGGATAGCTGTGCCCGTAGGCTTAGGCATCCTGGCCAGAATGTTCTCACATGCCGTCGAAAAGACGGGATTGGGTGGGCTTAATGGTTTACTTGGTTCCTGTGTTTCATTTGTCAAATATGCGATATTGCTCAGTTGCTTAGTCAATGTGATGGCTTTTATCCATATGATTGATGATCAGAAACAACGTCAGGAATCTGTATTCTATGCACCAACAAAGGCTTTCGTTGGATGGTCTTTTAAACATGTCATGCCAAGCAATAACAATAAGACTGACAGCAAAGGGGTTCGTGACAAGACGACACATCGTTATCATGCTCATGGGTAGACCCCATCCATAATAGAGAATAAGGTTTTTATGAAAGGTTGATTTTATGGAAGAGAAAAATTCATTTGTAAAGCAGGTAGCGGAGCAGAAGTATGCTTTTGGCTTCACTACTGAGGTGCAGACAGAAATTATTGACAAGGGGCTTAACGAAAATGTTGTGCGCCTTATATCTCAGAAAAAACAGGAACCGGAATGGCTGCTTGAGTTTCGTCTAAGGGCCTTTCGCTACTGGCTGACGATGAAACAGCCTACATGGGCACATGTCCATTTACCCGAGATCGACTATCAGGCAATTTCTTATTATGCCGATCCATTGGCAAAGAAGGACCAAAAGAAGAAGGAAATAGATCCTGAGCTTGTCAAAACTTTCGATAAGCTTGGTATTCCTCTTGAAGAACGTCTGGCTCTGAGTGGGACTGCCGTAGATGCTATCATGGACTCTGTGAGCGTGAAAACTACCTTCAAAGAGAAACTTCGCGAGAAAGGTATCATTTTTTGCTCTATCGGTGAAGCCGTGAAGGATCATCCCGAACTTATCCGTGAATATTTAGGGTCTGTCGTTCCTTACAAAGATAACTTTTTCGCAGCTCTTAATAGTGCTGTATTTAGCGATGGCTCGTTTGTTTATATTCCAAAAGGTATTCGTTGTCCCATGGAATTAAGTTCTTATTTCCGTATCAACGCTCGTAATACAGGGCAATTTGAACGTACATTAATTATTTGTGAAGATGATGCTTATGTCTCTTATCTTGAGGGATGTACAGCTCCTATGCGTGATGAGAATCAGTTGCATGCAGCTATCGTCGAGATTATTGTCAAGGATAATGCCGAAGTGAAATATTCGACTGTACAGAACTGGTATCCGGGTGATGCCAACGGTAAGGGTGGCGTTCTCAATTTGGTTACAAAACGTGGTCATCTTCGTGGTGTCAACAGTAAACTGTCCTGGACTCAGGTGGAGACTGGTAGTGCAATTACATGGAAATATCCTTCGTGTATCCTTACCGGAGATAATTCACAGGCAGAATTCTATTCTGTTGCTGTGACAAATAATTATCAGGAAGCTGATACCGGTACAAAGATGATTCATATAGGAAAGAATACAAAGAGCACGATCATCAGTAAGGGTATCAGTGCAGGACATAGCCAGAACTCATACCGGGGACTTGTACGTGCCGCAGCTTCTGCTGATAATGCCCGTAACTACAGTTCCTGCGACAGTCTTCTGTTGGGAAGCGAATGTGGCGCTCATACATTTCCATATATGGATATTCATAATGATACAGCTGTGGTGGAACATGAGGCTACTACCAGTAAAATCAGTGAGGATCAGCTTTTCTATTGTAATCAGCGAGGAATACCGACAGAACAGGCTGTGGGACTGATTGTCAACGGTTATGCAAAGGAGGTTCTTAATAAACTCCCGATGGAATTTGCCGTTGAGGCACAGAAACTCCTTTCTGTATCCCTGGAGGGAACTGTTGGCTAGTCATTATTAATATGATAATTGACTTAAATTCAACATTGCCCGAATAAAATCTTTCTCGCATTCGATTCGTACAATAATTAATAATTCAAGATATTATGTTAGAAATCAAAGACCTTCACGCCAAAATCGGCGACAAAGAGATATTAAGAGGAATAAACCTCACAATAAAAACTGGTGAGGTTCATGCCATTATGGGACCAAATGGCTCGGGAAAGAGTACGCTTAGTGCTGTCCTCGTAGGGAATCCACTCTATGAAGTAACCAGTGGCACTGCAACTTTCAACGGCAAGGATTTGTTGGAAATGAAACCTGAAGACCGCAGCCATGAAGGATTGTTTCTCTCTTTTCAATATCCGGTAGAAATACCCGGCGTGTCCATGACCAATTTCATGCGTGCTGCCATCAACGAAAAACGTAAATACAATGGCGAACCACCATTGAGTGCGGGTGATTTCCTCAAGTTGATGCGTGAAAAACGTAAAGTTGTCGACTTGGACAACAAATTGGCTAACCGTTCTGTCAATGAAGGCTTTAGCGGCGGTGAGAAGAAACGTAACGAGATCTTCCAGATGGCTATGCTTGAACCTAAATTAAGCATTCTCGATGAGACAGATTCTGGTCTTGATGTTGATGCGCTCCGTATCGTGGCTGAGGGTGTGAATAAATTAAAAACTCCTGAGACCAGTTGCATTGTCATTACTCACTATCAGCGTTTACTCGAGATAATCAAACCGGATATCATTCATGTCTTATATAAAGGACGAATCGTGAAGACCGCCGGTCCTGAACTTGCTGAAGAGATTGAGAAAAAAGGTTATGACTGGATTAAGGCCGAAATAGGAGAGGAGTAATTTATGGATAGTGAGAAACAATATATAGACCTGTATAATGAGTGTCGATCTATGATCTGCAATCATAGTGCGGATGCAATGAATGTTGTCCGCGACAGGGCTTTCGATGACTTCAAACGTCTCGGCTTTCCGACAAAGAAGGTTGAACGTTACAAGTATACAGACGTATCTGCTCTCTTTGCGCCGAATTATGGTCTGAATCTTAACCGTCTTGACATACCGGTCAATCCATACGATGTCTTTAAGTGTGATGTACCTAACATGAGTACGTTACTTTACTTCGTCGTTAATGATATGTTTTATGATAAGGTACAGCCAAAAGGGCACCTTCCCGAGGGCGTTATCGTTGATTCATTATCTAAAGTAGCTGCAAAAAATCCCGATTTCATCGAGAAATACTATGCAAAATTGGCTAAAACGGAGGATGATGCTATTACAGCCCTTAACACCATGCTCGCTCAGGATGGTCTTGTGGTATATGTGCCTAAGAATGTGAAGATGGAACGTACACTTCAGGTGATCAATATTCAGCGTTCTGATGTTGACTTTATGTCAAATCGTCGTGTGCTTATTGTGGTCGAAGAGGGTGCTGAAGTTAAGATCCTTTTCTGCGATCATTCGGCTGATGACCGTAGTTTCCTGACTACTCAGGTCATAGAGGCTTTTGTCGGAGATAACGCTCAGTTAGACTTGTACTGTCTTGAGGAGACTCATCTTAAGAATGTACGTTTCAGCAATCTATATATTGATGAACAGTCAAGTAGCCGTGTCTGTCATAATTCTGTTACTTTACATAATGGTGTTACACGCAATCGTACGGATCTTACCTTCAATGGAGAGGGTGCGGAGTGTAATATGTATGGATGTATCATTGTTGATAAAAACCAGCATGTTGACAATAATATGCTGATAGACCATAAGACAGGACATTGTTCGAGTAATGTACTATATAAATATGTTCTTGATGATCAGTCTGTTGGAGCTTTTGCCGGACGTGTACTTGTTCGTGAGGGTTCACAGAAGACTGTTTCTCAGGAGACAAACCGCAATTTATGCGCGACGAAAGAGGCTCGTATGTATACTCAGCCGATGCTCGAGATCTATGCCGATGATGTGAAATGCGCGCATGGCAGTACTGTCGGTCAGCTAAATGATGCGGCTTTATTCTACATGCGTCAACGCGGAATATCACTCGATGAGGCTAAATTCCTGCTACAGTTTGCTTTTGCTGCCGAAGTTATAGACCAGATTAAGGTGGAACCTTTACGTGACCGTCTTCACCATCTGCTTGAAAAGCGCTTCCGTGGTGAATTGAATAAGTGCGAGGGTTGTAAACTGTGTAAATAAGATTGTAATATGTACGATATCAATAAAGTTCGAGAAGATTTTCCGATTCTGTCACGTACGGTATATGATCGTCCGCTTGTCTATCTAGATAATGCTGCAACTACCCAGAAACCGCGTATAGTTGTCGATTCCATCGCTAATGAGTATTATTCTGTCAATGCAAATGTGCATCGCGGCGTACATTACCTTTCACAACAGGCAACAGAGTTACATGAGGCGTCTCGTGAGACGGTACGGCATTTTATCAATGCCCGTTCTACGAATGAGGTCATCTTTACGCGTGGCACGACCGAAGGTCTTAATCTCATTGTCTCTTCATTCGGTGATGAATTTATGAAGGAAGGTGATGAGGTCATTATCTCAACGATGGAACATCATTCTAATATTGTGCCTTGGCAACTTCTTGCTGCACGAAAAGGTATTGCCATTAAGGTAATACCGATGAATGACCGTGGAGAACTGCTTCTTGATGAATACGAAAAATTATTTAATGAGCGTACAAAGATTGTCAGCGTTACTCAGGTAAGTAATGTTCTTGGAACCGTCAATCCCGTCAAAGATATGATCAGGACAGCCCATGACCATGGGGTTCCTGTTATGGTGGATGGAGCACAAAGTACACCTCACTTTAAGGTGGATATGCAGGATATGGACTGTGAATTCTTTGTATTCAGTGGACATAAGATTTACGGTCCTACAGGAATTGGTGTCCTTTATGGTAAAGAAGAATGGCTGGACAAACTACCTCCTTATCAAGGTGGCGGTGAGATGATACAGAGTGTGAGCTTTGAGAAAACCGTATTTGAGAAACTGCCGTTTAAGTTTGAGGCCGGTACTCCCGATTATGTAGCAACAACAGGGCTTGCAAAAGCTCTTGATTATGTTTCATCTTTGGGGATGGATCAAATCTCTGCTTATGAGCAGGAACTTACAAGATATGCGATGGAGAAGATGAAAGCTATCGATGGAATGAGGATTTTTGGTGAGGCAGAGCATAAGGATGCTGTGGTCTCCTTCCTCGTCGGAGATATCCATCATCTCGATATGGGCACACTTCTTGACCGTCTGGGAATAGCTGTACGTACAGGCCATCACTGTGCACAACCACTAATGATACGTCTTGGCATCGAAGGAACAGTGCGTGCTTCTTTCGCTCTTTATAATACAAAAGAAGAAATTGATACTCTCGTTGCCGGAATCAATCGTGTCCGTCAGATGTTTTAAGTCCACTACGTTTGCATTGGACTACTGCTGTTGTGAACCATACAATAAACAGGAATCTCAGAATTAGTGAGAAGTTGGCCGGAAATATAGCAAAGACAAAAGATATTTGAGCGTTGAGCAGTAAAAGAGTCTGCTTAACGCTTATTTTTTCTTCCAGGATCTTTGAATAGTAGTTGCTTAATATAACGATAGGCTGTTTTGCCCATTCATTGTAGCTTCTCAACAAATCGAAAAAATTCTTTGTATCTGCAGCATCTGCTGTCATCATCATCTCTTTTTTCATCGCTTTATAATTTAATTGTTATTGATTATGATGCAAAGAAACAACCGATTTGTGCAAAATCAGTTCAATAATCAACTTTTTTTGTTAAATCATGCGATGATTTTCTATTCCTTCATAGATGTATAATCTTTGATACTAAAGTTTTTCTTCAGTTTATTTTTCCTCGCCGATAACTACTCCCCACGGTTCAATGGTTATCTCCGAATCCTTATTCAACTTCTGGTTGTCAAGTAGTGATGTACTTGCCTTATAGGGATAGCTTATTGTCTTTGGTTCGGCAGAGTAGTTGAACAGATAGTGGAGTTGTTTATGTTCCTGATTTTCGGCATTGCGTAGAATCACGGGGAATTGGTATTTCTTACCTAGTTCATTCAAGTTCTTTCTCTCTGCTGCTCTTGCGATGATAGTCTGAAGGAGATTCTGTGAAGGAACCGCACCTATATAAATAAGGTGTCCCTTGCCATAACTGTTTTCTGTGATACAAGGCCATTTTCCAAAGAATGGGTGATCAACGTAGGCTAAAGCCTTTGCAGTTGTTGGACGCAGAAATTCCATCCAGGTATTCACACTGTTGTCTTTTGCTCCTAACTCGTTAGATTTGAGATTAAGGTGGTTAATGGATGAAAACTCCTGATAAGTAAATCCGCATGCCTTTGTCAGAGGGCCGGGAGCAAGACTGGTCCGTACGTCGTCATCTTGATCGCAGTATCCGCTTTTATACAGCATCACAACCTCACCCCCATTCTTGACGAAATCGGAGATTTTGTTCAACAGGGCGTCTGTAACTACATATAAAGATGGTATAACCAGCATGTCATATCCACTGAAATCTTGAATTTTATCGCAAGGGATAATATCACATTCAATATTCTGACGATAAAGAGCTTCATAAACAAAGTTATCCTTATATTGGTCGCCATTGGTATAAGGCATGAAGTCGAGAGCATGCTTGGAATCATGACTGAAAAGCACGGCCACACGGTTATGCTTCTTAATATTTACAAGCTTCTTGCCGATTTCATCGAGTTCTTTCGCTCCTTTCTGGAATTCCGCATAAACCCGATTAGGCTGCATGTCGTGTCCCAATAATCCTCGCCAATAGGTCTCTTGTCCGTAGTGTAGCGTGCTCCAGTGCCAGTATTCCACCATGTTTGCACCATTAGATAAGAAGGCATACATATTCTGTCTCAACTGTCCGTCGTATGGAGGCCATTGGTCACGGCTGCTCCATCCTGTGCCTTGAGCATTTGTCTAGGTCACAAGAAAGTTTTGGTGCTTGCATAAACGGCGCATGTAGTCACAAGCATATCCAATCCATTGTCCATCCTGAGCATCCTGCATGTTATAATATACGTTGATGGCCGGATAATCCATCTGACGGAAGGCTTCTACCTGATCAATGTTACAGAAGTAAGGCATGAAACAGTGTGTGACAAATTGGTCTTTCCGTTTATATTCGTTCACAATGTCTGCCTGGAAATTCAGAAAATCAGCAGTAACCTTCCGATTCCATCGTTCCCACCATAATTTATAAGAGGGGTTCGTTACACCTTTTCTGTCGTAAAATTCATCCCATGAGTTGATATTCATGCCCCAGTAATTGAGACCCCAACGTCGGTTGAGTGAATCCAGGTTATTGTGAAATTGCTCCTTGATATAATCTTTGAATCCTTCGAAGTAATCTTGATTGTCTATTCCGCGTGCTTCCACCTCATTATCTACTTGGAATCCGATGATTGCGGGATTTTTTGCATAGCGTTCCATCATTTTCCTGATAATCCTTTCACAATATTTGCGATAAGTAGGGTTCATGAGATCCATATTCTGACGGATACCATACTGGCTCTGTTTACCATCCACAGTCTGTGACAGGATTTCCGGATGTTCATGTGCCATCCAGGCAGGTATGGAATAAGTTGGAGTTCCCAAAATTATTTTTATTCCGGCTTTCTGCAGATGGTCGATGATACGATCCATCCATTCGAATCTGAATACACCGTCCTGAGGTTCGTACAATGACCATGTAGATTCACCGATACGCACGACCGATAGATGTGCCTCTTTCATCAGTTTGATGTCTTCATCCAATCGGTCGGTTGGCGTATATTCGCTGTAATACGCCGCTCCATAAAGAGGTTGGGTAAACTTAAATCCACTATTCTCATTTTGTGCAAAGAGAAAAGTAGGAACGAATAGTAGTGAGCTTAACAGGTACTTAAGTTTGTTCATTAGATTAAGGATTTTGTTAGATTCATTGCAAAGGTAATAAAAAAACAATATGATAATCATGTTTATGATGACAAATGGATTATTTAGATGATTTATTTATCTTCATCTTTTGATAATTAAGAAATGATGGTTATCTTTGTGATGTTATTTAATAATTATAGTAACATCTTTTTAATACAATAAGAAAATGCTTAAACCATATTATCAAGAAGATTTAGTTGAGGCCGGCTGTGATGAGGCCGGAAGAGGATGTCTTGCCGGTAGCGTGTTTGCAGCGGCAGTGATTTTGCCGAAAGACTATAGCAATGAAGAACTCAACGACTCAAAGAAACTGACAGAGAAAAGCCGCTATGCACTTCGTGAGATTGTCCAGCGTGATGCTCTTGCATGGGCTGTTGGTATTGTTACTGCCGATGAAATCGATAAAATAAATATTCTCAACGCCAGTATCCTAGCCATGCACCGTGCACTCGATCAACTCAAATTACGGCCAGAATATATTATTGTCGATGGAAACAGATTCAAAAAATATGGGGAGGTTCCCCATACTACAATTGTAAAAGGAGATGGAAAATATCTATCTATTGCTGCAGCAAGTGTTCTGGCTAAGACTTACCGTGATGATTATATGAACGAACTTGCAGAACAGTACCCTCAGTATGACTGGAAAAACAATAAGGGATATCCTACGAAGAAGCATAGATTGGCGATAAAAGAGTATGGAATTACCCCATTTCATCGAAAGTCATATAATCTTCTGGGTGACGGACAACTCTCCTTTGATTTCTGATCATTATTAAGAATGCGCTTAGACAAGTTTGACCGCCAGCTGCGACTGATGATTCTCCTCACTCAGAATCGTGAGTATACTCTAGACGAGATTTGTGACCGTCTTGAGATCTCCCGTCGGAACCTCTACTATTATATCGAAGGCTTTAAGGAGAACGGGTTTATCGTAGAGAAGAAAGGACAGGTCTATCGTCTTGATAAAGACTCCCCTTTCTTTAAAAATATTACAGAATTAGTCCATTTTACCGAAGACGAAGCTGTTATCTTACGTCAGGTACTATCTTCAGCAAGTAATACAAGTGTTCAGATCCGTAATCTCAAAAACAAGCTGGACAAACTATATGATTTTGATATTCTGTCGAACGTGGATGTCAATAAACAGACAGCAAAGAATATCGGTGCCATTTACGATGCCATTAAAGAACACCGTCAGGTCAAGATCTGCAATTACTCATCTCCACATAGCGATACCACTTCGGATCGTATTGTAGAACCTTTTCTTTTTCTTAACGGCAATGAAGATGTGCGTTGTTATGAATTGAAATCCGGAATGAATAAGAGTTTTAAAGTATCGCGTATG
This sequence comes from Prevotella sp., assembly GCA_036752365.1. GTDB lineage: Bacteria > Bacteroidota > Bacteroidia > Bacteroidales > Bacteroidaceae > Prevotella. The sequence goes on from DAIOSW010000007.1 coordinate 9,667, forward strand.
GGCGATGTACAACTTCTGGATTTGCTTTGGAGCAATGAGAGTAAACATAAGCAGGTCTATACCGACCTTTTCCAGTTTAGTGGGGAGGAGCGCTTCCCCGTCAAGCTCCGTCTTGGCCGCCTCTCCTATAATATTCTAAAAGAGGAATACCCTAAATCAGAGAAATATATCTCTCAGAAGAGCGATGAATACTGGGTTTTTTCTACCGATGTATGCAGTTATAAAGGAGTAGGTCGCTTCGTCCTTGGACTTTTTGAGGATATTAAAGTGCTGGAATCTCCCGAGTTTCGCGAGTATCTCAAAGAGAAGATTGATCATCTTCATTTTTAGATTGTGCATGATTGATCATCCTGTTCCATTCCATTTTCTTACTCAACCGGCTTTTGATAGATCTTAGTGCTTGGTCGGTGCAATGAAAGGCAAGTGTTTTTTCGGCGTCGCTTTTCCCATATCTCTCCATGATGCAGAAAAATGTCTCTTTTGGAGTGAGGGGCTGACTTGCCTTTTCAAGGCGTAAGGCAAACTCTTTGTCTGTCAACCAAAGTATTTTGGTGACGTCTGTTTCTTCTTTTTTCCCATACTGACTGATATTACTGCCATTAAGAATGGCATAGAGTATATCTATGCCCGATTTCATCGATGATATATAGTCGTAAATTCCATTTAGATCGTATTCGCTATGGCTAAACGGAAGTTTTTTTATCTGTCTTTTTAGTTGGTCGATCCTTTCTATTTTTGCGTTCACAGATTCACTCAACATTTTAATTCGAGACTGTAAGTCAACGATTGTACCGTTTTTATCGTACAGCTTGTCTGTCATTTCCTGCTTTATCTCATTCATTCCATTGTGGTATCTCTTGTATAGGTTTTGCATTCTATAGTAAAACCATACTGCTAAGGTGAAGATCAGAATTAGCAGAATGATGATGGCAATAGAGTACCATAGTATCATCTCTGATTTTTCTCTCTTCGCTACCTCTTGGTCATATTTGTTTTGGATATCGATTATCTCGGAATGGTTCCTCGAAACTTTAAAGGAGTCACTTAGCTCAGCTAGTTGTCGGTATGCTTCGAGTGCTTTCTGATAATCGCCTTCTTTCATCGCATATTCATAGATGACACGTAGTTGGTTATATTTCAATATCGGATTACTGATTTTGGTATATTGTGTAAGTAACGATGTGATGGAGTCGCTTTTCCCATCTTTACTATATAAGTAGATAAGGATAGACAAAGCCCCATTAACAGAACCTGTGTCACAGGCAAAATTCAGTGCCATTTTTCCGTATTCATCGGCATCTTTCAGCGAATCTGTCATAACGAAATGGAGTGCAAAATTCTTATAGATCCTTGATTTCTGCTGACTGTCTGCGATATTGATGAATCTTGCAGCCATACGGTTTATTCTATACGATTCCTTGTCGTGACCCATGCTCGATAGTACATTGCTCTCATTAAGCAGAGCTTCCAGCATACACCTCTTATCAACAATGTTTTTTGCATATTCGTATGCACGCCGATAATAGGTGAGAGCCATTCCGTCGGCGCCGTTACATTCATTCATCCAGCCGATGTATGCGTAAATCTGGTAAATGAGATGTGGGTCGTGAAGTTGATCGATCATACTTTCTGCCTTTTTTAAGTAAGATACAGCCTTCGAATACTGCTTCTTGTTCATGAGCAAGACACCCCGATAGAGTGAAGAACGTGCTTTTTTCTCGATTCCATCGTGTTTTGAATAGTATTCTTCCGATTCTCTTATCAGGAGGTCAGACGTAAGGTGTGAATGACTTCGCCATGCTGACTCGGTTAGTAGCAGACCATAATATGCTTTTTCCTCTTCCGTAAAATCCTTTTGAGACTTGATGCCGTTGAGTAGTTTGAATGCAGAGTCGGGGTGATGCCTCAGTGTAGAATCAATAGAAATAAGTTTTTGATCCGTCTTGTCACCGTTGCAAGCCGAAATCATCATCGTGATTGTTATTATGATAAGTGCAGAAATCTTATTCATAGTCGATTAATTTGTGATGCAAAGATAATCTAAGTTCGGGGATGAACAAAAAATAATCCATTTTTATTACGATTTAATTTTGAAATATTCATTGTCTCCTTCTTGTCATTTAAGTAGATCATATTCTAGGCAAATTAAAAGAAAATTGTCATTGCAGTTAACCTCCACGATTGCTCTTAATATGTTGATTCTTAATGACTAATCCGTGGAGACAATCTTATAGGTATATATGATGAAGACTTGTGATACTATTTTCCTTATGATCATTTATGTCTATGTTTATCATTAGCTAATCAAGGCCAAACGCTAATCTTAGCTTAGCCGAAAGGCATCTCTTATTATGTTCCCCCTATAGGGGAAGATCTTTTCCCCTGTAGGGGCACATCTTTTCCCCTACAGGGAAAAACATCGGGAAAGGAGCATTTGGATACGGAAAGGTATCTGATAGGGTTCCGTCACCAGCCTATCGGATAATGATTCCACGCCAAAGAGTCTGTCAGTCAATCTGATAACTCATTTAGTGGAATCAATATTGTGTCAAAGATCTATTTGATATTTTCACAACTAGCTGACAATCAATGTACTTATTTGTTCTTCTTGTGTCAAGATGATGACTGGTATTGCAAAGGTCATCTGGTTTGATTACTTTTGTCTCACTTTAAATATCTGTAATTAACAAATAAATTTAAGAACATGAAAAGATTATTGTTGTTAATGGTTTCATTTTTGTCACTGTCAATGGCTTTCTGTCAGAATTCAGCAGATAAACCAGTATCTGTTGATAGTGCTAAAGACAAATTGGTTCCCGGTAAATTCCTTAAAAAAGGGATTATATACCGGAATTACAAGACCCATTATGTGGAGGTTTGTGGATGCGATGAGTCTTTTGTGACGGTTGATATACCGCACACCGTGTCTCATAATGGCAAACTGTATAATGTATGCAGGGTAGCCGACAGGGCTTTTCTCAACCATACCCGACTGAGAAGTATTACGTTTTACTGGACAATGGGCAATTACGGCGTCGAAGTGTTTAAAGGGTGCGTTAATCTGGATTCTGTCAATGTGGAAGATCCTCCGGCTAATGCTCAAGAGAAGAGCTTTATTGGTTGTAATGCTACATTATATGTAAATTCGGATGAAAATGTGAAGAGATACCGAGCGGATGAAGCCTGGAATGTATTCAAGCATATTAAATACTCTCCAAGGCCTTTTGTGTGTTTGTTAAATGAATCCAATGCATCCTTTCCCGGAGGTCAGGATGCTATGTTTGACTTTATATCTAAAAACAGCCGTTATCCAATATTTGATAGAAAGAATGGCGTGGCCTGTCAAGATAATTCTGTTAGAGTCATCGTTACATTTACTGTTAATGCCGACGGCACTGTGAGTGAAGGGAAAGTTGTCAAATCGGTTAGCCCTGAACTTGATATGGAAGCATTACGGATTGTCAGTATCCTTCCCAGATGGATTCCGGCAAGATGTGACGACGAGCTGATATCACAAAAGATAACTTTGCCGATATACTTCCGGAAAGATACTTTGCCAAAATAGTATCTGTATTTGATTAATAATCAATAAATTAAACTTTATCCAACTGACGTTTAATAATAATTTTGTTAAATGAAAAGATTTCGTGTTGTAAATATAATCACTTTTATATTCCTCTTATCTCCGATTCATGGATGTTGTGGACAGATAAACAAGATAAAAAGAACTTGTGAAGACAATAATGGCAGAGTGTCATGCCATACGAGAATGAACAATCATTCAGCCGATCGCGTTATTTGGTCTGTACATGAAGGTTATACTTCAGTCCATCTTTATAGGAATGAACTTGATACAACTATTTATCCAAAAATTGATGAAGTCGAGGAGGGCAGAATAAGTTCGTACAACGGTTCTGAATATGCAAGTGATGGGTTAAAAACTGTAAGAGAAGAATTTCTGAACACAATGAGCTTGTTGTCTGAAAAACAACTAAATATGATGTTGGGAGAAGCTTCGGATAGTAAAATTGTCATTTCAATAAAAATTGTGTTGAGTAAAGGTATTGTTACGAAGGTGGAATTCAGTTTCTTTGTTCCTATAAAGGGAATCCTTCCAGATTCTTTCATTATTTTAGCGGATAAAAAGATAAGAAATGTAAAATTCCACAATTTTGAAAAATTTGGTATTGATTGCAGTGTTCTTCATTTGCCAATTTAAAAAAAACATTACCAAAGTATGTGCAAAGTAGATTTGAAGAATGATAGAGTCGTTCTTTCTAATCAGATTTTGCTAAAATAGTATCGCTAGCAGATTAAAAATATAACGGTTTCATTCTGTATTACAAACATTTTTCTTACTTTTGCCCTCCAAAATCAATCAATACAAGTAATGAAACTAAAGGTATCGTGTATCTGCATTCTATTATCATTTTTCGCCTTCACGGTCGAGGCCCAGTCGTTCAGTTCATACCTCGCCAAGTTTAAGGTATGGAAAGGTAAAACCATCACGTCGAAGATCTTCTATGGAGCAAGTAACGAATCCTTTGGCAAGACGAAAAAACTGGATAGGGCATTATCCATGCAGTTTATTCCCCGTTGGTCACAGACAGCAGGGGATATACTAGTGGAGACCTATACACCAACGTATATGATTAAAAAGCCCCATTTTATCGTGGCTTTCCTCTACCATCAGTCGGTAAACAGAACAGATCCCAATGCTTCATTTTACTCCTATGAGGTGATTACCTATACGAATGCGGGAAAGATTCTCGATAACGCTACTATCGTGATGGGAATGGACACGTGGGTGCATGATATCCGTGGTACTGTCACGCCTCTGGCTCTGGAGGATATAAAAAAAGCAAACTTGTCGAATAGCTTTGTTGGGCAACCCGGTTCAAAACCCACAGAATTCACTCGTACCTCCTTTGGAGACTACGGAACTATTCGTACTGCTACTGTTCCTGTTGATATCCCACAAAGCACAGCCTCACAGAAGACAAAGACCCCTAAGCCTAAGAAAGTGTCATTCCGTAATTATCTGAAGATGTTTTCGGCATGGAAAGGGGCGCAGCTTAACGATAGTCTGATAAACGGGAACATGATCCTGTCGGCAACCGGAAATAAATTTATGGATGATAACTGCGTGGCCCGTTATATTCCAAAGGATTTTGATTGTGAATGCGAGTCAAAAAGCATTCATTATGCACCTGAGTATATCATAGAACAGCCATCATTCATCGTGGCCTTTCTTCAGAAAGTATGTGGAAAGACCGTCGATGAATACTGGCCATATAACGATCTTGTTATGATTACCTATACAAAAGATGGTGATCTGATTGACAGTAAGATCATCGGTCGTAGTGGTGAGATGTGGAATTACGCTGTCGGTGGAACTCTTGTGCCACTAAAGGTAAATGTAAATCAGCAGTACCATGTAATTACAGCAGGAAAGAGTAAGACAGACGGTTTCATTAAAAGTTTGACCACTCAATATTCAGTGAGTGAAGAAGGAAGGATTTTATCGTTTAATTAATCGTTTCTTTCTTTTATCGGTGAATTGTCTGTATATTTGCAGTATTAAAATACCAAAAGTAAATATAATTATGAGAAGATTTTTTTTAACTGTATTGTTAACAACATTGTCTGTGGCATGTATGTTTGCCCAGAAACGTGTATTTACGATAGCAGATTTGTATAGGCTGCGATCTGTTTCAGGGATTACGGTATCTCCTGATGGCACAAAGATAGCTTATGCTCAGAGTGCATCGGATCTGTCGAAAGCTAAAACAATGATTGATGTCTACGTGATGAATTGTGATGGAAGTCATGTGACCCAGTTGACCACAGATCGTAAATCATATAGTCCGGTTTGGGGAAAGGATGGCAAAGATGTCTATTATGTGTCGTCAGAGAGTGGAAGCAGTCAGATGTACCGTTATTCATTAGAAAACAAAAAGTCAGAGAAGCTCACCGATTTTTCTATGGGTGTGGATGCTCCTGTGCTCTCACCGGACAATCAGTTGATAGCTTTCACGGCAAAGGTTTATCCCGAATGTGGTGCTGACAGTAAGGCAAATCAACTTGCCGATTCCATCGCAAGCAATGGCCCTGTGCAGGCATATCTGGCAGATCATCTTCTTTATCGTCACTGGACTGAATATTCTGCAGGCAAATGCTCGCACATCATCCTCTATGATATAGCAAAAAAGAGCTATAAAGATTTGACTCCCGGTTATTTTGAGTCACCGATATTCATGCTTGGTGGTGGAGATGGTTTCTGTTTCTCACCTGATAGTAAGGAGTTGTGTTACGTGTCAAATCATACAGACCATCCTGAGGCCAACACCAATGCTGATCTGTTTCTCGTGCCGGTCACCGGAGGTGAAGCCGTGAATATAACAAAAGCCAATGAGGCCTGGGATGGATCGCCCATGTACTCGCCGGATGGAAAATACATTGCATATCGCATGCAGAAAGTTCCCGGTTACGAATCCGATCTTTTTAGAATAGCACTCTTTGACCGTCAGTCAAGGACGTCGCGCATCATCACAAGCAAGCTTGACAACTGGGCAGATGCGATGAAATGGGACAAAAATTCAAAGACGATCTATTTCACTTACGAAAAAGAAGGTTATGAACCTGTGTATAAAATCAATATATCCAATGAAAAGGTAGAGACAGTGGTGGCCGACAAGGCTGTGGCGGAGTTTGATCTGGATTCCAAAGGGAACATCTATTACACCTATAGCACTACAGGGAAACCCAGTGCCCTTTACAAACAGCCATTAAATAAGAATAAAGTTACGCAACTCACGTTCCTCAACAAAGATATAGAAGACAGCGTGGATATACGTCCGTCGGAAATGATGTGGGTAGAAGGCAGCAATGGCCGTAAGGTTCAAGTGTTTATTGTAAAACCGCATGACTTTGATCCGTCAAAGAAATATCCGCTGATTTTGAATGTGCATGGTGGACCTCAGATGCAATGGATGAACTCGTTCAGGCCAGACTGGCAGGTATATCCCGCAGCAGGTTATGTGCTGGCATATCCCAACCCTCACGGTTCAACAGGCTATGGTCAGGACTTTACCCTTGGTATCTCTAAAGATTGGGGTGGAAAGCCGTTCAATGACCTGATGAAGGTTACAGATGCTCTTTCAAAGTTGTCTTACGTAGACTCTACGCGAATGGGAGCGATGGGCTGGTCATACGGCGGATATATGATGAACTGGTTTCAGGCAAAGACAAAGCGTTTTAAATGTCTGGCTTCGACAATGGGACTTTTCGACCTGAGGTCGATGTGGGGTGCCACTGAAGAACTATGGTTCCCTAATTTTGAACTCAACGGTCAGCCTTGGAACTCCGACTTATATAAGAAATTCTCACCCTCAGAATACGTAAAGAATTTCTCAACACCGACGCTGATCCTTACGGGACAGCTGGATTTCCGTGTGTCCTACACGCAGAGTCTTCAGTATTTTAGTACCTTGCAGACTCTCGGCATACCTTCCCGACTGATTATTCTGAAAAATGACGGTCACTGGCCCAGCAATATAAAATCCATGCCGTTATATTATGCCGCCCATTTGGACTGGTTCCATCGCTATCTGGGTGGTGAACCTAGCCCGTATGACGTTGATAAACTCGTGAAGAACCAGGTGAAATATTAGTCCTGAGAAGAGTAAAATAATAATTGTTTCAATTGACTTTATACTGCATTTTTATTAATTTTGCAGCATGTATTATGTCATTAGATAAATAAGATGGAAAAACAGCAATCTACTAAAAGTAAAAAGACAAAGAAAAAGTCGGTTAAAAATAAAATATCCTATCAGGTAAAACCAGAAAAGATGTCACTTGAAGAGTGGCAGATAGCATTGCGCAAACAAGTGGCATTGCTGGAAAAATTTGTAATAAGCTGTGTCGATGACGAGCTGAGGCCTGGAGAATATTGCGTGCGAAATCCAAAGTCGGAACAAGAATATAAGGTGGTTTATCGCGGGGCAAAAAGCGAATGGAACTACTGTTCATGTATGGACTTTAAAACATCACAGTTGGGTACATGCAAACATGTGGAAGCTGTGAAACATTGGCTTGGTGGAAGCAGTAAGCGTCATGTTCATTCCGAAGCGCCTTCCTATACATCTGTGTATCTGTCATACAGAGCGGAGCGTCAGGTACGTATTAGAATAGGATCGGACAATGCTGATACTTTTCGTAGTTTGGCTTCTAAATATTTTGATTCCGATGGAGTTCTTTTGGATAAATCATATAGATATTTTGGTGATTTTCTGAAAGCCGCATTGAATATTGATGATACATTCAGATGTTATAAGGATGCATTGGATTTCGTAGTCGATAAAAGGGAAAATTTACAGCGTAAGGAAATTATTAACAGATATAGTAATATAGATATTGCCAATCTCCTTAAAACAAAGCTTTACGATTATCAGAAAGAGGGTATATGCTTTGCTGCTAAAGCAGGAAGAGCAGTAATCGCCGATGAGATGGGACTTGGCAAGACCATTCAGGCGATAGGCACCGCCGAACTATTGAGAAAAGAAGGACTGGTAGATTCAATTCTTATACTCTGTCCTACATCCCTAAAATATCAGTGGAAACGCGAGATAGAAAAATTCACTGATACCACGGCAACTGTCATTGAAGGCAATCATCTTAAACGAAAATACATGTATTCATCGCAGGATGCTTATAAAATAGTGTCCTACAACAGTGCCTGCAATGACATTAAAATACTCGGTTCGCTGACTACGGATATGGTTATCATGGATGAAGTGCAACGGTTAAAAAACTGGAACACACAAATATCCATCGCAGCCAGAAGAATTGATTCTCGATATTCTGTGATATTATCAGGAACTCCATTTGAGAATAAGTTGGAGGAACTATATTCGGTGATGGAATTTGTCGACCAGTTTTGTCTTGGCCCTTACTATAAATTCAAGGACAAGTATATCATTACGGATGAGAACGGGAAGATGCTAGGTTATAAGAATCTGAACAGCATCGGTGATAAGTTGAGTGATATTCTTATACGTCGCCGAAAGAAGGATGTGGCACTGCAGTTGCCGGAACGTATTGATAAAAACCTTTTCATACCAGTAACGAAACAGCAGATGAGGATGCATGACGAATTGAAATATATTGTCGGCAGAATCATTCAGAAATGGAACAAAGCACATTTTCTATCAGAAAAAGACAGAAGACGTTTGCTCCTCTGTCTGTCCCAGATGCGTATGCTTTGCGACAGTACATATATACTTGATCAGAAAACGAGGTTTGATACGAAGATTGAGGAGACGATGAACATTCTTGACGGAATATTCAGCGGCGGTGATGATAAAGTTGTGATATTCAGTCAGTGGGAGAGGATGACCAGACTTGTGGCTAGGGAACTTGAGAATAAAGGGATCCGTTATGACAATCTTAACGGAAGTATGTCGGCTTCGAGCAGAAAGGATTCCGTAAACGATTTTACGGATAATCCGGAAAGTCGTGTGTTCCTTTCTACTGATGCCGGATGTACAGGCCTTAACCTTCAGGTGGCTTCGGTGGTCATCAATCTTGATTTGCCGTGGAATCCTGCAGTCCTTGAACAGCGTATAGCACGTATCTACCGGATCGGTCAAAAGAAAAATATACAGGTCATAAATCTAGTAGCTCCTAATACAATTGAAGAGCAGATGCTTGGTAAATTGAAGTTTAAATCGTCAATGTTTGAAGGTGTGCTAGATAAAGGTGATGATAGCGTATTCATGGATGATAATAAGTTCTCTAGACTTATGGATACCATTGGAGATGTGATGGCAGATGATAACGAAGATCCGACAACCGGGGAGCAGGTGGTAGAAATGGCCGACACAGAAATGCCATTGGAAGAAAAGCCAAAAGAAGAAACCCAAGAATCTGTTTCCGAGACGCTTCCAGAAGAAAATTACGAAGAGATTTCGATGAATTCGGAAACTCAGCGGGTCTCAGAATCTTTATCACTTCCAGCCCAAGATGTTGAAACAGGATCAGGTGGTAATTTGCAGCAGCAACTAGTTACGGATGGCATTTCATTTTTGTCACGATTGTCGGAAACATTGAAATCGCCCGAGGAAACAGAGAAGTTTGTTAGTAACTTGGTTGTTGAAGACAAGGAGACTGGTGAAGTCTCATTGCGCATACCTTTTCCGAATAAACAGGTGGTAAAGCAGTTGCTGGATGTCGTAAGCAAACTGTTGGGTGCATAGTGAACCGATTATTCTAATTACTTTCTAATTTAGCATAAACAGATTATAATCAGATAAGTTTTATTGTTCGTCAACTTCTGAATACTTTTGCAGACGTTATAAATTTATTTTTTAGATGATGAAAACGAAAGTATTCAGGGTAATGCCATTATTGCTGATGGAAAACAGCGTAATGTTTGCTTATGGATCGACCGCACCGATGAGTATGACTATCGGTGAGGCCGATTCTCTTTTTTCGGAATAATATGGAATTGATAACAAAATATATGATAGATTTTTGCTATTTTTGCATCGATCAAAGAATACACAGATAATATTATGGCGCGAATACTATTAGTTGAGGATGAGGTAAATATAGCTTCGTTCATAGAGAGAGGACTAAAGGAACTCGGTCACGACGTGATTGTAGCTTATGATGGAGAAAAAGGATGGGCACAAGCTCAGAACGTTGAGTTCGGATTCCTCATTCTCGACATCATCATGCCTAAAATGAATGGTCTGGAACTCTGTTCCATGTATCGTAAGACTTTTGGCTATAAAACTCCTATTATCATGCTCACGGCTCTTGGTACAACTGAGGATGTGGTAAAGGGCCTTGAGGCCGGAGCAGATGATTATCTGGTGAAACCGTTCAGCTTCAGAGAACTTGAGGCGCGTATCAATGCGCTGCTTAGAAGAACGTCTGAGGTTAATGATGTGAAGATTCTAAAATGCGGAGATCTGACTCTTGATTGCGGTCGGCGGAAGGCTCTGAGGGGAGAAACGAATATTGATCTTACCGTAACGGAATATCGTCTTTTAGAATATTTTATGACCAACCAGAACGTGGTGATTAGTCGGATGACACTGCTAAAAAATGTGTGGGATAAGAATTTTGATACAAATACCAATATTGTGGATGTCTATGTCAATTATCTGCGTGGAAAGGTGGATAAAAACTTTGAGCATAAACTGATTCATACCGTTGTCGGTGTGGGTTATATCATGTCAGAATAAAGTTTTAAAAGATGAAGATAGGTTCAAAATTGATCTTGTTTTATACGCTGATGACTTTCGGCGTGGCACTGTTTATCGTACTTGTATTTTATGTCGTGACATCACAATATATTGATAATGTGTTTGACGTAAACCTTACAGATAAGGTGTATCTCACAGCTCAAGCTCATTTTAAGAAAGATGAAGTGGACGAGAAGGCTTACGAGATTATCAAAAAAGACAATAGCGAATTATTACCGCGTGCCCGCGAAATCGTGATTAACCGTAACGATACTGCTGCGTTACATGATTCTATATCTGTCTATCTTGATCCTGTTGGAAGGCGGAAACTCTTTTCCGGTGAACCTGTGTTTTTTGAGAAGCGGAACCAGCGTGGGGTGGCTCTTTCTTATCATGACAATCTCGGCGATTTTGTAGTTGTAGTAATGGCAAAGAACGGTTATGGATATAAGATTCAACAGCACATTCTTTATCTTTCGCTCATATTATTATTGGTCAGTATTGCTGTAATTTTGATTCTGGGGAGAATTTATTCCAATCGTATATTGTATCCGCTTAAACGTATACTGGAAAACTTGAAGAATATCCGGGGAAATAATATGGATGTTCGTCTGGAGGAGACTGGAAATAAAGATGAGCTGGATACTTTGGTACATAATCTAAATGATATGCTCGACCGTATATGTGAGGCTTTCAGATCGGAAAAATCGTTTGTGAATGCTGCCTCTCATGAACTCAGCAATCCTCTTACGGCTATTCAGGGCGAATGTGAGATAACACTGATGAAAGAACGTGACACTAAACTTTATATAGACTCACTTCAGAGAATATACTCCGAGAGTAAACGGATGTCACAACTAATCAAACATCTTCTTTTCCTATCCCGTCATGATGATGATTTGTCCGATTTGGAATCATTGGATGTTGATTTGGCAACATTCTTGTCAGACCTGTCTCAATCCACTGAACGTGTGGTCTTTACAGACGAAACGGAATATAGTGTTTTAGTGAAGGCTAACCCATATCTTCTACAGGTAGCTATACAGAATTTTCTCAATAATGCGACGAAGTATTCACAGAAGCAGATAGACCTTCGCCTTAAACTGATGGAAGGTCATCCTACTATAGAAATAGAGGATTATGGTATCGGTATTCCAAAAGATGAGATACCGTTGATATTCCAATCCTTCTATCGTGCGTCCAATACTCGTGACTTCCCGGGAAATGGTATAGGTATGGCACTCTCTTCAAAGGTTTTGAATATTTACCATGCAAAAGTAACAATAGAATCTGAGGTGGATAAGTTTACAAAGTTCGTCATCTCATTTTGGTAGAGGATTACTGTTTTATCTACGTTAACCATTTCGGTATCCACCAGCTTAATTGATCATTGAATTTACATTGTTCACTGGCTGATTTTAAATCAATTTCTCACGTTTATAAATGAGAATTAATGATTATTCAGTTCGCTTAATCGATTTTTTGCATTACCTTTGTACCCAAATATTAGAATTTTATAATTATTACAAGTTATGGCAAAAAAAGCATTACTGATGATCCTCGATGGATGGGGCATCGGTCAACATGGCAAAGGTGATGTAATTTACAACACACCAACTCCTTTCTTAGATTATCTATACGCTATCAGCGCTCATTCTGAGTTGCAGGCAAGTGGAGAAAACGTCGGTCTGCCTGACGGACAGATGGGTAACTCGGAAGTGGGTCACTTGAATATCGGAGCAGGTCGTGTGGTTTATCAGGATCTTGTTAAGATTAACCGTGCATGCAGAGACAATTCTATCATGAAGAATCCTGAGGTGGTTTCTGCTTTCTCTTATGCTAAAGAGACAGGTAAGAATGTTCATTTCATGGGACTGACATCTAACGGTGGCGTGCACTCTTCACTGGATCATCTTTACAAACTCTGTGAGATTTCTAAAGAGTACGGACTTAAGAATACATTTGTTCACTGTTTTATGGACGGTCGTGATACCGATCCTAAGAGCGGTAAAGGCTTTATCGAAGAGATAGATAAGAAGTGTGCTGAGACAGATTGCCATATCGCAAGCATCATCGGCCGTTTCTATGCAATGGATCGTGATAAACGCTGGAACCGTGTGAAAGAGGCTTATGACTTGATCGTAAACGGAAAGGGCAAACAGGCTACGGATATGGTTAAGGCCATGGAAGAGAGTTATGCTGAGGATGTCACCGACGAATTTATCAAACCAATCCATAACTCTTCTGTAGACGGAACAATCAAAGAGGGTGATGTAATCATCTTCATCAACTTCCGTAACGATCGTGCAAAGGAGCTTACTCAGGTACTTACTCAGCAGGATATGCCGGAAGAGGGAATGCAGACCATTCCAAATCTTCAGTATTACTGTATGACTCCTTATGACTCTTCTTTCAAGGGGGTTCATATTCTCTTCCCGAAAGAGAATGTGCAGGATACGCTGGGCGAATTCTTAAGCAAACAAGGTAAGAAACAGCTTCACACAGCAGAGACAGAGAAGTATGCTCACGTAACATTCTTCTTCAATGGCGGTCGTGAACAACCTTATGAGGGCGAGGATCGTATTCTTGTTCCTTCTCCAAAGGTTGCTACTTATGACCTGAAGCCTGAGATGAGTGCTTATGAGGTTAAGGATAAGCTCGTGGCTGCCATCAAGGAGGATAAATATGATTTCATTGTTGTCAACTTCGCTAATGGCGATATGGTTGGTCATACTGGCATATACCATGCAATAGCAAAGGCTGTTCACGCTGTAGACAATTGCGTTCGTGAGGTGATCAAAGCAGTGAAGGAGACAGGTTATGAGGCTATCATCATTGCTGACCATGGAAATGCTGATAACGCAATCAACCCTGATGATTCTCCAAATACAGCTCACTCACTCAATCCTGTTCCATTTATCTATGTTACTGACAACAACAGTGCTAAGGTAAATAACGGTCGTTTGGCTGATGTTGCTCCTTCTATCCTTCATATCATGGGATTGGAACAGCCTTCAGACATGACAGGTGAGAATTTGATTGAGGATAAGTAATACTGAGCACGATGGATGTAAAGATTGAAGAGAGTTGGAGAAAGCATATCGGAGCAGAGTTTGATAAACAGTATTTTACCGATCTCACTTCATTCGTACGTCAGGAGTATATGCAGACGATGTGTTACCCTCCTGCAAAAATGATTTTCAATGCCTTCAATCTGTGTCCGTTCGATCAAGTGAAAGTGGTGATCATTGGTCAGGATCCATATCATGAACCGGGACAGGCGCACGGCTTGTGCTTCTCTGTAAACGACGGTATACAGTTTCCTCCATCACTGGTCAACATCTTCAAAGAGATAGAAAATGATTGTGGTACACCTGTTCCGCAAAGCGGTAATCTTACTCGCTGGGCGGAACAGGGCGTACTTCTTCTTAATGCCACACTGACAGTCCGTGCCCATCAAGCCGGAAGTCATCAGCGCCGTGGATGGGAGGAGTTTACTGATGCTGCCATAAAGGCTTTGTCTGCGGATAAGGAACATCTTGTGTTTATTCTCTGGGGAAGCTATGCCCAGGGTAAAGCTTCGTATATCGACCCTTCAAAACATCTTGTATTGAAGTCGGCCCATCCGTCTCCACTGTCGGCTTATCGTGGCTTTTTTGGTAATAAGCACTTTAGTCGTGCGAATGATTATCTTTTGCAGAATGGCGAAACTCCGATTCAATGGTAGTAGTGAAGTCTCTGGCTTATTAGATTTATAATGATGGATACTCCCCCGATTATACAAGTAGGTAATGTGCTCATTTCTCTCGATTGTCTGACAGAGAGATTCTGCTGTGACTTGGATGCCTGCAAAGGACAATGTTGTGTAGAAGGAGATGCAGGTGCGCCTGTCACTCTGGATGAAGTGGGCGATATTGAAGAATCTCTGGATGCTGCATGGAGCAGTTTGTCTGCTCCGGCACAAGCTGTTATCGATAGACATGGCGTGGCATATACAGATACTGAAGGTGAACTGGTAACGAGCATTGTAGGAGGAAAAGACTGTGTGTTTACATATCATGACAAAGGCTGTTGCTTTTGTGCCTTAGAGAAAGCTTTTCGTGAAGGGAAAAACAGATTCTGTAAACCTATCAGCTGCTATCTTTATCCTATCCGTGAGGTGAAAATAGGGAAGGATATGGTCGGACTCAATTATCACGTTTGGGATATTTGTAAAGAAGCCCGTATTAAAGGCAAAGAACTGGACCTTCCCGTTTATCAATTTCTAAAAGACCCTCTGATAAAACGTTTTGGCGAGGAGTGGTATCAAGAACTTGAAGAGGTCGTAGCGGAACTAAAGAAGGGTGGTTACATCAAGTGATTTGACCTGCTCTAGTAGTATTTCAAATAGACGGGGTAAGGCATAGTTGTCTATTTCGGGTTCATCTATCCATATATATCCTTCAGGCAGTTGCGGTTTTATTTGTGTTTCTAGAAGATAAAAGTCTGCATAGATAATCCTATGCGTGAGTACATGTTTAACTTTTTGTTTAAGAAGCGTGAGCTTTCCTCCTAGATTGGGAATGTCTTCATTCTCAATCAGTAGTGGTTCCCATAATCCCTGCCAGATATCACCGGCGGGTCGGCGACGAATAGCTGTTTCGTTTTTACAACGTATGTATATATAGGTGAGATGACGGGTCTTGACTTTTAATGTTTTAAGCTTGATGGGCAATTGTCCTATTCTGTCTGAGTGAAGGGCTTCACAACTTTCGGACAGTGGACAGGAAAAGCATTGAGGAGATGTGGGCGTACATTGGATGGCACCGAAATCCATCATGGCTTGATTGAAATTTGCAGGTTGATCCTTAGGTAAAAGCGATTGGGCTAAAGCTGTGAATTCCTTTTTCCCTTCGGTTGAGTTAATTGGGGTCTCAATACCAAAATAACGGGAGAGAACACGATAAACGTTTCCATCAACGACTGCAACTGGTATGTTGAAGGCTATAGAACTTATCGCTGCTGATGTATAGTCACCCACTCCTTTTAGATTACGAATGCTCTCAAATGTATTAGGGAAATAACCTAGGGCGACAACTTGGCGTGCGGCGGTATGCAGGTTACGTGCCCTGCTATAATAACCTAGCCCTTGCCATAAGCGCAACACTTCGTCTTCGGTAGCTGCAGCAAGGGACTCTACTGTTGGAAAGCGCTGCATAAAACGCTCCCAGTAGGCATATCCCTGTTGTATGCGTGTCTGTTGCAGGATCACCTCGCTCAGCCATATTGCATAAGGATCTGTTGTCTCTCGCCATGGCAGATCGCGTCCATTCTCCTGAAACCATCTGAGTAGTGCTGAAGTAAAATTATTATGAGCCATCATCATTCTTTTATGTGCAAACTTACATAAAAATATCTGTTTGGGAAAATCCATCGTTAAAAAAATGTTGTGATTGACCATAAAAATCCCCTTAGAATTTATTAAATCTGATGAATAATGAATGTTGTTGGTGAAGTGTTATGGTTGTTGGTATCTCTAGTTATGATTGACAATTCATGAATAAAAATTGATTCAATCCTTGTGGGTCTTGATAGTTTTTCTTATCTTAGTCGTCAGAAATAAATGTTGACCAGAATGACAATGAGAAAAATCTTACCAATTATATTATTGATAATGATCCTTTCGGCTTGCAGCGATACCCGTTGGCAGAGAGATAAGATGTCACGTGCTGAGAGCGTAATGGAAAATAATCCTGATTTAGCACTGAAAATTCTGGATAGTGTAAGGAACAGGGTCCCTGAATTACCACGTAGTCTCAGGATGAGATACGAAATACTTCATGCCAGTGCACAGAATAAAGCTTTTATCGTGTTTACATCGGATAGTGTGATGAAAGTGGTTACTGATTATTATGACTCTCATGGTACGGCAAATGAGAAAATGGAGGCACATTACCTCTTAGGATGTGTGTATCGTGACATGAAAGATGCTCCAATGGCATTGCAGTGTTATCATGATGCTGTCGGCAAGGCCGATACGACAAGTCATGATTGCAACTACTTCTTGTTGGGCAGGGTTCATTCACAAATCTTTGGATTGTTTATATTGCAGGAGGCATATACCTTGGCTTTAGAAGAGGCAGATGAAGTCATGAAATGTGCTTGGAAGGCAAATGATCCCGGACTTGCACTAAATTGTTATGAACACAAGGCTTATATCTATCATAATATGAAGATTCCAGATTCCACACTTCGCATAAGTTTGGAAGTAAGTAAGTTATATGAAAAATATAAATTTAAACAAGATGCCGCAAGTTCTTTATATGGTGCTATTGAGGTATCAATAGAACGGGGTGATTATCAACACGCTAAATTATACTTAGATAAATATGAGTCTCAATCTGGCCTCATTGATCGTAATCGTAATATAAAAAAAGGAATGGAAGGTTATTATTATTATAAAGGAATATATTGTTTAGAGACAGGTGACCCGGATTCTGCTGAGTATTATCTGCGAAAAGAACTAAAATATGGAAAGGATGATAATAATCAACAATTTGCCATCAAGGGCTTATTTAGACTATATAACAAACTTGGGATCAAGGATTCTATCTCAAAATATGCTTTGTTGTTAACAAATATCACCTCATCTTTATATGCGAATCTGTCAACGAAGAATCTTCAGCAGATGCAGTCACTTTATAATTATAACCGGAATGAAAGAATCGCACAAATCAAGACGAGAGATGCTGCTACTTTTAGATTCTGGCTTGTTATATATACGGGTGCTGTTATCATCTTGACCTTGTCTGTATATATCATATATTATAGGGCAAAGTGTCGAATCAAAATTATTCTTGAAGAAAATGCCTATAATATAGAGTCACTTAAGGAAAAGGAATCGGAGTTTAATGAACTCAAAACAAAAAACGATGCATCACAAAACTCAATATCCCGTTTGCAGAAAGAAATTGCGAATATCAAAGATATGAATGAGGAAAGTCGTTCTTCTTTGTCAGAAAAAGAATCTGAGTTAATCAGGAAACAGGAGGAGTTGCGACAAAATAACGAGATGATAGAAATCAAATCGAATGAGATAGAAACGTTACAACATAAAATAGTGAAGTTGCAGGAGGATAATAAAAAACCTGATGAATGGAAACTGGAGGCAGCACTGCTAAATTCTCCAATAGTAATGACTTTACATAAATATGGGGCAAAAGGTATAATTGCCTCAGAAGATGACTTTAAAGAACTTTTGGGACTGATGGAAAATCATTCTAGAAATTTTATGGATGCTCTCGAGATAGACAAGAATAATATAAATAGAACAGAACTTCGTATTTGTATTTTGATAAGGCTTCGCTTTGTTCCATTGGAAATCAGCAATATCATGAATCTGACAAGACAGAATGTAACCAATATTCGAACAAGACTACTATACAGAATATTCAGAAAGAAAGGCGGCGCCAAAGAGTTTGACTATCAAATACGTCGTTTAGCCTGAGATAACTACGTGAGATTTTGTATTCTAGATTATCTTGCCATCAATATTTTAGGTTCTTCTCAAAACGCACCACATTTTGAGAAGAACCCATAAAGACAAAATATCTCTTGTGTAAAATTGTGTATTATTCCTATATGTTTTTGATTATCAATGATATACAACATCTTTCATGACGGTTTTTGTTCCGGGCAATTTGCATTCTTGGAAATAAGATTGTACTTTCGCAGAAAATTTAATTAAGAAATGAAAAGAGTCATCTTGTTAATCTTAGCAGGTATCTTTATATTTGCGAAAGGAAAAAGTGAAATTCTGGATCTTAAAACAAGAATACTTAACGGAGATCCTGAAGGTAGTGTACCTCCCAGACGTTCACCTATTCTTGTTCCAATAGTTGATCAAGAAGGC
>DAIOSW010000008.1:0-28632 GCA_036752365.1 Prevotella sp.
TTTCGAAAAGCTGTTTTGAGAGCCCGGGGCCAGGTCAAGCCGCTGATCCGCGCCTTACGCCTTAACAGATCGTCTCCTTACTCCCAGCGTTGGTGTTGAGTGCTCCATTCCATCATTACGTCCATACAGGCAGGGGCATCCATTGGCACAACTTCTCCATGGGGACCACGGCGGCGACCCAGGCTGTCGATGCTGCCGAAACCGTCAAAGGGCTTTTTAGGTTTGGCACGGCGACGAGATTCCTGCTCCCTCTGTATTGCGTTGAGCTTCAGGTTCAATTCCTGACGCGGCGGTTTGCCGGGGCGTATCCAGTTGACGAAGTAGCGTTTGGCACGGGAGGCAGTGAAAGGTTCCCCGTCGTCATAGCTGCCGTTCATCTCGATTTCCTCGAGAAACCGGTGCCTCACAAAGTCACGGGTCATCTGATCAGAGTTGATACGGATTTGCATCTGGTTCTCGACTATTTCAAGCCATTGGGCGTTGGAGAAGATCTTCTCTATTACATCATGAAAATCCGTAGTCGTCGTGGTGGGCTTTAGTAGTACACCAGTACTACTTTTATCTTTTATCTTTATATCTTTTATCAGCGAAGCGCGCGCAGCTGCGCATACATTATAATGCGATGATGAAGATGAGTTCGAGAATGAGTTCGAAGATAAGTTGGAAGATGAGTTCGAAGATGGAGCCTGTTCTTCAACAGGGACAGCGGTAACATCTTCATTTAGTTTCACATCGAGATCATCGTCATCCTTGCCCAGAAACGTCTCAATCTTGAAGGTCTTGCGAAGCAGGTTGCACTGGAAGTATTCACCATCAATGGTGAACAGGCCGTAGTCGCTGATGATATGTTTTACATACCATTTCTTCTTCCCTGTCAGAACGGAGAGGACACTCAGCGTCTCCTCATCGCCGATGGCATTCTCGAGTTTAGCCAGGTGCATGACGATAATCATGAACACGCCGATGCCCTCGGCTTTCTCAGCACGTTTCAGGGCACGGAGTTCCTTTGTCTCAAACAGATTACGGCTTACTTTCACATAGCCGGATTTTCTCTTTTTCATTCTCTCTTTTGGTTGGTTGTTTGTTGTCATTGGTTCTATTGTTTTAAAGTTGTTTTTTGTTTATATTTTTTAGCATAAAGATTCCTTAACCGCAAAAAACGAATTTCTGCGGAGCAAGGAAAAGCCTCAGGTCAGTCTTCCTTAGAAGACCATGTTTAGTGTGACTGGAGAGACTTTATGGCGAAGCGTCAGATTGTGGCTTAGTTGGGTGGAATATGTCTCTGTTCCAACCTTTGATGGGGTATTACTGAACCATCATACACGGATTTTTGGGGTCTCATAAACTGTTGTGAAGAAGGGAGTGGTTAGCCCTTTCTACAAGTACAAAGGTAAGAATATGAAAGGAGGATAACAAAAAAAAATGTGCATTAAAAATACACACAGTGTGTATTTTTAATGCACAAATAAATTTGGTCATATCAAAATATTTTTGTATGGGTAGCACGAATATTTCTGTCTTTATATATTTTCAAAACTCTATAAATAGACTCATTATTCTATCCATAACCATCAAAAAGGGAGCATCCGGCATATCTAAGTATTAATTTTTCCCTGCTATTTATTGAGGTTGTGCTCCTGCAGGTAAGGAACCAGTACGCCTTTCTAGCACTAGACTGTGTAGGTCGAAGGATAAAAACATCTTGTCTATGTCCTTGCACAACGAATAAGGTTCCTATGATAAACATCACCTAATTTAGCAACAGCCTGTTGGCAAATTAAATGCAAAGAGACCGTACGGAACAAGCCGTACGGTCTCTCGTATAATCTATGTACCAAAGGCAGAAGAGAAAAATATCTCTCTGTCTTCTTACTTCACCATAAAACCTGATATCAGCAACATTAGCGATAACCCGACCAGGATAGCAACTGTAACCCATCCGACGAGATTGATAATGGGTTTGTTGATATACTGACCCATAATTTTCTTATTGTTAACCAACAGTATCATGCAGATAAGAACAACAGGAAGCAAGATGGCATTGATGACCTGTGACCATATAGAGATGCTGATCAGTGGGGCATTGGGCAAAAGGATGATGCCGACAGAGATGATAATAATCGCCGTATAAAGGGTATAGAACTCCTGAGCCTCACCCCACTTCTTGCTGATACCGGCATCAAAGCCGAAGGCTTCGCACACATAAAAGGCTGTAGCCAAAGGGAGGATGGTAGCAGAGAAGATGGACGCAATGAAGAGACCGAAGGCGAACAACTGAGAGGCAAAGGCTCCCGCCAGAGGCTTCAACGCTAATGCGGCATCTTTGGCCTCATTGATGACAATATGATTCTCGTGAAGGGTTGACGCACAGGCTACCATAATGAAGAAAGCGACAATAACGGTGCCGATACACCCGATAATGATATCGGCCATCACATAGTTATATTGGGAAATTTTGAGTTTTTTCTCGATAACTGAAGATTGCATGTAGAACTGCATCCATGGGGCGATGGTGGTTCCGACCAATCCCAGAACCATGGCGATGGTGGATCCGTCGGCTTTGACCTGAGGCATGACGATAGAATGACCTATCTCTGTCCAATGAGGATGACCCAGTATTGCGGAGACAACATAAGTTAGCAACGACACACTGAAAATAAGGAAGATACGTTCGGCCACGGTATAGGTGCCTTTCACCACCAGAACCCACACGATGAATCCCACCAAGGGTACGGATATATATTTGCTGATGCCGAATACTTCAAGGCTCCCTGCCACTCCGGCAAATTCTGTAGTCGTGTTACCGATATCGGCCAAAAGCAAGCCCAAAAAGATAAAGAAGGTGATCTTTACCCCTGCATTCTCACGAATAAGAGTGGCCAGACCCTTGCCTGTCACAATACCCATACGGGCATTCATCTCCTGCACTACGAGGAGAACCAGAAACGATGGTATCAGTGTCCAGATAAGATTGTAACCAAACATTGCTCCCGCAACAGAATAAGTGGTTATACCTCCCGCATCATTGTCAACACTGCCTGTTATGATTCCCGGACCGAGAATTGCGAGAAACAATCCTATCTTTTTTAATATTTTATTGTTAGTAATCTTTTTAACTGTCATGATCTGTATGTATATTAAGTAGCACCCTGAATGCTATATTAATAGTTGAGTTATTTAAGAAGCTCTCCTTTTACCGAGCAATTCATCGAAGAGGTCATCGATCACCACCATGCCTTCCAACTCGTCATGGTCATTGGTGACAGGAACTGCCAGTAGATTATATTTCGACACGATGCCGGATATCTCATCAAGCCCGTCGTAGTCATTTACACTATTGAGATTGGTATTCATCACTCGCTCCAGAGGTGCCTGAGGATCGGATATCAGCAAATCACGCATGCTGACAATGCCTCTGAGAGTATTATCCTCATTGACGACAAACAGACTGTACAGAGACTCCATCTCGGGTTTTTCTGCTCGAATCTGGTTAATGACATCCGATATCGTTTGGTCTGCCTTGAAAGTGAGAATTTCCGAGGTCATCAGACTTCCTATCGTACCGTCAGGATACTCCAACAGGTCCCTCACCTCTTCAGACGCTTCGGGCTCCATCTCCATCAAGAGCTGCTCGGTCTTGTCTTCTTCCAGATGGTCCATCAAGTCCGCAGCTTCATTGGCCGGCATCTTCTCCAGCACATCCGCAGCCTTTTCCAATGGCAAGCTTTCAATGATATGTACCTGCTCTTTGACCCTCAACTCTTCCAAAACGTCGGCGGCATGTTCTTCATCAAGAGAAGAAAATATCGGTGTCTGATAGTTCTGGCTCATATCCTCAATGATATCCGCCAGATCGGAGGGATGGATAGTATTGAGCTTTGAGCGGGTCTGGGAAAGCTGAATGTCGAACGTTTCGGGATCAATCGTTTCGACATCATCCCAAAGAATAAATTTAGAAGGGATATGACCTCCAAACGGCCTCAATACCTTTTTAATGAAGATACTGACACCAAGACGACGCAAAAGTCCCTCGGTACCGACATCAACTGCCACGACAAAGGTTCCAGCAGGAATTGTCACCATACGAATATCATTGACTCGAACAAGCTTTCGACCATTGAGGTCGACAATCTGCTGATCGAGAATGCTGGCTTTCAATAAGACGGCATCTGAAAACATATCATGGTTTACAAGAGTCATTGATTGGCATTGCACCTTGTAATGGGCTCCGAACTTGACAATCTGAAGGTCGTCAAGCACGGCATCCTTGTTTTTACCATTCACACGTACTGCGAATCCTATTACTTGGGGATTACCAGATTGGTAATCATCGGAAGATGTATGTATGCGAACGTATACGTCCTGAATACGTCCCAAGATATTATCTCGGGCATCAAAAATTTTACAGCCGAGAAGTCGGCTTAGATAGAATGTTGTTAAAGAAGTCATGAATTACCTCCTCTCTTTTTAAGCGTCAGAAAGAAGGTAGGGGTGATCCGACCTTATCGCTGGGCGCAGGTTAATAACTTAGTTAAATTTGCCGGGTCACTGTCCATGTATATTGTTCTTTTAAAATTTGTGGTGCAAAGGTACACCTTTATTTCCAAACAGAACTTTTTTCTCCAAAAATAAATAGTTTTTCACCTAAAATAATCTATATTTAATATTCAAACATTCTAATAGAAGTAACGGATGCTATTTTTCGGGAGATCATTATTTTTTTCTCAATAATGAGAACTATTATTATTTAAAATTTATATCTTTGCGACGTAACATTTTTAAAATAACAGATTATGGAAAAAACATTTATGCAGGCTTTGGAAAGTCGCCGTACTTTCTATGCCATTGGCAGTGAATCACCTGTCAGCGATGATCAAATAGAGGAGGTAATCAAATTTGCTGTTAAACATGTGCCCAGCGCATTTAATTCGCAGTCAACACGCGTGGTTGTGCTATTAGGTGAAAATCATAAACGTGTATGGAATATTGCAAAGGACATCCTCAGAAAGATTGTTCCCGCCGAAGCATTCAAAGGCACAGAGGAAAAAATAAACAACTGTTTCCTTGCCGGCTATGGTACCGTACTCTATTTTGAAGACCAGGATGTGGTGAAAGGGTTACAGGAAGCATATCCCGCTTATGCAGACAACTTCCCCGTATGGTCACAACAGACATCAGCGATGCACCAGCTGGCAGTATGGACCATGCTAGAGGAGCTGGGCTTCGGGGTCAACCTACAGCATTACAATCCCCTGATCGATGATGAAGTAGCTAAGGTATGGAACATACCCGCATCATGGAAGCTGATCGCTGAGATGCCTTTCGGCAATCCTCTTGCCGGACCGGGAGAGAAACAGTTTAACCCCATCGAAGAGAGAGTGAAGGTATTCAAATAAGCGATTTCCGTAAAATTGGTAGTTTTTTCAGTAATAGGGTTATCCGGGATATGAAAAATTCAATCTACCTTTGCAGAAAATTACAAATCAATAAAGGATCAAACAATTATGAAACTAGATTTCACTTACGAAAATCCAACCAAAATTTACTTTGGTCGTACAGCGATGGAAGGTCTGAAGACGGAACTCGAGAAATATGGTAAAACGATTATGCTCGCTTATGGTAAGGGGGCAATTAAGAAGATAGGTGTCTATGACAGTGTGATGGAGATCTGCAAGAGTCTGGGTAAGACTGTCATTGAATTACAGGATGTCATGCCTAACCCTACTTATAAAAAGGTGATGGAAGGTTGCAAACTGGTTAATGAAAACCACGTGGACCTGATACTGGCTGTTGGCGGAGGGTCTGTGATAGACTGCGCAAAGGCTATTTCCGTATCAGCATACTGCGAAGGCGATGCATGGCAACGTTACTTCATCAATTTTGAGGAGGTGGACAATGCGCTTGTACCCGTATCATCAATCCTGACGATGGCAGGAACCGGTTCTGAGATGAATGCCGGTTCGGTTATCACGAACGACGACTCTAAGATCAAAATGGGCCGTGTGTTCAATTCAAATGTCAATCCACGTTTCTCCATTCTTAACCCGGAATTCACCTTCTCGGTATCAAAATATCAGATGCTCAGCGGTATCTTCGATATGATGTCGCACCTGATGGAGGCATACTTTGCCGGCGATGATAACGGCACATCAAGCTATATCATTGAGGGACTGATCCGTTCGATTATTGACAGCACACGTATCGCTGTCGTGAATCAGGAGGATTACGAGGCACGCAGCAACCTCATGTGGTGTTCGTCTCTAGCCATGAACCCGCTGGCGGGACTAGGTAAGGCACAGGACTGGGAGGTTCACATGATAGAACATCAGCTCGGCGCTTACACTGACTGCGCACACGGAATGGGACTTGCTGCCATCTCTATCCCCTACTACCGCTACGTAAGCCAATTCGGACTGGACAAATTCGCCCGTTTTGCACGTGAGGTATGGCACATCAGCGAGGAGGGCAAGACAAAAGAACAGCTCGCACATGCAGGTATCGATGCTCTGGAGCAGTTTATCAAAGAGAACGGAATGGTGACACGCCTGCGTGACCTTGATGCAACCGAAGAG
Source organism: Prevotella sp. (assembly GCA_036752365.1). Taxonomy (GTDB): domain Bacteria; phylum Bacteroidota; class Bacteroidia; order Bacteroidales; family Bacteroidaceae; genus Prevotella. Next base: position 6,573 of record DAIOSW010000008.1, read on the forward strand.
ATGCTGCCACTGATAGCAAACTCTACCGTATTACTGGGTGGATATAAAAAGATGACGAAGGAAGAGATCCTTCAAGTTCTGAAAGAAGCATATTAAAATAAAATAGGTACATCCATACAAAACATAAGATTGCACCTAAAAAATAAAGAAAAAGCCAAAGAGGGCCTCATTTTATGAGGCTCTCTTCGGTAATATCAGGTTTAAGACCACACCAATGATGGCAGCAAGTCCGATGCCAGACATGGTGAAGTTACCAAACTCAACCGCAGCTCCACCAATACCAACGATCAGCATGATTGACACGATGACCATATTACGGGTATCGCTCATATTGATCTTATGATTGATCAGGGTGTTCACTCCGATAGCGGCAATAGATCCGAACAGGAGAAGCATGATACCTCCTATAACTGCATTTGGAATACTCTTTAGAAGAGCACTCATCTTGCCAAGGACAGAGAACAAGATGCAAGTGATAGCTGCAATACGGATAACAACCGGATCCTTTACTTTTGTAATGGAGATAGCCCCCGTAACCTCGGCATAGGTAGTCACAGGAGGTCCACCCATAAATCCGGCAAGGACACAAGCCAGACCATCACCGAGCATCGTACGGTGAAGTCCCGGGTTCTCTACGAAATCCTTACCCGTCACACCGTTGATCGCATAGATGTCACCAATATGTTCTATAACTGGAGCAATTGCCACAGGGAGCATAAAAAGAATAGCCTCCCAAGAGAAACTTGGTTTTACAAACTGAGGCATACTTATCCATGATGCATGAACAACATTCGTGAAATCGACTGCTCCAAGACAGACTGCAACGACATAACCGACAACAACGCCCATGACAATGGATACCAGTTTCATAAAGCCCTTTGCGTAAAGCGAAAAGACGATTGACGTCGCCAGACTTATGAGGGCCAACAGCCAGTTTTCCTTAGCCATATTCACTGCAGCAGGCGAGAGGGACAGACCAATAAGCATGATCACAGGACCGATGACGACAGGCGGAAAAAGCACATTGATAAATCGGATACCAAACTTCTTGACAAGGAAACTCATCAGGAAATAAACAAGACCGACCGCTGCGATACCTGACATGGTGCCGGGAAGCCCGTATAGTTCGGTAGACTTGAGAATTGGTGCGATAAAAGCAAAACTGCTTCCGAGGAATATCGGAACAAGGCCTTTAGTTACTAGGTGAAATATTAATGTTCCGATGCCGGCTGTAAATAATGCAGTGGCAGGGTCCAAGTGTACAAGCAGTGGAACTAAAACTGTGGAGCCGAAAGCGACGAACATAAATTGTACGCCTACTACCCCTTTTTGTACAGGACTCAGTATAGTTGTATCTTTATTCATAGTCAAAATCGGGCGCAAAAGTAATACTTTTTTTGGAAAATCGCCTTAATATCATAGAGAAAAATATTAATTTCAATGCAAATCATTCTTTTCTGATGACCAAAAACAACATTTCATCTTCAGTAGAGATCATTCGCGAAACTCTTGAAGCTCTTGCAATTATTAACTATAATAAATTACCAGACAAAGAGTTATTACTAAAAAAAGTTGTACCTTTGCTACCAAGAATTTATTTGAACCATTATTTTATCTAGAAAGAACTATTTACTTCATGTACGAGGCATAAGATCGTATGAATTTATTTTGATATGAAAGAGATTAAAGCAGGTATAAACCACACAAGTAAGATTTTAGTAACAAGTCAGAACACTGCGTTAAACATGGGCTCAGGAGATATGATGATATTAGCTACCCCTGAGATGGTGGCACTAATGGAGAACGCAGCAATGAGTTGTGTATCACAATATCTTGAAGGTGACGAGACAACAGTAGGCTGTTTCATCAACACAAGTCATGTACGCCCATCAAAGATAGGTACGACGATCATTGCACTGGCAACTCTAACCGAAGTTGAAGGGAGAAAACTCACATTCCACGTAGAGGCCAAAGACGCTGACGGTAATCTGATCGGTGAAGGTACTCACGAAAGATTTGTTGTAAACAGAGAGAAATTCCTCTCTAAAATGAAATAGTTTTATCTCTACGAGAGCGTAAGACGACTTACCATCGCACCTACTTTCCTGTCGGAGTAATTCGAAAGAACTTTTGTGTGCCATCATCATAGAAGTGCAGATAAAGTGATCCTATTTAAGCAAATCTTTCACTTCATTGATGTCTCCGTCATTTTTAGCAGGAATGATGCCTAGAAGTCGGGATAGAAGAGAATATAAATCTACGTTTCTGAACTGCTGTTGTTTGGAATAACCCTGTTTAAAATCAGGCCCAACAGCACGAAACATGGCATGCATATCGCAATAAGAAGGATCGAAACCATGAGATCCGAAAGAGCTGACAGTTTTATCTGTAAAAAGCCATCCCAGTTCCGGTAGTGCTACCACGTCACCAATCATGGGATTACTGCCAAAATGTAGATAGGCAGGTATATCTTCTCGTTTCCATACCTTGAGATGAGGAATATCATGGAGGGCCAACACGACAGAATCGACATATCCCTTACGTGCATAAATCAATCCGGGAAGATCTCCTTCCACACTTTCTATCCATTCTTTTTTCAGATATCTCATTACAGGTATAGTCCTCTCATTAGATATCGAAGTCATGCCGTGATCAGAAGTAACGATAAAGTTTACATCGGCAGCTATCGGCAACTGTTGGATGTCATCCCATATAGTTTTGACCAGCGAATCCATCTCCTCTACAACCAGACCGGTGCGTTTATCCTGAGGGCCATAGTTATGACCATGACCATCAGGTTGTTCAAAATATGCCATAATCAATCGAGGGCGTTTGCTTTCAGGCATTCTGAGTTGTTCTATGATACGCTTGGCACGTTGTTTTAACGTCAACTGTGGCTTGGCATCATACATATAATAAGAATCCGGATACTTTCCACCTACAGGAACATCCGATCCGGGCCAGTAGATCTCAGCGGTATGCAATCCTTGCCGTTGGGCAGTGAGCCATATTGGTTCACCACCATAATAACGCGGATCGAACTTAGTAATAGAATCGCCCAAATCAAATATACAATGATTTTTTCTATCGTAAAATCTATTTGCAACAATGCCGTGATGATCAGGATAAAGTCCGGTAGCAAGAGTATAATGATTGGGAAATGTCTTGGATGGGAATGAAGGAACAATCACTCCTGCTACACCCTTTTTCTCCATATAGTCAAAAAATGGGGTATTGTACCACTGAGGATAATCCCAACGACATCCATCGAGTGAAATGACCACGGTATAATGACAATCAGGTTTACCCGTAGCTGCGATCTTGAGGGTAAATACAAATAAGAAAATCACAAGAGGTGTTATCGATAAGTATCTTCTATCCATATTTCGTTTCATTTAATAATCATCATTTATACAAATCATATCTCATGCAAAAATACGAAAATATCATGATTATCCTCACAAATATGCTAATTAAAAGTAATTAGAAACAATAGTTTCATCTCACAAGGAACTGTTTCGCGTTGACAACGCTATAAAAAAGCATAAAAAAATACGGTAAGGATAGTATTGATACATACCCTTACCGTAATTTATAGTTTTAATACAAATATCTTAGTATCTTCTGCGGTTGTTATAACCACCACCGCCACCACGGTTGTAACCATTTGATGGACGCTCTTCTCTTGGACGAGCTACGTTTACAGAAATATTCATTCCTTCAAAATCTGTTCCGTTAAGTGCATCGATTGCTTTCTGACCTTCTTCATCGCTTGTCATTTCAACGAAACCGAAACCGCGTGAGCGACCAGATTCTCTGTCTGTAATGATACGACTAGAAGTTACTTCTCCAAACTGTGAAAACAGTTGCTGTAAGCTGTCACTATCGGTGTTCCAGCTCAAATGAGAAACATAAATGTTCATTTTCTTATTTTTTAATTTAGTTATTTATTTGCTTACTGCGCTCATTCCACGTGTACTGCCTTATCTACTAACAAAAGGGGGATGGATTACAAAGTCAATTTTGGAATGAAATAATCCGCAGTAGCGGATAAATACAAGCTAAAAAGAATTCAAAACAAACCCGTTTGTTTTATCGGTGACAAAGGTAAAATTAATATTCGAATATTCCAAGTAAATCATGAATTATTTTATTTTTTTTGATAAAAAAGAAACTTATTCTTTTTTACTATCCATCATGACTGATACTAAAAATCATTAAATTCAGAACATGGAATAGTACTGTCCTCTGAAGGATTCGCTTTATTATAAATAAAATATAGCATTTTTATTGTGATATTGATTAAATTGATTATTTTTGCAAATGGTAACAAACAATACTAACAACTGACACAAATCATTGTACATCTAACCTTTAATTTTTACAGTATTTTCCAACAAGTAACATAGTGATGAAGAAGAAACATTCTAAAAGGACAGAAAATGTGGACTTTGGCAGGAGAAAAATGCTAGCCATAACTGGAGCCATCGTTGCATCGACGGCTATCAAAGCAGAAGGAGTGAATCTTGAGAACGGACTGGCTTTTATCGAGGACAAGAAAAGACCTGTAAGACGTACTCAACTGGTGCCTTATGGTGCCATTAGTTATAATAACTTCACGAAGAAGTGTACTGCATGTCAAAAATGCATAGAAGCTTGCCCAGAGAAAGTTTTAAGACCATCATCAAAGTTGACAACGCTGATGATTCCTGAGATATCATTCGAACACGGCTATTGCAAACCAAACTGCACACGCTGTGCTGACGTATGTCAGGAAGGTGCCATACTACCGATTACTATGGCAGAAAAGTCTTCCATACAGATTGGTCACGCAGTATGGATTCAGAAGAACTGTCTTACTACAGCTGATGGTAAAGAGTGTGACGTGTGTGCACGTCACTGTCCTACCGGGGCAATCACCATGGGCAAAGCTGATAATTCGGGACTTATTAAGATTCCAATGATCAATACAGTTCACTGCATCGGATGCGGAGCTTGCGAAAACAGTTGTCCTGCACAACCATTCTGTGCTGTCTATGTAGAAGGTCATCAAATTCACCATACAATTTAAAAGAAAGAACCTTATGAACAATCATCATAAAAAAGGTATAGACCGCCGTAGTTTTCTTAAGATATTCGGCGGTGGTGCTGCTATTACAGCTGCTGCAATGAGCGGACTTGATGTTAACGCTACCGAAAGAGGAGGTAATACATCTGCGGACAATACAAAAGGGAAAATGACTTACCGAAAAAGCAAAAGCGGAAAGGATGTTTCGATTCTGGGATATGGATGTATGCGTTGGCCAAATATAACAGATAATACAGGCAAAAAATTAATCGATCAGGAGACGGTGAACAAACTAGTGGACTACGCCATAGATCACGGAGTTAACTATTTTGATACTGCCCCTGCCTACGGTGACTCAGAACACGCTACAGGAATCGCCCTACACAGGCACCCCAGAGAGAAGTATATGATAGCCACAAAACTATCGAACTTCGATGGCGGAACAAAGGAACAGGCGATAGATATGTATCATCACTCAATGAAGGAGTTACAGGTGGATTATTTTGACTTCATGCTCCTCCACGGCATCGGTATGGGTGGAATGAACTCTTTCAATAAAAGATTTATAGAGAATGGTGTACTTGACTTCTTACTGGAAGAAAGAAAAGCCGGACGCATACTTAACTTGGGATTCTCATACCATGGTGATATAGAGGTATTCAACTACCTGCTGTCTCAAAATGATAAATACAAATGGGATTTTGTACAAATCCAGCTGAATTATATAGACTGGGACTATGCCAACGAAACAAATAAGATGAATACTGACGCAAGCTATCTTTACGGAGAGCTGACGAAACGAAACATCCCTGCAGTCGTCATGGAACCGTTGCTCGGTGGACGTCTGGCAAACATGCCTAACCATCTGGCCACGCAGTTGAAACAGCGTCGACCTGAAGACAGTATTGCATCATGGGCTTTCAGATTTGCCGGTTCGCTGCCAAATGTCATGACGGTGCTAAGCGGTATGACGTTCATGGAGAACCTTGAGGACAATCTGAAGACATTTTCACCTCTACAACCTTTAACTGAAGATGAGAAGTCCTTACTATCGGATATGGCAAAGTTATATGTCAACTTCCCCCAGATACCTTGTACAGCATGCCGATACTGTATGCCATGCCCTTACGGCATAGACATACCACTCGTTTTCAAGCATTACAATAAATGTATCAGTGAGAACATCGTGCCGGTAAAGGATCAAGACGAAAATTACCGTAAGGCTCGTCATGAGTATCTTTATGGAGCGGACGGTTCCGTACCTAAACTAAAAACAGCTGAACAGTGTGTGGCTTGCGGACACTGTATGCCTCACTGTCCACAAAGTATCAAGATACCTAATATGATGCAACGCGTTCTAAAGTATGTAGCAGACCTAAAAAACAGTTAGGCTTTATTAACTAAAAAAAAGTGTGTCCACATATCGGTTGTACATGGAATTATGTATATTTGCAAAGAGATTTTTGCGGAAATAGAGTTTCGCATATTTATTAAATTAATAATCCATTAAAAAAATAACTATTATGACAAAACAAAAACAAGTGTATCGTTGTAATATCTGCGGAAATATCGTAGAAGTTATGAATCCTGCAGGTGGTACTTTATCATGCTGCGGAGAGCATATGGAACTGCTAGAAGAGAACAGTAAAGAGGCAGCTCTGGAGAAACATGTTCCTGTTATCGAAAAGATTGACGGTGGGTATAAGGTTTCTGTAGGTGAGGTAGCTCATCCAATGGCAGAAGAACATTATATAGTATGGATTGAACTTATTGCCGGTGATGAAATATACCGTAAATACCTGAAACCGGGTGACAAGCCCGAAGCAATCTTCATGACTGAAGCAACTGATGTCTTCGCTCGTGAATACTGCAACGTACACGGACATTGGAAATCAAAATAACGGATTAACACACATTAAGGTCGCATCAAAATTGAGCGGCCTTTTTTATTTTTATCTCCTTTAATGTAATAGGATGACCGAACGTTATCTCTTCAGCATGAAGATACAAGCGATCGGACTTTTTTCCGTACAACTCATCACCTTTAATTGGTATTGCCAGTCCATCTGGATGAGCACAATGCACCCTTAACTGGTGAGTACGACCGGTATGGGGATAAAGAGCTATCCGAGTGAAACCTCCATCTCGAGACAGCACATTATACTCGGTAATGGCAGGCTTGCCGTATTCATAATCTACAACCTGACGGGGACGGTCAAGATGATCGGCACGGAGTGGCAGAGATATTGTACCTCTTTCACTGTCAATCGTACCATCGAGTATGGCTACATAACGTTTTCTCACCTGATGGTTCTTAAACTGTGCCTGAAGATTCTTATGGATGTCCTTGGTCTTTGCAATAATGATCAATCCGGAAGTTGACATATCCAACCGATGAACAATCATCGGGCCATCCGCATTGGGATACATTTTCGTAAACAATGACAATACTGACGGACGATGGCTCTTGCCGGGAACAGACAACATGCCTGCAGGTTTACAAACAACACTCAACCATTCATCATCATAAACAACCTCTAAAGGCGCGTCATCTGATTTATCCAATGGATCATCCTCCACAACCAATCCTTGAAGCATGTGACTGAGTATCGGCATGCATTTGCCACGACAAGCGGGATAATAATGCAGATGATGACGAATCTCAGTTTTTGGTGATAATCCCCACCAGAACTCAGCCATACACAGTGGCTGCATCCGATGAAGGTAAGCATACTGTAACATCTTGGGAGCACAACATTCGCCTGCTCCTGCTGGAGGTATCTTATTTGCCGTTTCAGCAAAGATGCTACAGAGATCTCTACTTTCGCCACGGGCATTGAGCATATTAAACTGCATAAAAAGCCAATGTTGGAGGTCATCTGACTTATGTTTTCGTTCCGCCCTGAGTTTATTGATCAAATCATCAAACGACTTAAGTTTTTCCTCTTTGAAATGAATGTTCTCTTGCAGGGATTTCTTGATTCTTCTGAGTTCGGCTTTCATATACTGGCTTTCACGAGTCATCTCACTGAGATCAGCTTCGGATAACTTTTCTCGTCTGCGACGTTCATCACGGGACTCCTTTGCTTTTTTTATCTCTATTTGATAATCTCCGATTGTCTTTTCAGCAACAATTCTAAATGACGCTATCTCATCCATGAGATTTAATCTTTCTTTGTCGTTTTCAAGCTCTGCAACACGATGATTTATCTGCGAAATCACATCTTCATGCTGACAGAAATATCCATCAGGCTGTAATAAATCATACACGGCAGGTACAAAAAAAGTCCAATCATTACGCCCTGCCAAAAGTCCGGAGTACGCAGCAAGATAGCCTAACTGTCCAGTTTCATCTTTGACCACAAGCACTCCAAACATCTTACCCTTATTGATTTCTTCGCGCCACTCCTCAGATGCAGAGATATATTTCTGCACCTCATCAGCAGCTAACAAGCATAAAGGATGAGGAGTGTAACAGAATGGATAGGTAAATTTATCGGGTTCCGGTATATTGGTAGAAAGAGGATGAAAAGTCATTCAAATACGATCCTTAGATTAAAAAACTTTATCATATTTTCGTTTGGTCCATAATTGCCAGGAGTTAACCAGATTCTGCCAGATCACATAACATCCCGGCGCAACAGATGCCACTGGATTAAGATAGGTATAGGTCATCCAGATAGCAAAAACAGTATTCTTCTGTCCCAAGGCTTGTCCTCCATTGATACGCGCTCCAAAGATACCGCCAACAATTTTACCAAAGATAAACTGTATCACACAAGTTACAAAGGCTGAGACGGCTATCCATATCTCTACAGAAGCAGAAACATCCGCACTGAGGATATTTTTGATAGTCTGTCCCATCAATATGGACAAGGAACATCCCCAGATATAAAAAGCAAGATCCCTCTGGTTACACACCCACTGATGGAAACTCTTCCACCAACGACGCACAGCCCATGCTGCAAAAAGAGGAAGGATGAGAATAATCACTACCTTATTGAATATTGTGATGAAAGCATCAAGGAATGTGATTTCCACCCCTTTCTCCACCATCGGAAAAAAGAACGGAACAAGCAAGGCCGTGATGAAATTGGAAAGCAACGTATAAGTGGTCATAGACGCGGCACTGCCTCCCAGTTTACCAGTGATGACAGCAGCTGCTGAAGCAGTAGGACAGATGGTACATGCCAATACCCCTTCTAAAACATATTTGGTATCGATATCCTTGACTGACAGAATCAACAAAAGAACCGCTACAGTCATGACGACCTGAAGCAAAAGGAGATAAACCTGCCACCGTTCCGGTTTCATATCACGGATTTCAACTTTACAGAATGTGACAAAGAGCATGGCAAAAAGCAGCCATGGCATAAGGGATAGAAGTATAGGGGCGAAAAGTTGTGACGGAGCATCTAATACAGGTACATTTGTAAACACAAAATAGACAACTGCCCCTAGTATCATTGACACAGGAAGAGTCCAATCTTTTAAAAACCTAATTATTCGAGACATGATATATTTTCAATAAAACGATACAAAAGTAGTCAAATTCGGTCAAATATTTGTACTTTTGCAGCCGCTTTGCATTAAAGCAGAGTTTTTTAACAAATTAATTTATGTACAAAACAGTTACAAACAGGCGCAACGTCTTACGGTTTAAACAGTTTAACCGTAAGGGTTACTCCCTTTTTGCATCTATTGGACGTGAAGTGATCATCGGTACACTAAGTGTTTCCACTTTGACATTTGCCAAAGCAGAAAGCGTCAGCACACAATCGATGAAGCACGACTCAATTCCAGAAATGAGCAAAAAGGAGGTACTTCTTGACGGAGTAAGCGTCACCGGGTCAAGAGCACCCATGACTGCACTACAGTCAGCAAAGATTGTCACTGTAATCACACGTGAGGATATCGATCGTGCGAATGCAGAGAGTATTAACGACTTACTAAAAATGGCCACGGGCGTAGATGTCCGTCAGCGCAGTGGCTTTGGAGTTCAGACGGATATCAGTATCGACGGTGGGACATTCGACCAAATTACCATTCTGTTGAATGGCGTGAATATCAGCAATCCACACACAGGCCACCTTGCAGCCGACTTCCCCGTAGACTTAAAGGATATTGAACGTATAGAAGTGCTTGAGGGTGCATCGGCACGTGTCTTCGGATGTTCGGCATTCAGTGGAGCCGTCAATATCATTACTAAGTGTGACAGCAAAAGCAATATACGCATCGGTACTGAAGGTGGTTCTTTCGGGACTTTCGGCACTAGCGCAGGAGTAAATATTGCCAGAGGAGCATGGCGTAATAGCCTCAGCGGTGGTTATCAGCAGTCAGACGGAGGAATAGACAACAGTGACTTCAGACGCCGTCGAACATTCTACGAAGGAGCTTATAACTCCAATCGTCTGTATCTACAGTGGCAGGTAGGATTGAGCTCCCAAGATTATGGGGCAAACACCTTTTACACCTCTAAGTTTAATAATCAGTACGAAGAGAACAGACGATACCTGACGTCGATTACTGGTGATATTAAACTGCTGAAAGGCAACAAACTCCATCTACTGCCTACCCTATACTGGAACAGAAGCAAAGATCATTACCAACTGGTACGCAACACGAACTTTGGTGAGAACTATCACAACACAGATGTAACAGGTGTCGGTATCAACAGTCATATAGAATGGCTACTTGGAAAGACAGCCCTTGGAGCTGAGATACGTCGGGAAAGCATTCTCAGCACATCATTAGGTGCCCTCATGGACTCTGCCGACTTCAAGAAGGTTGACGATACAGACATCTTCTATACTCACAAAGCCCATCGAACAAACACCAGCATCTATCTGGAACATGACATTATACTACGTAATTTTACTATTTCCGCAGGTGTGCTGGCCAATCGTAATACAGGCCTTGACAACGACTTCCGTTTCTATCCCGGCGTTGACATCTCTTACCGTCCCTCAGACAATTGGAAGATATATGCATCATGGAACAAAGCACTGCGGATGCCTACGTATACCGACTTGTATACAATTAACAGTGTACAAACAGGTGATGTGAATCTCAAGCCAGAACGCAACTCGGTGTTCAAGGCTGGTGTACGCTATCGAGGCCACGGTATCGAAGGAGTGATGAGTGGTTTCTATAGTCGTAGCAGAGATATGATTGACTGGGTATATCAAACCTCATCATCCACAAAATATAAAGCGATGAATATTGGTAAGCTGGACAATCAGGGACTATCAACCGACTTGACTTTTGATATTCCTGAAATCACTAGTAACAGAAATTTCTTTATTACACAAGTGAAAATGGGCTATGCTTATCTTTATCAGAAACATGAGACTGATCAGGAAATATTCAAATCATTATACGCTTTGGAATATCTTAAGCATAAATTTACCGCAGTAGTAGATCATAAGATATGGAACAGACTCTCAGCATCATGGAGCCTGAGATGGCAACAACGCATGAACGGTTATTCTCCCTATACAAAGATTGACTGTAAAATACAGTGGAAAGCTGACAAATATGACCTCTACATAAAAGCTGACAATATAATGAATCACCGCTATTATGATCTTACCGATATCAGACAACCTGGAATATGGATCATGGCTGGAGGTAATTTCATCATTAACTTATAACATTTTCCCGCAGATTCTACTTGATATAAAACATCTTTTTGCTATACTTCAAGTAAATCTGCGGAATTTTCTTGATTTGTATTTTATTTTACTTATTTTTGCGGTTAATCTTAATTCTATTAACCACAAATTTATGAGAAACAAGTTTTATCTATTAGTCTCTTTACTTATTGCAGAGACAGCCCTTACAATAGTGAAAGCACAAGAGAGCACCCCACAGGCTGGTAACCTACAATGTAACACGATCGACGTAAGCCGGGACTTCTCGGATTTTACTCACATATTCTTCTTCGCCGACAGTCTGGCTTCTTTCAATCCTCAGACAGGAGAAGGAACAGTAAAATGGAAACGTCAGAATCTGTATACACGTCAGGCTTTCAACACGAACACCATTCTTCCTCAACCGATTAAGATGCTTGATTTTCCAAACACAGCTTACGAAAGTAATCCCATATTAAAATTCTCGATAGACTTCATCAATGGACGTACGATACGCATACGTATGCTTACGTCTAAGATTGAACCAAAGAGCGACTCCCCTATGTTAATATCAAATCCAATAAATGCTGGCGGATGGAAATACATAAAACTGACCAACGGGTACCGTTATGAAGGTGAGAATGGAAGTATTGTCATCCAAACCTATCCTTGGAGGGTAATGCTTTATGACAAAAAAGGCAAGTTGATGACATCCACACGATGCTGGAAAGATAATGATACCACGCAAGTGAAGGTGTTACCATTCTGTTTCATTCGCCGTGGCAACGACAATTCTCGTCGTATCAATCCTGTCTTCTCTATCTCACCCGATGAGAAGATAGTAGGCTGTGGTGAGTCATTTACCTCTATCAATAAGGTGGGACAGAAATTGAACCTCTATGTCACCGACCCACAAGGTCCGGAGACACCGGATATGTATAAACCAATACCGTTCTTTATAAGTAGTCGGGGGTATGGCATGTTCATGAATACGTCGGCACCTGTCACCTGCGACTTCGGCGCTTCTTATGTAGGGGCAATGAAACTGTTTATGGCTGACGAGATGTTCGACGGTTTCATTTTTTTTGGTCATCCTAAGGATATACTTAACGAATATACCTCTATTACCGGCAAGGCTCAGATGCCTCCTCTATGGAGCTTCGGCACTTGGATGAGCCGCATCTCATACTTTTCTCAGGAAGAAGGTATGGGTATCGCAAAGAAACTGCGTGAGAACAAGATCCCTGCTGATGTAATCCATTTTGACACAGGATGGTTTCAGACCGATTGGCAGTGCGACTATATCTTTGACCCGACGCGTTTTCCCAATCCACAGAAGATGATAAGCGACCTGAAGAACGACGGCTTCCATATCTCACTATGGCAACTCCCCTATTTCACTCCGGGCAACAGATACTATCAGGAAATCATTCATAACGGTCTTTGCATCAAAAATGCAGATGGGACTCTGCCTTATGAAGATGCGGTGCTGGACTTTTCTAATCCAGCTACCGTCAAATGGTATCAGGACAAACTCACAAACCTGTTAAAGATGGGTGTTGGCGCTATCAAAGTAGACTTCGGCGAAGGTGCTCCTATTGACGGTTTTTATGCTTCAGGGAAAGGTGGGCTCTACGAACATAATCTCTATCCATTACGATATAACAAGGCCGTTGCAGACATCACTACTAAGATAAGTGGTGATCATATTATCTGGGCGCGTAGTGCATGGGCCGGATCGCAACGTTATCCTATACATTGGGGTGGTGATGCTGCCAATACAGACATGGGAATGCTTTCATCCCTGCGCGGCGGACTCTCCTTCGGTCTCAGCGGTTTCTCTTTCTGGAGTCATGACATCGGTGGCTTTGTTGTTTCCACACCCGAGAACCTCTATCGTCGCTGGCTTCCTTTCGGTTTTCTCACATCCCATAGCCGCGCTCACGGAGCACCTCCAAAAGAACCGTGGCTCTACAACGAAAGTTTTGTAAAAGCTTTCCGTGACTGTGCTGAAATGAAATACAAACTGATGCCATACATCTACGCTCAGGCAAAAGAGTGTACAGAGAAAGGGTTACCTATGGTACGGGCTTTATGTATTGAATATCCTGACGATCCGGCAGTATGGACAATTGATAACGAATATCTGTTTGGGCATGACATTCTCGTTGCACCATTGTTTGAGGATGGAACTTCTAGATATGTCTACCTGCCAGCTGGAAAATGGTTCGATTACCAAACAGGAAAAATTTACGAAAAAGGATGGAACGAAATAACTGTGGGTCAGATACCGGCAGTGATTATGATACGTGATGGTGCAATCATTCCTCATATCGCATTGGCACAGTCGACAGACAAGATGGATTGGAGTAATATTACATTGAAAGCATATCTTTCTGATGTATCTACAGCCACGGGATTACTCTGCTTACCGAGTGACAATAAGATCATTCAACTAACAGGAAATCGTATCAATAGTAATAATTTCAATCTGATAACACCAGCACCAACAAAAGTCAGCTTTAAAGTAGATCTGGAAAAATGATCCAATCATCATTATGCTGAATAAGTAAAGATATATAAATAAAAAATAAGATAGACTATTTGTTAATATTCTATCTTATTTTTTTTATTTTTTCAACTTGAATGAATTTTCTATACCGGAGATTTCATCATAGAAGTTATGATCAATCTTTAATCTTGTCTCCACCTGCGAACAACTGTGGATCACAGTGGAGTGATCACGCCCGCCTATAAGTTGTCCGATACGTGATGCAGGCATTCGTGTATATTTCTGAGCAAGATACATAGACACCTGACGTACCTCCACATATTGACGTTTTCTACTCTTACTGAATACATTATCCAAGGTTACACCAAAATGATGGCACACTTTATCTAATATATCATCGACTGTAAGTGGATGATTATCAACTTTTACAGCACGTTTGATAACACGCTCAGCCAGTTTCATATCAATATTACTATTGTAAACCACAGAATAAGCCATCAGCGAGTTGATAACACCTTCAAGGTCGCGCACGCTACCATTAGCTGTCTCTGAGATAAATTGTATGACGTCTTCAGGGATCTTCAAACCGTCCCGACGTATCTTACTATGAAGAATATCCTTGCATAACTCCACATTCGGCTTCTCAAGTTCCGCGATAAGACCGCAGCAGAATCGAGTCAACAGACGTTCATTCATACCCTTAAGATCAACAGGAGGACGGTCACAAGCCAGAATGATTCGCTTGCCGTTACGGAACAGATGGTTAAAGATATGAAAGAAAGTATCTTGCGTTTTTGTTGCAGTCGCCCACTCCTGAATATCATCAACAATCAATACGTCGATAGTCTGATAAAAATTGATAAAGTCATTCGTTGTATTATGAAGAACAGCATCAGTATATTGCACCTGAAACAAACGAGCACTTACATAAAGCACACGTTTCTGAGGATACAGTTCTTTTACCTTGACACCGATAGCATTGACAAGATGGGTCTTACCACATCCGGAAGGACCATAAATGAAAAACGGATTGAAAGTCGTTTTATTGGGATGTTCAGCAATTGACATACCCACAGAACGTGGTAACTTATTACTATTACCTTCTATATAATTAGAAAAGTTCTGGTTCGGATTCAGTTGCGGATTTAGTTGCTGCGGCTGAGCAGCATCCAGTGATGTCGGAGTTTTATTTCCACGACTAGTAGCAGCTGTAGCGACAGTAGCTGTCACAGGCTCGGATTCTACATCCTGAGACAAGTTGTGAGCCTTATCAGTCAACACACGATAAGTAAGACGAACATTCTGACCAAAGAACTTTGTAAGAACCTTAGACATCAGCTCGACATAATACTCCTCTAGATATTCATACACGAAAGGACTTGGAACCTGAACAAGCAAGGTTCTCGTTGATTCTGAGTAAGACTCAAAAACAATCGGGGTAAACCATGTCTTATACTGTTGGTCAGAGACATTTTCGCGTATAAATTTAAGGCATTGCTCCCATATTTTACTTGGATTTTCTTCCATTTTAAAACTTCACGTTGACAATCAAATAAGTATAATTTAGATTTTCAATTTGCAAATTTCGGAAACTTTTTCCATAAAAACAAATCATCAAATTTCTTATAAATCATCAGATTATCACAAGTCGCTAAATTACAGCCAATTAAAGATATTATTGAAATTATCTCAGAATTGCCTATTGTAAAATAGGCAAACTAATGATAATCAGATAATTAAACATAAAATGCGTAAAAATTACAATTCTGTTTTTCTTATATAAACTCTCTTAAAACTTAGACATATTAGGCTTTTACGTTTTTTGTCTAAAATATTTTTTCATTCCATCTATTTATACAAAATAAAAATAAGAGGATATATAAAAAGAACTGTTACTTATCTTTCTTACCGAAAATAGAGAAGTGAACATAGCGTTTAGGATGTTCACGTAAGTTGACGACAAGCGAGTCGGCATTACGCATTGTGCTATTGAGATTATTGTATAGCGACGGATCATTCATCATCAACCCGAGAGTTCCCTGATTGGTATTAAGACGATTTGTAAACTGCTCAACGTTATCGAGAGTACCATTCACTTTTGCCATTGTTCCAGCTACATCAACCTGACTCAGTTTACCGGTTATCTTGTCAGCATTATCAAGCACCTTGTCGGCCCTTGTTACCATACCAGGTAATTCTTTATTCAATCCGGCCAAAAGGATATTCAGCTCAGACGTGGAGGTCTTCAGGTTAGACGTAACTCCTTCCACATTATGTAAAGAAGCGGTTAAAGCAGGATCAGCAAGCAACCTATTCACACTGGAAAGTATAGAATCAAGCTTAGGCAACATCTTTTCTACAGCAGGAATCATATTCTTCATCTGTCCTAGAGCACCATCATTGATACCTCCTTTGATTGTATCTCCCTCCTCTACTTTCTCGCTCGGGTTGTTAGCCAGTAGAAGATTTACTTTCACTGTACCCAACATCTCGCTCACCAGTTCTGCACTACTACCTTTAGGTATACGCATATTTTTATTCACAGAAATCTCCACGATGATATATCCACGATGAGTATAATCATAAGTTATAGATTTCACTACACCCACCTTATATCCGTCGGCATACACCGGGCTAGACACCGACAGTCCGGTAATGTCACTAAATGACAGACAATAACGGCTATTATCTGAAAATATATTTAAGCCTTTTAAGAAGTTAAGTCCGAAGAACATAACTACTATAGCGACGATTGCCACTATGGCTATTTTAACCTCCTTTGTAAAGTATTTCATAACTGATTTATTTTCGTTTTGATTTAAACTCACGTATGGCGGCACCAATATCCATTTTTTGACCGTCTTTAAAAGCTATTATGAAAGCCTGTGGAAACTTATCCAACAAAGACTTGCGCAGTCTGTAAACTTCATTGTAGTTCGACGAAGCTCCATAAGTATATTTATACATTCCGTTTTCCTGATAGCAATCGACACTGTCGATGCCTTTAAGCTGGGCACTATTTAAAGGAAGACTACGGTTGCTTGCTGCGATCTGAACCTTGAATAACGGTCCTTTATCGATCATGTTACTTGTCTTCACATTATTAGTCGTTTGAACAGAATTACCTTCTGCTTCTGGTGGCACCTGCGTTTTACTATTGTCAACCTGAGCAACTGTTGGACTATCATTATTGTCTACAATCGTCGGCACTTTCGTTTCCGAAGCTACAAAGGGGACAGTTACACCATCGTCATGCTTATTTTTATAGTTAACAAAAGCCTGATAGATACCTCGTCCCAAATCTTCAATTCCATTATCTGAATTAAGATATTGTTCCTCGTCTGGAGTTGTTATAAATCCTAATTCAATGAGACAACTTGGCATCGAAGTACACCTAAGCACCAGGAATCCAGCCTGATGCACACCTTTATCGGCACGATGAGAGGCACAACACACTTGAGACTGCACTTCCTTTGCAAGATTCACGCTTTTCTCCATATATTTATCTTGCATGAATTCGAACATGATATAACTTTCAGATGAATTCGGGTTGAACCCCTCATATCGTTTAGAATAATTTTGTTCGACGAGTATCACAGAGTTTTCACGTTTAGCCACATCGAGATTTGCGGCTGCTCTCGCCATACCCAGTGTGTAGGTTTCCACGCCACGAGCTATTCTACCTCCGGGGAGGGCATTCGTATGAATAGAGACGAAAAGATCTGCTTTATTTTTATTCGCAATATTTGCACGTTCATCAAGAGGAATAAATACATCAGTCTTTCGGGTATATACCACCTTTACATCAGGGCAATTTCTCTCTACGTAACGTCCGAAAGCCAAAGCAACATTCAAGTTAATATCCTTCTCTTTTGAGTACACCCCCAAAGCACCAGCATCGCGTCCACCATGACCAGCATCGATAACTAGAGTGAAACGACGGTTTTGGCCGTAACAGACAGAAGTTAAAAACACTAGTAACAGTAACAATAAACGAAGTATCCTTTTGCCCATAAATATCTAATATTATGCAAAGCTAACCTTTTTTGGCGGAAACTACAAGCTTTTAGATAGTTTTTTCATTAATAAAACATAATTGTACCCCAGCACCACCGCAATCCGCCCCCATAGGTGGGTTTTGCTTTGTCACAGAGATATCAACCATCTCCACCTGAGGAAATGTTTCCACGATCCGTTTTGCTATTCGTCCAGCCACATTCTCAATCAGCTTTGCCGGTATCATCATTTCCTCCTTCACCAGAGAAAAAACTTCAGCATAATTGACAGTATCATCGACATTATCACTTTCAATAGCTCTGTCGACACCCACCTTCAATCGGAGGTTAACAATGAAGATGTCGCCGACAGCCTGTTCCTGTGGGTCTACCCCGTGGAAGGCTCTCAAACGAACATCCTTCATGTATATAAAACTGGATTTCAATCTCATCATTTTATCCGCAACGTGAAGCACCGCAGTTTTTACAGATGAGACATCCCTCCTGATAGACAAGACTCTCATGTCCACATACAGGGCATGTCTTTCCCTTTGCTTCAGTACCGTCAACTATATATTTCTTTAGAGCACGCTCAACACCGTTCTTCCAAGTATTGATACTCTCTGAAGCCAGTTGCAAGGAAGCAACCAATTTGATCACATGATCGATCGGCATACGATAGCGTAACACTCCTGAAATCAGTTTAGCATAGTTCCAATATTCCGGATTGAACTTCTCACTCAGTCCCTCTACGGTCGTTTTGTAACCGCGTTTGTTTTCAAACTGGAAGTCATAACGATGAGTACCGTTCTCGTTCGTATTTTTAACGATGCGTCCCTTGGTCACGGTCTTAGGTAATACAATACCCTCTTCATCATCTTGCAGTCCGGTGAATATCTCATAAGGATATCCGTTGAGCAGTCCCACAAAAGCCACCCATTTCTCTTTATTGTTTTGGAATCTCACCACGTCGCATTCAAGTATCTGCGGACGAACCTCAGTCACTACAGGTTGTTTACATGGCATATTTGCACTCTTATCCTCTTTCTTTGATACAGAAATCATTACTCCGGAACGTGAGCCGTCGCGATAAACAGTACATCCTTTGCATCCCGACCGCCATGCTTCAACATAGAGTTTATTGACTAAATCCTCATCCACATCGTTAGGAAGATTGATTGTGACACTAATAGAGTGATCCACCCACTTCTGGATAAGTCCCTGCATCTTTACCTTCATCAACCAGTTCACATCGTTAGCCGAAGCCTTATTATATGGGGATTTGGATACCATCTCGTCTATCTCCTCTTGAGAGTATTTCTTCTTTGAATCATAACCGTTTACCTCCATCCATGTAAGGAACTTATGATGATAAACAATATATTCCTCATAAGCATCACCTACCTCATCAACAAAGTCCACATGGGTCTCAGGATCATTTGGATTAACCTTACGACGACGTTTATACACTGGCTGGAATACAGGTTCAATACCACTGGTTGTTTGAGTCATAAGACTTGTAGTTCCTGTCGGTGCTATTGTCAGACAGGCTATATTGCGTCGGCCGTACTTAGCCATCTGTTCATACAATTTAGGATCAGCCTCCTTGATACGGTTAATAAAAGGATTATTCTTTTCGCGCTCCGTATTATATATACCAAATGCGCCACGCTCCTGAGCCATGATCACACTAGACCCATAAGCCGACAATGCTAGAGTTTTATGTACATCCACAGCGAACGTTGTTGCCTCTTCTGTACCGTAACATAAGCCCATAGCTGCAATCATGTCACCTTCAGCAGTAATACCCACACCCGTACGACGTCCCATACTACTCTTCTCACAGATTTTCTCCCAAAGATGATACTCTGTACCCTTTACTTCATCGCTCTGTGGGTCTGATTTGATTTTCTCCATAATGGCTTTTATCTTCTCAAGTTCAAGATCGATAATGTCATCCATCATTCGCTGAGCTATCGTTACATGTTTTTTAAACAGCTCATAGTCAAAATAAGCATCTTTTGTGAAAGGATTAACCACATAAGAATAAAGGTTGATTGACAATAGGCGACAAGAGTCATAAGGACAGAGAGGTATTTCTCCACACGGGTTGGTAGAGATGGTTTTGAAACCTAAGTCTGCATAACAATCAGGAATACTCTCACGGATAATGGTATCCCAAAACAGGACTCCAGGTTCAGCACTCTTCCATGCATTATGTACGATCTTATTCCAGATTCTCTTGGCATCAGTCTCGTTCTTTACCACAGGTTCACTGCTCTCCACAGGAAACTGCTGCGTATACATGTCACCATTAACAGCGGCATTCATAAATTCATCATCGATTCTCACGGATACATTTGCACCGGTCACTTTGCCTTCAGTCATCTTTGCGTCGATGAAAGCTTCGCTATCAGGATGTTTGATACTAACACTGAGCATCAAAGCGCCACGACGTCCATCCTGTGCCACCTCACGAGTGGAATTGCTGTATCTTTCCATAAAAGGTACAAGTCCCGTCGATGTGAGAGCGGAGTTCTTTACAGGTGAACCCTTCGGACGAATATGTGACAGGTCATGACCTACCCCCCCACGACGTTTCATCAGTTGTACCTGTTCCTCGTCAATTCGCATGATGGCACCGTAAGAATCAGCATCACCCTGCAAACCAATAACAAAACAGTTGGACAACGATGCTACCTGAAAATTATTTCCGATACCTGTCATCGGACTACCAGCTGGAATAATATATTTAAAATGATCAAGGAGTTTAAAAATTTCTTCTGCACTCAGTGGGTTCTTATATTTTTTTTCAACTCTAGCTATCTCATTTGCAATACGCCAATGCATATCATCAGGATCTTTTTCGTAGATTTTTCCGAAACTGTCCTTCATTGCATACTTGTTAACCCACACGCGTGCTGCAAGTTCATCGCCGCGAAAATACCTTAATGAGGCCTCAAATGCCTCTTCATAGGAGTATGTTTTCTTCTTTTCCATTGCTATTTTTTTAATTCTGACTGCAAAGCTACAAAGCTTTTATGATATTTCAAAATAATTAGGCAATAAAAATTTCTCTATAAATAACTTTCTTTTTTTGGTAACTTTTTGCGAAAATTTTAAAATAAAGTTTTCCAAAAAGGACAACTTCCATTTCTCATAAAGAGCTTTCATTTACAAAAATAGATGAGTTCAAACACCTTATCTACATCATTGACAGTCTAAATGCTTTTCAGTCATCAATTATCCGGAGATAAAAATAAATATCATTTAATCAAAAAACGAAGATTAGATTTGGTCCAGTTCGTGATTTATATTATCTTTGTGACTTTAAAACATCATTAAAACATGAAATCATTAATTAATAGAAGAAGTATTCGAAAATATTCATCAAGAGATATAACAGACGAACTGCTGAACCGCCTCCTATTAGAGTCAGAACGCACCCAGACTATGGGCAACCTACAACTGTACAGCGTAGTGGTTACCCGTTCGGAAAAAGGAAAAAAGAAGCTGGCACCGGCACATTTTAATCAACCTATGGTAACAGAAGCTCCTGTCGTGCTTACAATATGTGCAGACTTTCACCGTACCTCAGAATGGTGCAATCAGCGTCAGGCTGTACCAGGATACGGAAATTTCCTATCTTTCATCAATGCAGCCATTGATGCACTGCTATTCACACAGACATTTTGCAACCTTGCCGAAGAAGAAGGTCTCGGCTACTGTTATCTAGGAACCACAGTCTATTGTCCACAGATGATTATAGATGCCCTGAAGCTTCCGCAACTGGTCATGCCTGTAGCTACCATTACCTTGGGCTGGCCGGCAGAGAACCCACCTGTCAGCGACC
>DAIOSW010000009.1:0-28391 GCA_036752365.1 Prevotella sp.
TAAAGATGTACGCCGATACATTGACTCGGATAAGATAGAGGACTATGACCCGATCAACGACTATCTGGACAATTTGCCCGAGTGGGACGGCA
This sequence comes from Prevotella sp., assembly GCA_036752365.1. Classification (GTDB taxonomy): domain Bacteria; phylum Bacteroidota; class Bacteroidia; order Bacteroidales; family Bacteroidaceae; genus Prevotella. The sequence goes on from DAIOSW010000009.1 coordinate 93, forward strand.
CCGACCGTATTGAGGCTCTTGCCGCACGGGTACCCACGAACAATACCGACTGGACAAAGAACTTCCATGTATGGATGCTGTCAATGGTGGCCCACTGGATGGGGAAGGATCTGTTGCATGGCAACGCTTACACTCCGTTGCTGATTGGTCCGCAGGGTTGCGGAAAATCATCGTTCTGCCGCCGACTGCTTCCTCCGAAACTAGACAGCTATTATTATGACCGTATCGATTTCAAGAATGAACAGTCAGCCGACCTCGCTCTCACTCGTTTTGCGCTGATCAACATTGACGAATTCGATCAACTCAGTGCCCGCCGTCAGGCTATTCTGAAGTATCTTCTCCAGAAATCGGAGGTGAAGACACGTCGTCCTTACGGTATGGCGATCGAGGAGCTGCGCCGCTATGCCTCCTTCATCGGGACAACCAATAATATATCGCCGCTCAGCGACCCTACGGGCAGTCGTCGTTTCATCTGCATTCTGGTGCAGGAGGCTATCGACTTCCGTTCACCGATCGATCATGACCAGCTTTATGCACAGGTTGTGAACGAGATTAACGCTGGTGCCCGCTACTGGTTTGATGATGCTGAGACCGCAGTGATTATGAAACAAAATGAGGATTTTCAACTCGAAGATGGACTGAATGCGATGATTGGCTCGTTCTTTTCTGTCCCCGATAATGAGGACAGGGGCAAATGGATGCCGCTGTCTGACATCATGGCTACGCTACGTACCCGCTTCCATAATCTGAAGGATGATGTCGGCACCATGCAGCAACTTGGCCGCCACCTGACATCTCTCGGTTTCACTCCACACCGCAGCACTCACGGGGTCACTTTATATCTGGTGAGTATCAATAAGTCACCTATTTAAATGTAAAAAGATATCAATACGAATTTATTCGCTATGCTATTGCCTTACCTTTTAAGTTAAAAGACATCCTCTTTCAACTTAAAAGTATACTACTTTTAACTTAAAAGATAAGGCCAGTAGATAGCTTTCATGATTCGTTAGCTTATCTATTCGAAAAGAGGGGATAACCGAATAAAATCGGGTTCAAATCGATTCTAATCTCACCTTAATCACACCCTAATCTCACCCAGTCAAATATCTGATTAATAGCATATTAAATGCTAAAAGGTGAGATTGAATGAAAAAATTAAAATTTTTCTATGGAAATTTATTTTTTATGATTTGTATTCAGTAGAAAAAGCAATTAATCTTAAAATAAATTCATATTTTCTTGTCTTGCATAGATATTATTTATACCTTTGCGTATCAATACAATTAAAAACATAAAAAATGGCAGTATATTACAGGCTTACAAAAAGCAATATGAAGGGAAAGAGTGAAGGACGTTATTACGCCAAGGCTGTGACGATGGGTGAATTGCACACGTTAGATCTGGCGCGAATCATCAGTGCCAGTAATTCGGCCACCGTCAGCGATGTGCAGGCTGTCCTCACCGCCCTTACTCAGGTGATGGAACAGTATCTGGGTGACGGTCAGAGCATCATCCTCGATGGTTTGGGTCGTTTCAAACTCTCTTTGGAGAGTGAATCAGTGAGCAATCCCAATGATTTCAATGTGACGGAGCACGTGAAGGCCGTGCACTGCAACTTCATCCCTGAGGGCAAAATACCAAAAATGGGTTCCAAACAGGTGAAGACCTTCTGCTCGGGAGTGAAAATCGTGGCTGCACCGATTAATGATGTGAGGGATAAATAATCGTTATGAAGATTAATAGGATCGCTACCTGCACGCTCAGCTAGGGTATAGGCATATAGATTACGCTTTTCTTAATCATTATATTCTGTTACCTATTCCTTTACTTTCCTGATTTTCGTTTAACCCGAAAGACAAATGCATAAAAATGAATAGTGATGAAAGATATGACAATCGAATTATATAAAAAAGCTCAGAATGAGGTTGAACAACCGATAATGTTGTTACATATTTCAGAGAATGAGCTTTGCCTCTTATCCGAATCAGAGGGAAAACTGCAAGAGTGGAAAATAATGATAGGACCTAAGCAAGTCTCTGCACATTTTCGACACAATCCGCCCACGCCGAGTGAACTGGAATACGCGATCAACGATGTAGAAGATGCTGTTGTACCTTTAAGTAAGAAAATACCTAATGGAACTCAACTCGTTTCTTTCAATCAGAATCTTTACGATCTTGCAAAAGAATGGGATAATACCATAAAACGACCTTGCCGGATAACTACAGACAATGTAGAAAGCATATTCACCCGATGGGGTTTTATTGTTTCCGGTCGTCCGTCTTCTACAGATTCGCTCCCCGAAGATCCCGTTTTCGCGGCCTATCTGCTGCTATTACGTGAAGTGCTTCACCACTTGAAGTTTAACTCCGTTATTATTATATAATTTAAAAAACAGTATCATGATTTTCAAACGTCTAATTGCTTTTATTATAGATATACTTCTGATTGTAATAATTATGGGTGCATTGTTTGTTGTGACGCAACCGATTAAATCTTCAATTTTATTACAAATCCTTTCGTCATTAATGCTTACATCGTTGTTTTGCAAAGATTGTATAAATGGGCAAAGTGTGGGGAGAAGAATAATGAAAATTCAAGTCGTTGATGAAAATTCAAACAAAGAAGTTTCCAATATCAGATATATTGTGAGGAATATTTTTGTAATCTTTTGGATGATTGAAGTTTTTGTTCTTTTTATTTCAAGAGAGAAACGATTGGGCGATTATGTTGTTAAGACTAGAGTAATTTGTAATAACAAAGTAGAAAAAGTACAACTCAATAAGAATATTTTGTATACAGGGTTGTTCTGCTTTTGTGTAATTTTCTTGTTATTATTATTTGTATTCTATCTTGTTCATTTACCAATATTCCAATTATTGTTTATCGACTAGATTTGGTAGTAGGTATTAAAACGTAAAGAAGAAATAGTAAAACTTCTAGGTACAGAAAGTTAAACTCATAGTAAAATAGCAAACAATAATAAATAATATACCTCGTAAAATTTATGAAAAGAATCTTTATCCTCTTTATTATATTGCCTCTGTTCTTTCAAGCCCAAGGGCAGGAACATGATCAATTGAATGAAATGATAACATCAAGTATCAAATCATATATAACGAACGATAAAAGTTTAGTTAAACAGGGTTTTGGTTTAAGAGACACAAGTCGTTATTATATTTGTATGGATGGTTTACCTGAATATTTTTCTTATGATGGTATACAGAATATCACTTTTTTTAGTTTGAACAATATAGAGGGAGTACCTAATTTTATAAAACGCAAATTAAATAAAGGGATAAAAATGCTTTTTATAGGATTAAAAACATCGAGTAACCAACTTGTTATTTCAGTAAAGGAATGTGGGGTCAGGCGCTTGAAGAAAAAACATTTAAACATAGCAATTAGTGATTGGGGCATTTTTACTTATGAATACTCTTGTGAAAAACAAAAATGGTTACTTGTGAAAAATGTATATGGAGGTATTTAATTTGCCCTTGCAGCTAGTTATCTTCAGCATTCATATTGTTATGTTCCTCATAAATTTGGTACATAATGTCCGGAAATCCATAGCCAGAACTTTCGCAGTTTTTCATGATACCTTGAATTCGGCTTTCAAATTGTGACGGTAATTGTTTTTTCTGGATATATTTCATTGCTGCCTTAAAATTGTTGCACGCTGAATCATAGAATGTTTCCTGCATATCACCCCAGTCATTAGCTATTTCAGCTGCATATTCCGGAATACAAAGCATCAAATCGGCTAATAAATATGCTGAGGGATCAAGAGCTTTAAAATCCTTTACAGCCTTGCGGCAAACAGAAAAACGCATTTTTCCATAACCACGTTTAGGATAGAATTCCTGCTTAATAATCGCTTTATATTCCTCCAATTTGGCGTTATCATTAGGCCTGATGGCATACATCTAGTTGCGGTTGAACATCAATATGATTTTATCTTTGTGAGCCATAGTGAATTACTTACCTTCCGGAGCTGAAACTGTAATTAGTTTGTCAAATAAATCTGTTTTCTGAATAGAAGGAGAATCACTGAATCTACGTTCCTCGTATTTAATAAGTCCCAACTGACGTAAACATCTATCAAACACTCTTATCCAATAGATATGATGTTCCTCCACGCCAAAAAACAGTGCTTTAAAATATTTAGTAGAGTAGAATGCTGAGCTTCTCTTTATACCGCCATATTTATGAAGTAAGACTATCGAATAACTGATACCCACAATACCTATATTCTCATCAGGCATCCTGTCAAAATATGCAAAGTTAAATAAGTTTGTCATTACATAGAACATCGATTTCATCAAAGCATAGTCGTCTTCAAGCATCTTTTCCCGTCCCTTGGCAATAGTCATTACCCCATGTACTTCTTTTACTATTTTCATCTCTTTCATGACAAAGTGTGTGAGTTGAGTTGCAATCGTATCAGCCTCTTTATATAGTCTGGAAAGTCCTGCTTCCACCAAATAATCTGATGCACCAAGCGGATATATTTCTTTCACTAGTTTTGTGGGTAACGCACCCTTTGTGGTCAATTTGATTTTACCATCTCGTTGCAATACTGATATCACGTATTTTATTTGGCGAAAGAGAGGGCACTCGTTATAGACATCAGAGGAGCATTCTTTTAATTGAATGATATGTCCGGTTGAGAAGGTCTGATAAAGAATATCATTCATCTCATTAGGTGAATATCCTTCAAAATCATTACGTCCGGCGCTGTTACGTTGTATTATAAACTGCTGCATCTTGCTGTTTACTTCATCGATAGAGTTGAAATTGTCACCATATTGACTCATAAACTCTTTTATTATATCTTCTGTAAGTTTTCTCATAATCATAAATTTAAAATTAATTTTAGTTCTAGCAATTCTATATTATTCTATTATACTTTGATGTAGTATCTCATTTATTCCATTTTCAATTTTAGCATGTTATGATCATCATCAGATGATTATAAGATATCTTTGTATGAGTGCAAAGATATTTATATTTTTATAAAACGCAAATACTTTCATAAGAAATATCTAATATTTTATTGTTAATTGCATGTCAATCCAATTTATTACGCCAAGACAGTGTGATAGAACACGTGAAGGTGGTGGCTGATTCATCTTCTCTAGTATAAAGTTGACTGATTTTATCGAAACCGAGTGGCAAGAGATCAAGAAAAATATTATTCATTATATTGAATTTTGTATGAAACGCATTTGAAATACTTATTGAGTTACTTTGCATGATTAAAAAAAATAATTATGAACAAATTTATTTACATTACTATTGGTCTATTTATGTTGTGTACCAAGACTTTCGCTACGGTCAATAAACCATATCTGGAAGTCCCTACACCAACGAGTATTTACATCGACTGGAAATCAGATTCGGAAAAAGATTTTATCCTTTACTACGGAACAGATCCAAATAACATGATCCAGTCTTTATCTGCCACCAGTCAGACATGGTCCGATACCGGTTATGACAACAACTATATTTATAATACGGTAAAACTGACGGGGCTGACTCCAAATTCAACCTATTATTATCGGATTACAAATAAAAATGGCTACCAGTCTGATACTTATAGTTTCCATACCTACCCCAAAGCCGGGGCTTCCGCACATGATGGTATCACGAGATTCCTGATAATCGGTGACGACCAGCTAGACGAACCACGATATGATTCGTTAGTGATTAAAGCCAAACGTTTTATAGAGGAAAAATACAATGCACCCATACAGAATGTCATATCATCTTGTATTTCTACAGGTGATCAGGTAGATATGGGAAGCCTCAGTCAATATGACAGTATTTGGTTCGGGAAAACAAGATATATTTCACCTTATGTAGGAATAGCTACCACCATTGGCAATCATGAAACCTATGGTACATTAGGTTTAAACGCTTACTACAATCATTTTCACTATGACTCCATTCAATATAAAGTGCCAAGCCATACAGAAGATTATTATGCTTATCAAGCCGGTAGCCTTGTATTTCTTCATCTTACAACGGAAGCCGGTAATAATGAAAATGCCGCACAATATAAATGGATTACCCAAGTTGTCGACTCCGCCAACAATGATCCTACAGTGAAGTGGATTATTACAGTTATGCACCGCCCTTACCAGGCAGAACAATATGTGGGTGACATCTCTACATGGTTTCGTAACGTAGTGTATCCGTTTTTAATTACCTCACCAAAAATGTTCTTGTGCATTGGCGCACATCATCATTTATATGCCAGAGGAGAAGATAAAAATGCCTCTGTATACAATATGATCTCCGGAGGTACCGCATGGGATCAATATTGGGATATGTCTACAGAAAAAGATTTTAGTGACGTTCAAAAAACAATTACGAGATGGTCGTATCAGATTCTGGAGATCAACGATAATACAGAAACAGCAAAGGTCAATGCCTACTCAATAGGTTATACAACCAAAATCAATGATTGGGGCGATTTAAACAAATTTGTCTGGGAAGAAAGTACCCCTATCGATAGCTTTTATGTAACCAAAAACATTGCAGCTCCGATAAAACCTTCCATTACCAATGTACCCCAAGATAGTATAGAACTACCTTTTACGTTTACAAGTTCGAGCTATTCGTCTCCATCCGGACAACCTTATAACTCCACAGAGTTTCAGGTGTCAAATTCAGAAGATTTCTCATCCACGACTTTTGATGTCATGCGCGATTATGAAGATCTTTTCGGAAAGGGTGATCATGTATGGGAGACTGTAGATGTAAATAAAGACATGAATATATTCAATTATACGCCTGCAGCCAAGACGATGATTAACGGAACCTATTACATGCGTGTAAGACATCGTGACCGTGGATTAAACTGGTCTGAATGGTCTGATACGGTAAGCTTCAAGATAAGAAATGGTTTAACGGGATACCCTGCTATTATATTAGACAAAAAGAACTATCATGTAGGCGAGAATATCTCAATCAACTACCAAAATGGTCCGGGAAATACGACAGACTGGGTTGGAATTTATAAAATAGGAGATACTCCCGGATCTGTAAACTCTACACTCTGGTCATACGTAAACAGTTCTTCTTTAACATCAGGATCATTATCATTCCAGTTAAACACTGCAGGAGAATACTACGCTGCCTTTTTTTCAAGTGACGGATACACAGAAATTTCAAGCAGAATCTATTTTTATGTAGGTGCATTACCCCAGCTATCATCCGATAAACTTGTCTATAACGAATCTGACAATGTAAACATTACTGCAAAATCAGCTCCCGCTAATTCCAAAGACTGGATAGGACTTTATAAAGTAGGGCAAACTCCCGGAGGAAATACTACCGCAACATCTTATCAATATGTCAGTGCCGATTCTGCTGTTTATACCTTCAAAGGACTTCCCAAAGGTTATTATTTTGCTTGTTATTTTCTGAATGATGGTTACAACAGTGTAGGAGACACCATTTATTTCTCGGTAGGTGATCTTATAGCAACTATCGCTACAGACAAAAGTGCTTATGATTTGGGAGATCTAATCTCTGTAACATTCTCGGACGGACCTGGAAAAGCAAAAGACTGGCTTGGTATTTATAATGAAGGAGATGATCCAAAAGTCAATCCACTGCTATACTATACTTATGTAGGTGGAAAAACGGATGGTACAGCATCTTTTGCCGACAATAACGTTCCAAAGAAAGCTGGTAACTATTATGTGGTTTTCTTCACAAATGATTCGTATAACGAAATATCAAACCGTGCTTATTTCAAAATCAATTCGGATGTAAGTGCAATTTCCGGAGTGGACAACAAAAATCAATTGTCTATATATCCCAATCCTATGGTACCGGGGAAAGAAACGGTGATAAAATATCAATATCCTATCAATGATGTTGAAATATATACACTAAACGGAGGGTTCATATATGCTAGAAGAAATATCAGTAAGGCAAACACGATAACTATAAATCATAATCTGCCTGCCGGTCTTTACTTAGTCAAAGTAACAGCCAACAATCATTCTTATACATTAAAATTAACCGTAAAAAACGAATAAGTTCTTATTGATCCTTTCACTTTAAAAGAGAACCGTGATGAAAGAAATACTTTTGTCATGGTTCTCTTCCTTTTTCCAGAAAAACTTTATGAGAACCAACCTATCCTTTTTAGTAACCGAGATATAATTCTCACCAAATGTGACGAAGAACCTAAATTATAACAGAAATATCTTGGCATTTCAAAAAAGTTATATAACTTTGTCCTATAACTAATAAATAGATATAATATGGCTCTATTAGATGACTTAAAATGGCGATATGCTACAAAAGCGTATGATGCTACTAAAAAGGTAGATCAGAAAGATGTAGATAAGATTATCGAAGCGGCACGTTTAGCTCCGACCTCTTCAGGTTTGCAACAATTCAGGATCATGGTGATTACCGATCAGGAACTGAAAGAAAAAATAGTCCCTATTGCCATGGATCAACAGAATATAGCCCAATGTTCTCATCTACTGGTTTTTGCTGCGTGGGACAGGTACACGGAAGAAAGAATAGATGACATCTACAATTATACTACAGACGAGAGAGGTCTTCCAAGAGGCCGGTTCGATTCTTATACGAACAAACTGAAAGCCCTATATCTGCCCCAGACGGCAGAAGAAAATTTTGCACACACAGCCAGACAGGCTTACATCGGTTTGGGATTAGCCTTGGCACAGGCAGCTGAACTGAAAGTGGACAGCACCCCGATGGAAGGTTTTGATAATTCTGCTTTGGATGAACTGTTAGATCTCAGATCGAAAGGACTAAGAAGTGTCGTCCTAATGCCTATCGGCTATCGAGACAACGAAAACGACTGGCTTGTAAACATGAAGAAAGTAAGAATTCCAAAAGATACGTTTGTCATAGAAAGTAAGTAGATTATCCCTAATTTATTTCAAAATTGTGATAAGGGGATCTACAAATGGCGAGCACACAACAATTATACGCGGATTGGAATCCATGGCATGGCTGCACCAAGATTAGTCCGGGGTGCAAATATTGCTATGTATATCGGCAGGATGAGATGTATGGTTCTGAGAAGAGAAGCTGTGTAGTAACAAAGAATGCGGATTTTAATAAACCTGTTAAGCGGAGACGGGATAAGAGTTATAAAATTGTCTCTGGAACAATCGTTTTTACTTGTTTTACCTCCGACTTCCTCGTTGAAGGTGCTGATGAATGGCGCTCTGAAGCATGGGATATGATACGTAAACGTAGTGATTTGACCTTCTTCTTTTTCACAAAACGTATTGACCGTTTGGCTCAATGTCTGCCTGAGGATTGGGGGGAGGGTTATGATCATGTGATTGTGGGATGTACTGTGGAAAATCAGGCAATGGCGGATTACAGGCTACCAATATTCAGAAGCCTGAAGATAAAACATAAAGCGATTATTGTAGCCCCGATCTTGGAAAGGGTAGATTTAAGAGCATATCTCGATAGCTCGATTATGGAGGTAGCTGTTAGCGGGGAATCAGGAGCCGAAGCCCGTGTCTGTGATTATGAGTGGGTTCTGGATATTCGTGCGCAGTGTATGGAAAAGGATATTCCTTTTCATTTCCATCAGACAGGGGCCAAACTGGTCAAAGACGGAAAACTTTATCATGTTCGCCGTAGATTTCAGATTTCTCAAGCTTACAAAGCCAACATCAACTATCGTATAGGGCCTTATGGAGAACCAATATGAAGGGATTACCGTTACTAGAACTTAGTGTCTCCCATCAATCTTACACGCAGTCGACTCGTTGTCAAGATCCTTGGATATGATATCCGAGTACGCTTCCTGGTGCTTTTTGAACCAGATGTTTGCATAAGGACATGTAGCTGTAGCCTTGAGTGATTTTGTTCTTAGATAGTCAGCAACGATTTCCATCATTTCTCCAGCGATGCCTTTTCCTCTCAAAACAGGGTTGACATAGGTATGATTGATATCAACCTCACCGTTTTCTTTCAATGAATACGTTGCCTCTGCCATCAGTTCATTGTTTTCATCTACGCTGTATATGCGTCCGTTTTCATATTTCCAATCCATTTCTTTATGCATTAGTTGTACTTATAGGGACAAAGATAATGTAAATAGGGACTGGAACAAAATAAATTCCTTTATTTTTTAGAATGACAGACAAACAACAATATTTATTACCTCAATTCAACATCACTCCTTCAAGCTACATGAACCTGAAGAAGAAAATGTTGATGGGTAGAATTGTTGCTACAGCTCTTATTTTGTGATCTGGATATTGACAGCCATCATGTCCTTGCGCCCACGCTCAAGCTCGTAGGTGACATTGTCGCCTATCTTGATACCTGCAGGTGCATTGCTGATATGGAAGAAGTATTTGTTGGTCGAGTTTTTATCTTTGATGAAGCCGAAACCTTTTTCATCATTGAAAAACTCTACACGGCCATGTTGTGTAGGATCTTCCTCCACTTTCTTAGGGGTGGCAATTTCGATGCTTTCCAAATTTACATCCTCTTTTGCCGTCAAATCCGGTGGGGTGTCCACGAGGTTGCCATTGGCATCCACGTAGGCAATCATGTCGTCCATTGAACTACCGCCGTTGGCCTTGCGCTCATCTTTACGACGCTGTTTGTCTTTTCTCTTTTTCTGCTTTTGTTTCTCGATCTCTTTTTTGTTATTTCCGATAAAACTTCCCATAGATATTTTTTAAATTTGATTATAAAGTTTATGCCGACTGTAAAACTACTACGTTGATTTTCTTGCCAGTGAGTTTCTGGATGTCACGTAGCATCGGACGCTCCTCTGGAGCACAGAAAGTGATGGCGGATCCTTTGTGACCGGCACGTCCGGTACGTCCAATACGGTGAACGTAAGTCTCTGCCACATCGGGTAGGTCGTAGTTGATGACCAGCTGCAGATTGTCAATATCGATACCGCGTGCAGCGATGTCTGTGGCGATGATGACATGAGTCTTGCCTGATTTGAAGTTGTTGAGTGCACGTTGGCGTGCGTTCTGTGACTTGTTGCCATGTATTGCGTCGCATAGGATACCTGATTTGTTGAGTATTCTTGCTATTTTGTCGGCTCCATGTTTGGTACGCGAGAAAACAAGAATGGATTTTTCTTGATCTTCTTTTAGCAAGTCGACAAGCAACTTGCTCTTTTCAGGTTTTTCTACGAAGTAGAGACTTTGTTTGATGGTATCTACCACAGATGAGGCGGGAGCTACTTCTACGCGTGTGGGTTTATATAGTATTGTACGCGACAACTCGGCTATTGCTGTTGGCATTGTGGCTGAGAACAGCATCGTGTGCCTAGACTTTGGAAGCAAAGGAAGTATGCGCTTGATGTCGTGGATGAATCCCATGTCGAGCATACGATCGGCCTCGTCAAGAACAAAATGTTTGATGTCATTGAGGTGTATAAATCCCTGATTGATAAGATCGAGGAGGCGTCCGGGTGTTGCGATGAGTACATCTGTGCCGCGTTTTACCTCTTGTACCTGTGGGTTTTGGTTTACTCCTCCGAAGATAACGGTATGACGAAGGTCGGTGTATTCGGCATAATCGGTAAAACATTCGTCGATCTGTATGGCCAGTTCGCGGGTTGGAGTGAGAATAAGCGCTTGTATTTTATGTTGTTTCTTTGTTGCGGTCTGTTGTGTAAGCAGTTGGATGATTGGTATGGCGAAGGCCGCTGTCTTGCCGGTTCCTGTTTGTGCGATACCTATTATATCACGGTTATCTAGTGCAACAGGTATTGCTTTTTCCTGAATAGGTGTTGGATTTTCGTACTCTTTATTAATGAGAGCCTTCAATATAGGCTCAGAAATATTCAATTCTTTGAATGTCATAAATGTTTTTATATGTAAATAAATAATATTTCCATCGCAGGTAGACATAAGGTGTCTATCCGAAACAGACGTAAATATTATGATGGGAGAAGAGGGTACTGAGCCCTGCACAATAGTAATTACGTTAATGATAAGATGCAAACCACGAAGATTCTCATATAATAATCATGACGCTTGTCATCTTTATCTTTTGCAAAGGTAAGATTATTATTTGAATAACAAGAGATATGTTCTTAATATTAAATATAGTTAACAGAAAAATAATATATATCTATTTTCTTGTTCACTAGAAAATATTCTTTATATTTGCGTACAAATGTGAATACTCTTTAACTCTCGATTCAATATTATTAATTAATTGACACTCAATAAAATATTATTAATTATGAAAATACACAAGTTTATTTTTGGTCTAGGATGCATTTTAGCTATTTCGTCATGTACAAAGTCTAATAGTGAGTATGATCCTAATTATAATCCACAACTCGGGATTTCAATTCCTGAAGGTTTTAATTGGAGCACCACTAAAACAGTTAAAACCGTAATCAATGTTAGTGATGCATATAATGGAAAATTCTATTATAACGTTAATATTTACTCAGAATCTCCCACTGCAACCTCAATGCCTATCGCTTCAGGCGTAGCAAATATCAATGAACCATTTGTTCGCAATATCACAATCCCTGCATCTGCAAGTAAAGTTTATATCGTTGAGTCTTTACTAAATTATAATGGAACAGAAGATGTTATCAGTACCAAGGAAGTCTCTGTCAGCGATCTGGCGAATGTTACTCTGACCCGTTCTGCAGTCACTAGAGGTGATGGTGATAACAAAGGTAATACTCTTGATTATTACACAGACATTAAAGGTTCTGACAGTTGGACAGAAATTACCACGACTGATGGTTCAGAACTGAAACTTGATGATAAGGTCAATTATGTAGTAAAGAAAGATGCCAATTTCACGGTCAAAGCCCAGTCAATGAATCATAATATCGTTTATGTGAAGCCGAACGTTCATGTAACCATTGATCAGAGAAATTCAGAAAATCAGGTGAGCGTAGGCACTGATTCCAAGCTTTATAATGATGGATGTATTACTGTCATTGGTGACGGTTCAACATTCAGTATCAAGAATGATGCGGGCTTCTATAATAATGGAACTCTGATATCTCCTAATGTAGATATGATGGGTAATTACGGGAATATAATCCTATGCAATAACAATTTTATCAAAACCGGAAAACTAGATATCTCCGGAGGTATTATAAAGATGAGTACAGGTGCTTGGATTGATGCTGACAATATAGTCATGGATCAAGGACAGCCGGGTTTAATCGCTTTAACCGATGATGCTACAAACATTTCCGGAAGTGATTATTCTGCACTAATTACTGTAAAGAACATCTCAGAGAACAATAAGGGTGTTACTATTACAGGAAATAGCAATGCAAAACTGCTGGTAGAGTGTCCTACTAAGCCTATTACATTGGGTGCAAATGCAGATTATACAACTGATGCCTCTGGTTTAATTAAAATAGTATATGCTGATTGTTCGGATGGTTTTGGTACTAATACGACACAATATGCCGGAACCACTTATGCTATGGAAGATCAATTTCCGGAAAAAGGTGATTTCGACTTGAATGATGTCGTTGTAAAGATATATCCTAGTGTGACTGAAACGAAAACCACGGAAGGAACAACTACTTCGGTTACCATTAATGGCAAATTGCTTGCCGTCGGTGGCTTCTTGAAATGTGCCGGATATGTGGAACTGTATGATGATAATGGCAATAAAATTGACACGAAACAGTTGTTTGATGATGCTCATCAGAAAATGGGTGTGACTGGTAATAGTTTTATTAATACTGAAGCAAATGCTGAAAAGGTAGCTCCTGCAGATATTATTGCGACCTTTGATAATGTTAGTGGTATTACTAATTTTGATCCTACTAAAAATATTAAATTTTACATTACGGCTAATGGAGGTTCTCCAATATACTGTGCTGAAGACGGTGGAATCAATCCTTCAAATAAACAAATTATCGGCGGTATACGTATCTTTAATTATACCTTCAGGTATCCTCTTGAGACTGTAGATATAACAAAAGCTTACAATGAAGATGGTCATCAGATTTCTACATGGATAGAATCCAACACAACCAGCAATACTGATTGGTATAAATACCCTACAAGTGGTAAAGTTTACTAGTATCAATTCTTAATATAAGTATTTGAAGCTATCTGGACCCGATTCTTATTCTTTTCTTCATCAAGATTAGATTTTAGAGAGAATAATGATCGGGTTATTTAACTTTTGTGTATATTTGCAATCAAATAAAAACTTTTGTAGCCTTTATTAATTGGTAATATGAAAAAGAATATAATATTGACTTTGGTACTGTTAGTCATTTGTCAGTCAATAGCATTTGGTGAGAAGAAAACAGAAAAGTGGAGAGTCTTCGAGTTAACGCTGAATGGCCCTTCTGAAGGGAATCCCTTTACAGAAAATCAATTGAGGGGAGTGTTCACCAATAGTAACGATACAGTGCATGTTGCCGGATTTTATGATGGCAAGGGTATCTATAAATTGAGATTTATGCCATCCCGTGAAGGAAAATGGGTATACAGAACTTTTAGTAATATAAAGGTTCTGAATGGTAAGAAAGGCTCTTTCGTCTGCATGGCCGCAGGTAAAGACAACCATGGGCCGGTGGTGGTAAAAGACAGCATGCATTTCGCTTATGCCGATGGGGCACGATATTGTCCGTTTGGTACTACGTGTTACGCTTGGGCTCATCAACGAAAGAGTCTGATAGATGAGACCATAAAGACTCTTTCTGCCGGGTATTTTAATAAAATACGAATGTGCATATTCCCTAAGAGTTATGATTGGAATCATAATGAACCGATTTATTATCCGTTTGAGGGTTCTGCTCCTACTAACTGGGATTATGCACGTTTTAATCCAGATTACTTTCGTAATCTCGAGAGTTGTATTCAACGTCTTGATTCTCTAGGTATCGAGGCTGATCTTATTGTCTTCCACCCATACGACCGTTGGGGATTTAGCAAGATGGATCGCAAAACGGATGATCTGTATATTAATTATATTATAGCTCGTTTTGCCGCATATAAAAATGTGTGGTGGAGCATGGCGAACGAGTATGACTTCATGCCCGCCAAAAAGCTTGATGACTGGAATCATTATCTTGAAATGTTCGCAAAGAATGATCCATACAGTCATCTAAGAAGTATTCATAATGGCAGTATTATATTTGATCACAAGAATAAATATATCACTCATGTTTCTCTTCAGAGAGAGGAAACGAATGAAGCCTCTAAATATATAAGGCTGTATCACAAACCTGTCAGTTATGATGAATGCCGCTATGAAGGGAATATCAACTGGTCATGGGGCGATCTTACCGGTGAAGAGATGACAGATAAATTTTGGCGTGGTGTTGTAAATGGAGCTTATGTGGGTCATGGAGAGACTATTCTTACAGAGAATCCTGTGCGATTAGGAAAGGATTCCGACGACGAACTATGGTGGTCGAAAGGTGGTATATTACGCGGTCATAGTCCTGCACGGATCAAATTTCTTAAACAGATCATAGAGTCTGCTCCCGGAGATCTGATGCCTGCCACAATCACTGCATCATGGATGCCATATCATGCCTTGTCATATAAAAACGATTTTTATCTTATTTATTTCAATCGTGACCAACCTCGTAGTCAGATTCTCAACTTACCTAAAGATAAGAACTATCATATAGATTTGATTGATGCCTGGGATATGACAGCCGTTCCTTTGGATGGAGTCTATTCCGGCGAATGCCTTGTTCAACTGCCGGGAAAACCATTTACCGCCTTAAGAATAGTGAAAAAGATGTAACCCCTTTTACTTGTATCATATCTAAGCATAAAAATATATTTTCTTACCTAGTGGTCTCATTTCTCAAAAAATAGATGTATATTTGCATTCATGAAAGCTGTAGAAAAGAAAACAAGATCTAGAATAGATGAGAATCGTTATGACGGACGCATGATGTATGAACGTTGTGGCCGCAGTGGGATTCTGTTGCCACGAGTGAGTCTTGGTTTCTGGCATAACTTTGGCAAGGAAGATGCTTATACCAATTGTCGGAAGATAGCGCGATATGCTTTTGAAAATGGCATCACCCATTTCGATCTTGCAAATAATTACGGTCCTCCTTATGGTAGTGCCGAAGAGACACTGGGAAGATTGATAGATGATGACTTCAGGCCATTTCGTGATGAACTTTTTATCAGTACCAAAGCCGGTTACGATATGTGGCCAGGTCCTTATGGGAATTGGGGTTCAAGGAAATATCTCGTGGCCAGTCTCGACCAGAGTCTGAAACGTATGGAACTGGAATATGTCGATCTGTTTTATAGCCACCGTTATGATCCGGAGACTCCTCTGGAGGAGACGTTACAGGCTCTCGTCGACATCGTACATTCGGGGAAGGCATTATATGTGGGTATCTCTCGTTGGCCTCTGGAGGCGACAAAGTTTGCCATCAGTTATCTGCGTGACCAACATGTGCCACTTTTGATTTACCAAGGACGACTGAATATGATAGACCGTGCACCAATTAATGATGGTATCATAGATCTTTTGCAGAAAGAGGGTGTTGGGTTTATATCCTTCTCGCCACTGGCGCAGGGACTGCTGACTGACCGTTATCTCAATGGGGTGCCTGAAGGTTCAAGAATGTCTCAGGGAAAGTTTCTTAAGCAAGATATGCTGACAGAAGAGCTGTTGGAAAAACTGAGAGAATGGAACAGCATTGCCGAAGGACGTAATGAGACGCTCGCCGAAATGGCGTTGGCATGGATCCTTCACCATAAGGCCGTGACATCAGTACTGGTAGGTGCCAGTAGTGTCGAACAGTTGGCCAAGAATCTTAAATGTATTACAGCCGAGCCTTTTAGTGAGGAAGAAATATAAAGAAAGGTCCATTTCAACTTCTGAAATGGACCTTTTTCTATTTTACGATTGATTTCATTGGATTTCGTATATTGCGCATACCGCTGATGAAAGCTTTTGCAACGCCAAAGTTGAGAAACATATCCAGACGAACAGGGATATGGTTGTCATCGTCCGTGACATAAAATCTTATGACCTCCTTGTCTTTGTCAGTATCCATATAGGAGAAGACAATACACCGGAAGGTCGTATTCTGATTCTCCATTTTAAAGTTCTCTTTCCCTCGATAAATCAGTAAGGCGTTGCTTATTTTGTCACCATCAGCGAGAGGAAAATAAATTTTATGTCCCGGTTTGAACCCTTCGGCACTGAAGCTGCGGGCTCTAATAAGCATACTCATCATATCAAAGATACATTTTGTATCTTCGCTGTTTTTATATTGGTGTTCTCCGTCTTTATTTTGATAGTGCTGTCTTATCTTGCATTTACCGTTGTCGTAATTGTACCAGATCTCATCCACGGTGTATCTGCTGCCCTCACGTGCTCCTTTCCGAAAGTAGCGAGGCACCAGATCGGTACCGGTGTAGCAGAGCAATGTGTCACGCAACACAAAGAAGTTGTCCACCTTATTACTACCTCTTGTTATAAGGCTGGCTCGGTAAGCAGGCTTTCCTTGAAAAATGCTTTGAACGGTGCTCATTGAAGCTGTTCCTGCTTTCACCCAGATGAATTTCCAGTTGTAATACAAGTCGTAAGATAATATTTCACCCGATTTGAACGCATTGTTTTCGCTTCCACATTGAGCTGAGGCCGGTGTTTCAAACACTGCCAGCAATAAAGTGAGTAATATTACTTTTACAAATGTTCTCATAACTTATTAGTTATTAGTGTTCCTTATTCCCAATTGCTTTGCCCTTTGAGCATTACGATTTATGCGTTTTTTGTCCTTATCAGGTTTCTGCTTCGTAATTTCTAACGGTTTCTGTTTTGATATCGGAGTTGCGTTCACGTTCCAGGCCTGAGTGACATCCCATTTAGCTTTACATTCTATTGCTTTTGGATAATAATAGACACGCTCCGGTTGTTGGTTGTCGGCATATAGTCCGGTGTCCCATATTCCATTGCCATTTGTGTCGCATATCACTCTCATATAGTACGTCTCTGGTTTCAGATAATAGAAGTCAGCATGATTGTTTTTTGCTTTGACCTGGTAGACGGCCTCGTCTGATTTGTTCAGCAGCTGTACGATAACCCCTGTGTCCTGTACTCCTTCAAGGGTAACAAAAAGGGAGCTGTATGAGTCTATGTTACCCACTTTCGTGCCTCCTTTGAATCCTTTCGATACCAGACCGTAGATGTCCTCAAATGCATCGGAGTCAACCTCGATGCTGTATTCTATCTCAGGTCGCCATTCGCCTAATATCTCGTATGTGCGTGGTGTGCCCTCCTTCTTTCTGAAGATAAACTGAGATTTATACCATAAGGAATCGTGTTTGGCATATAGATGTACTGCTGAGGAATCGCATTTTCTTAATGGTCTGGGCATCTCAATGGTAATAATATCATTGGGACTTATTGTCGTTGCAATGTCATATTTCGGTTCCAGAGATTCAGGTTTCATCTCTTTTTCGTAATCCTCGCCTTTCTTTTTAGCCTTATCTTGTTCTTTTTTCCATTCTTCGTATCTCTTCGTCTTCTGTTTCAGTCGTTTCGCATACGATTCTTTCGAAAGAACCTACAGCGTATCGGTCTTGCTGATGAGGGTTCCTGTCGTGTCGGTCATCATGTACTGCATCTCCATCCTCAGAGTATCCTGATTACAGAGGGCAGTATCGCGCAACCAATAATGGATGGTGTCGTTCTTTTGTGACGGTTCAATAATGAAAGCATCCTTTTCATTAAAGTTCAATCCGCGAATCTTTGGCAGCTCTTTGTCTCCATGACTGAAATAGAGTGTGAATTTTTCTGGTTCTTGTCGATCGGATTTAAGAAAAGCCCTATCTGTCTGCTCTTCGGTGAAGGCCAGAAGGATTATATTATCGGGTTGGAACCGGGTATATCCTACTTGTCGTATACTGTCAATATGAAGAGAGTCGCGCCATATAGTGTCCTGACGTATCGATGGACCACAGGTAGGTTTTAATGAATCGCGGTTGAAAGCTATCTGCTCACTCTTCTGACTGAAACGGTAGTTCCCGTCAACATCATTAAGAGCAAAGGCTCTATAGTTGCCGGGTGCTATGCCTTTTATCACAAAGCGGCCACGACTGTCAGTGCGTGATACTCTCAACAGGGGCTTCTTTGTGAATGCCGTGTCAGACAGGTCGTTGTATAGTCCTACCAAAATACCTTTGACAGGTTCCAGATTGTTTGCTGTCAGCACATGACCAGATACTTCAAGTGTATCTATTTGGTTCCCGGTAGAAAAACTGTATGTGTAGTTTCCAAGCGGATTGCCCTCGTTATTGTCTGAAATGGCATCGGAAAAGTCTATCGTGTAAGTTGTATTCTCTTTGAGCGTATCTTTAAGCTCCACTACCACTTTCTTTCCCTCCGTCTTAATCTCAGGAACCTCCAGCTGAGGAGGAGAAACTATAACTTTCTCTTGAGCATTCTCAAGCTTGACGAATTCATCAAAGTTGATATTGATCTTATGAGTTTTGATATTTGTCGACTTATCTGCAGGCGATGTTGACACGATCTTGGGAGGTGTCTCATCGTACATGCCACCGTCAGGAGAGCCCATCTTGGCACATGATGTAATCGAAAGCAGCGCGAAAGCTGCATAGATAGTGTTTCTTATGTTCATCGGTTCATTTTGAGCATTTCTTCAATATTTTCGCGGCTGTTGCTCAGTCGTGGAACTTTGTGTTGCCCCCCCAACTTGCCTTTAGCTTTGAGCCAATCGTTAAAAAGGCCTTTGCGTGCCTTGATGATCTCAAGGTGTTGAAGTGTGATGTCCTTATGTCTTTTTGCTTCATAATCGGAGTTGAGTTCCTGGAGGTGTCTGTCAAGGATCATTGCAAATTCATTCAAGTCTTCTGGTTCACGTAAGAATTCTATCAGCCATTGATGGCGGCATTTTCCTTTATCGTCCATAAATATGGGGGCTGCAGTGTATTCCAGAACTTCAGAACCGGTCTGTTCGCACGCGTATGCCAGTCCATTTTCCGCATTATCCACAATCAGCTCTTCTCCGAAAGCGTTGATAAAATGTTTTGTGCGGCCGGTGATGACAAACTTATATGGATTTTTTGAGGTGAACTTTACCGTGTCTCCAATCAGATAACGCCATAGTCCGCAAGATGTCGATATGAGCATTGCGTAGTTTTTGCCAATCTCGATACCTTGGATAGGAACGACATTCGGTTTTTCATTGTCTATTTCTTCAATGGGTATGAATTCATAGAATACATCATAGTCTACCATCAACAGCATTGCGGGGTCGGAAGGATCGTTTTGTAATCCGAAGAAGCCCTCGCTGGCATTATATGTTTCCATGTAATGCATGCCCGGAGATGTGATAAGTTGTTCATATTGTTTGCGATAGGGGGTGAATGCCACTCCTCCATGGAAGAATACTTCCAGATTAGGCCATACTTCTTCAAGGTGAGTCTTGCCTGTGAGCTCCATCACCCGGCTGAGAACAGACAACATCCATGACGGAACGCCGCTGATGTTTGTCACGTTCTTATTCATTGTCTCGCGTGCAATACGGTCGCGTTTGATTTCAAAGTCAGATAATAGTGCCGTTGCCTTCTTTGGTGTGCGCACCATATTCGCTAGTGGATTGATATTCTCAATCAGAATGGCACTAAGGTCGCCAACAAGACTGTCTGTAAGTGTATAGTTAGGAGAGTGGCTGCCTCCCAATATGAGGCTCTTCCCATCAAATAAGCGGCTGTTCGGATTGTTTCTCAGATAGAGAGCCACAGTATCAAATCCTCCCTTGTAGTGAATGTGATGCAGTCCCTCGTTACTGACAGGAATGAATTTACTTTTGTCATTCGTTGTCCCTGATGATTTAGCGTACCATTTTACTCGTCCTTTCCATAACACGTCACTTTCACCATGGCGCATACGGTCGATGTCATTCTTCAGTTCTTCGTATGTGTTTACCGGTATATTGTTGGCAAAGTCATTATAACTATTAATGCTGGCAAACATGTGGTTCCTTCCGTATTCGGTATCTTGTGCTTCACTGACGATATTCGACAGCGTCTGCCACTGTAACGCCACGGCATTTTTGTTATACCTGTCTAATTCTTTCTGGCGAGGTAAAAATATTTTGCTTGCAATTCGAGTTAAACTCATATTCTATCATTTATGAGAAGGTCGCAGTGGTTGATGTGATAACAATATTATGTCTGCTTCCTTCACTTTAAGGAAGCAAAGATAATGCAAACCGAGCGAAATACAAAATAAAAGGCGAAGTTTTTACTTTTATTACAATGCCGACATTCTCCTTACTTCAATATCTCTCAAACTTCGTTTGATTAATCTCGGTTTGTTGAAATCTATGAAGGAAGGTTTGTTGGGGAGAAACTCTCTATTCATTTCCGGCAAAGGCTGCTGCTTCAGCAGCTGCAATAATTTCTTCTTCGGTCAGATCTTTAGGATTGGTTGTGATATCGGATAGATCGAATTCCTTATCTAAGGAACTACTTTCCTGAGGCTTATCTTTTTTCGTTTCTTTCTCATAATCTTTCTTGAAGAGAGTTACCTGTTCCTCAACAAAAGATTCTTTAGATTTTGTGATTTGAGCAATTTCTTGAACAATAAGTTCTTCAGGAGCCTTGGTTGTAAGTTCATCTTTTTCAATATTATTTGTAATGATGAACTCCTCTTTCTCTATTGTGTCAGGCACCACTTCTACAGGTTCTTCTTCCTGTTGAGTACGTTTACCTTTCGCAGCGAATACATTGTCGATGAATTGAGGTTTGCGGCGCAACTCTTCAAGAGTCACCTTTGCAGCCTCCTGCTGGCTCTCCTTTTTGGAGTATCCACGTCCTATCCCTCCTTCAATATCTTCCATAAACACCTGATAGGTGAATACAGGGCTGCCGTTATCTTCCTTGTCCTGGTTCAAAAGGCGGAAATCCACCTCTACACGGTTTTTCTGGCTCCACTCTATAAGTTTGCTTTTAAAGTTTACTTCCTTATAGGCCACCTTGTCAATGTTGATCAGTTGAGCGAGAATACGTTTTTGCATGAAACGCATGCAAAAATTATATCCACGATCCAAGTAGATAGCCCCAACGAGCGCTTCGAAAGCGTTACCACCCATGTAGCTATTGTGTGATGAGGAGTGGCCTGATGACTTGATCAGCTGTGCTAACCCCATCTCTGTTGCCAGTTTGTTGAGCGTGTCGCGCTGTACAATCTTACTACGGGTATTTGTGAGGAAACCTTCACGTTTACCTTCAAAGTGACGGAAAACGATGTCTCCAACGATAGCGTCAAGAATGGCGTCGCCTAGAAATTCAAGACGTTCATTGTTTAGCGGTCTGCCCTTGACATTCTTTTGAGCAGCCGACTTATGCATCAATGCTTGTTGATAGATCCGAATATCATGGGGATAAAAGCCCATGATAGAGTACAAAGATAAATAAAGCTCCTTTTCCTTCCGGAAATGGAGCTTTATTCTATCGATAAAGTTATAGGTCATACTTTTTGAATATAACGCATGCGTTATGTCCGCCAAAACCAAAAGTGTTACTCAGAGCTGCACGTACTGTGCGTTTCTGTGCTTTATTGAATGTAAAGTTCAGATTGTAATCAATCTCTTCATCTTTATCATCCTCTTCATGATTGATTGTTGGTGGAACGATATCGTTCTTTACGGAAAGTACACTCACCATGGCTTCAACAGCACCGGCAGCACCAAGCAGGTGACCTGTCATCGATTTAGTTGAACTGATATTCAGTTTGTAAGCTGCATCGCCGAACACATCCTTGATAGCCTTAGCTTCAGAGATATCACCGACGTGAGTTGACGTTCCATGTACGTTGATGTAATCGATGTCCTCAGGGTTAATACCTGCGTCCTCAAGAGCTGCTGTCATTACGAGCTTTGCTCCTAATCCTTCCGGATGTGAAGCAGTGATATGGAAAGCGTCGGCACTCATGCCTGATCCAATCATTTCTGCGTAAATCTTTGCACCACGTGCTTTCGCATGTTCGAGTTCTTCGAGAACAAGGCAACCTGCACCTTCTCCCATAATGAAGCCGTCGCGGCTTGCACTAAATGGACGAGATGCGTGTTCTGGATCTTCATTGCGTGTTGACAAAGCGTGCATGGCATTGAAGCCACTCACGCCACACATACAGATAGCAGCTTCTGCTCCACCACCTAAGATGATGTCAGCTTTGCCCAAACGGATAAGGTTGAAAGCATCTGCCAGTGCGTGCGATGATGACGCACAAGCTGATGTAGTGGTATAGTTAGGTCCATGGAATCCATATTTGATAGATATTTGACCTGCTGCTATATCAGCAATCATTTTAGGAATGAAGAACGGGTTGAACTTTGGACCTGCTTCTTCGTTTTTAGCATAGTAGGAAACTTCCTCTTCGAAAGTCTTAATACCACCGATGCCAACACCAAAGATAACTCCAATGCGGTTTTTGTTTACAGAATCCAGGTCAATCTTGCAATCTCTTACAGCCTGTTCGGCTGCTACCATAGCAAACTGAGTATATGGATCCATCTTGCGAGCCTCTTTACGGTCCACATATTCACCTATATTCAGCCCCTTTACTTCGCAACCGAAGTGGGTTTTGCACTTGGATGTGTCAAAATGAGTAATAGGTCCTGCTCCGCTAACACCAGCAACAAGGTTATCCCACATTTCTTCTGGTGTATTACCGACAGGAGTAACTGCTCCTAAACCTGTTACTACAACTCTTTTTAATTCCATGTTAAATGTTTAAGGAATTATTTTGCGTTTTCTTCGATGTATGTAATAGCATCGCCGACAGTAGCAATCTTCTCAGCTTTATCATCTGGAATAGAGATTCCGAATTCTTTTTCGAACTCCATGATAAGCTCTACTGTATCCAATGAATCTGCACCAAGGTCGTTAGTGAAACTTGCTTCTGGTTTAACCTCAGATTCTTCTACGCCTAATTTGTCGACGATAATTGCTTTTACTTTTGATTCAATTTCAGACATAATTGTAATGTTTAAAATGTTAATAATGATTTCTTCTTGAAAATTCGGCTGCAAAGGAACACTTTTTTATTCATTTATGCAAACTTTTTGCTAAAAAAAGCATTTTGCATTGCACAGAGACCCCCTTTTTGTGCAAATAATCGTATGTTTTTTCATTTTATTTCTCTTCTTAGAGGATAATTACCTCTTAACCATTCAAATCTTTCGGGGTGTGATTTTAACTTTTCGCTATCGTTCAATGGATTATAAAGTGCTAATGCAGCATCATATTGATCATTTGGCAGTCGGAAGGTATTCGGCAAGGCTGGCGGATCGATATGGTATCTATTTGTCATGCCGAAATGCCGGCATAATCCTTCGATGACCATGTTGTCGGCATTTGCTTTTCCGTCTGCCGAGTATCCTGCGATATGGGGTGTCCCTATATATACCTTATTTAATAAAGGGATCAGAATGTCCGGTTCGTTTTCCCATGTATCAATGACAGCATCTTTGATGGTTCCCTCATTGAGAGCTTCCATCAGAGCGAGGTTGTTGACAATGGGACCTCTGCTTGTGTTGATGATAAAGGGCTTTTTTTTCATCTTCTTCATCAGCCGACTGTCGCATAGGTGCCATGTAGTATGGTTCCCCTCCTTGATCATCGGTACATGAAATGTTATAACATCACATTTCTCTGCAATATCGTCAAGGTTTACAAAAGACTCATTATCACCCCGTTCCTGCCGTGGCGGGTCATTTACCAACACCTTCATTCCCAATTTGTTGGCCACCTCTTTCACTTTCTCACCCACATGTCCGCAGCCGACGATACCCAGACAACTCTCCTTTAAGTTAAGTCCTCTGTTCCGGCTCAGCAGTATCAGGGTTGATTTTACATATTGTGCAACCGACGCAGCATTACAACCCGGACAGTTCATCCAGTCTATGCCCGCCTCACTCATATAGCTAGTGTCAATATGATCAAAACCGATAGTGGCAGTGGCAACAAATGAAACCTTGCTGCCTTCAAGGAGATGCTTATCACACCTTGTGCGAGTCCGGACAATCAAAGCATCTGCGTCTTTGACGTTTTCAGCACAGATCTCATGCCCGGGAATATACTGTGCTTCGTCAGCAATCTCATCTATCGTCTCTCTGATAAATGGAATTTTATCATCAATAACAATCTTCATAATCGTATGCAAAAATAATCAATCTTTTCTGATAAAGACTAATTTATGATAATTTTGTTGGAAATATGAAAAACTTTGATTAGTTTTGCATGTAAATTATAGTATGTAAATTACAAATATGTCATTTTCAAAACATTGCAACGAGATATTCTTTCAAGCCATTAAAGACTATCATATCAACGACAACGTAGATACACCCATTAATAATCCGTATAACAGGGATACTGTAGAGAACCGTCTTTACCTAAAATGTTGGATAGATACAGTTCAGTGGCATTACGAAGATATCATTCGTGATCCTCATATCGATCCTGTTGAAGCCTTGTCTCTCAAGCGTCGTATAGACCGTAGTAATCAGGACCGTACGGATCTCGTTGAACAGATTGACAGCTATTTTCGCCACGAATATAGTCAGACCAATGTATTACCAGATGCTACTATCAATACCGAAAGTCCGGCATGGGCCATTGACCGTCTCTCCATTCTTGCCTTGAAGATCTATCACATGCGTGAGGAGGCAGAGAGAGCTGACGCTTCAGAAGAGCATAAGAGCACATGCGCTTCCAAACTGGCTGTTCTTCTAGAGCAACAGGCAGATCTCTCAACAGCCATTGACCAACTTCTTGGCGATATCGCTGCCGGACGCAAATATATGAAGGTGTATCGACAGATGAAGATGTACAATGATCCTTCAATGAATCCTATCTTATACAATAACGGCAATAAGAAATAAATTCTTAATGAAAGCGGAGCATATACTTATCATACGGTTTTCTGCTATGGGTGATGTGGCGATGACTGTCCCTGTGGTTTATTCCCTGGCCCGTCAGTATCCTCATCTGCGTATTACCGTACTCAGCAGGGGCTATGCGCGTCCTTTCTTTGAGGATTTGGCGCCTAATGTCGGTTTTATGGAGGCAGATGTAAAACATGAATATCACGGTATTAACGGTCTTGCCAAACTATATCGCCGTCTGGCAGCCAAGAATTTCACCTGTGTGGCCGACTTTCATAATGTGCTCCGTTCAGCGTACTTACGTATGCGTTTTTGTGTTGACCGTCATCCCGTGGCACACATCAATAAGCATCGTAATGGAAAACGTCATCTTCTGGATGAGAAAAATAAGATCCTCGAGCAGCAGCCCACATCTTTTCAGAATTATGCCGATGTGCTTGCCGAGTTAGGCTATCCCGTAAAACTCGAATTCACATCCATCTATCCTCCTGAAGGTGGAAATTTGAATATGCTTCCTGCCATTATCGGACCTAAAAAGATGTTCCAGCAGTGGATAGGTATAGCTCCCTTTGCTGCCCATTTGGGTAAGATCTATCCTGTTCATCTGATGGAGAAGGTTGTGGCATGCCTCTCCCTGAGTCATCCACAGGCACGTATCTTTTTATTTGGTGCCGGTGAAAAAGAACTTGATATTATCAACAGGTGGGCTCAGAAATATCCCAGCTGTATCAGTGTAGGGGCTCATCTCGAAGGTATTCCTCAAGAGATGATACTCATGAGCCATCTGGATGTGATGATATCTATGGATAGTGCAAATATGCATTTTGCCTCTTTGGTAAATGTTCCTGTAGTCAGTGTTTGGGGTGCCACCCATCCCTTTGCCGGTTTTATGGGATGGAATCAGGATCCCTCGAATGTCGTACAGGTTGATCTGCCCTGCCGTCCCTGTTCCATTTACGGAAATAAGCAGTGTTTCCGTGGCGACTATGCCTGTATGAAGAATATCGACCCGCTTTTGATTGTTGATCGTGTCAGGATGGTGCTGAAGAAAAAAGAGAGGATGGGGAAAACATCTGTATCCTAAATGATTTGTATCTCTTTTAAGTAAATCTTTCCATTTATACGTATTAACAATAAATTAATCAAATAAATGGAAAAGAAAAATTCAATCAGTTTAATTATTCCCGTACTCTTCGGCTTTTTTGTTATGGGCTTTTGCGATATCGTAGGTATATCTTCCGATTATGCGAAAGAAGCTTTCGGTTGGTCAAATACCATGGCCGGTTTTATTCCTTCAATGGTTTTCGTTTGGTTTTTGCTCCTCGGCATACCTGTCGGTATAAAGATGAACAGCTGGGGACGCAAGCGGATGGTAATGCTCAGCATGGCAGTGACCATCGTAGGCATGTTGCTACCATTGACTGTGTATAATCAGTTTACATGTATCGTCGCTTATTCACTATTGGGAATAGGAAACTCCATACTTCAGGTATCACTGAACCCGTTGCTCAAGAATGTGGTCACTGACGAACGCTTACTTACCAGCAGCCTTACGGCAGGTCAGGTGGTTAAGGCTGTATCGTCGTTTCTCGGTCCCTATATCGTATTGATAGCAGTAAACTTTTTCGGACATGGAGATACTCAGTTGTGGTATTATTGTTTCCCAATTCTTGGAGGCATCACACTTATTTCTGCTTTGTGGCTTGCCTTTACCCCTATACCTAAAGAGAATCATGAAGATAAAACCAGCTCGTTTAATGACACATTCAGTCTGTTATCCAATCGGAAGATACTTCTGCTCTTCTTTGGTATCTTCTTTGTCGTAGGTGTTGATGTGGCAACAAACTTTATCAGCAGTAAGGTCATGATCATGCGTTTCGGATGGGCAAAGGAAGATGCAGGTATAGCCCCTCAGATTTATTTCATCAGTCGTACGATAGGCGCGTTTATTGGAATGTTTCTTATGACAAAGATCAAAGAGATCACCTATTTCAAGATAAACATAATTGTTTGTATCGTAGCGTTATTGGTGTTGATGTTCGTTAGTAACGAAACCGTCAATCTCTGCTGTATAGGTTCTGTAGGATTCCTTGCCTCATGTATTTTCCCAGTCATTTACTCAATGGCAGTTCAGACAACCCCTCAGAAGTCAAATCTTATTTCAGGGTTGATGATTACAGCTGTTGCCGGCGGTGGAGCTGTTACTCCCATTATTGGAGCAGCAACTGATACTGTTGGAATATCAGGAGGAGTGGTGGTGATATTGGTATGTGTGCTTTATCTTACTTATTGTGCTTTTGGAATAAAAGTAAGTCGATAGAAATCTGCACAGATACAAATCGTTATAGGTGGGTTCTAATAATTATATTTTTTGAGATACTTATTCCGCCAGAGCC
>DAIOSW010000010.1:0-28002 GCA_036752365.1 Prevotella sp.
GCAGACTATTGAAATAGGTTGTTCCTTTAACATTTAAAAATGAGTTTTGATACATATTTATAGCTCCATTATTAGCCATGCTCAAAGAACCACATTCTAAATAGGAACCGGCCATGTTTGTCAAAGTATGTTGTGCATCAAAACTTAAAAGGCCATCAACGAACAACTTACAATCGTTGTAGTTGTTAACAGAACTAGCTTTGATACTCATTGCCCCGGTATGATATGTCCCTTGGTTTAAAAAATATTCATTTGTTCCTTGATGAGTGGTTGTCCCCTTAATTGTTGCTGACGCACCAGACTCATTAATGAATGTACCTCCTCCATTAAATGTTAAATTTTCGGAAACATTCAGTGTATAATAATTGTAGAATTCGGAACTATTTCCGTCGCCCGAAGATTGAAGTTTGGTGACAGAGAATACTCCATTATTGTAAACAGATGACAGGTTATAAATGAAAGTTCCGTTACAATCAAATGTACCCCTGTTATATAGTTTTGAAGATGATTGAATCTGCAATCCACTGTTACATGTAAGAGTTGCACCGGCGTCAATTGTTATAACAGAAGTAGTCAAACCCGGATCAGAAGTGAGAACGACGTTGGTATTTTGCATTATATATAAAGTCTCATTCTGATTATTCATACTTGAAATTGTTACAGTCTGATTAGGTGCGCTGATATAATATGTTCCTTTCAAATTTGAATATGTGCCACCACTTGTGATCTTGTATGTACCATAATTATCATCACCACTTGCAGGTTTTTCAGGTGTTCCTGCAGGAATGGAGGTTGGAAATACACTTGAATCGAAAGAGGGGTTGTTAGGAGCCCTTTTAACTGTTGAACGAGTTCCTTTTGCCGAACTTGAAGTGGGCGAAGTAAAGTCGGCATTAACAGTATTGTCACTGTTAATGGCAAATGCACGTACTTCATATAGATTAGCAGGGGTCACTGTCTTGACAAAAACATAGTCTGTTGCTGTCGGAACTGTTATGGACGCAGTAAAGTTTGAGCCGTTTCTTGCATTTCCCGTGGCTAAGGCTGTCGGATCTGTTACAGAAGAAGGATCATCACCATATAAAAAAACTCCATAATCTGATTGTCCATTAAAGGTATCATTGACTTTGATGGTTGCCTTTACAACTTTTGTCGTTGAGAAACTGAATCCACTTGGAACAGTAATTGATGATAAAGGATTGTTTAGTTCTCCAGAAGAAGGATTATAGACGCTGTTATCTTGACTGCATCCTGCTAACACGCCCGTCACAAACATTAAAGAAGAAATCTTAAATAAAATTTTCATGTTGCAAAATAATTGAGTTATATCACTGTTAAATTAAATATTTTTCTATATATAAGCAAATATATTATTTGCCCCAAGGGATTTTTATCACGTAATACTTGATAAGTAAGATTCAAATAAGAACCTTTAAAGGCTCTCTTTCACAAAGACTTAATAATATTCGGGGACAAAGATATGTAAAAAAAACAATTTAAATGATAAAAATAGCAATTTATTATTGACTTTTAACATTTTCGCATTTTACATAAATGCAATACTTCGTTAAATAAAGTCAGATTAGATGAATTACTATCTCTTCATAATTTAGCAATTTGAGGCAAGCTTATGATAAATAGACAGATAGTTTACTTAAGTCTTACAAGATTGGAATTCATGTGAGTTCCCATCTTGTTTCTTTGAAAAGAGGTCACATCCTACATATTTTCCGCTATGCTCCCGATGGATCTGAGCATTGAGTAGAGGTTGAATTTAGCGGTAAATTCAACTCGTGAGCTATCTTCTGGGTATTGCTGAGTATATCAAAAATGATGAAAAGCATATCTTCATTGTTTTTACACTGTGATTTCTGATTTTCTATCAATCATACATAATTTTGATGTCATCTTTCTGATTTATAAGCATTTGTTCCCAAAAAATATCTTCATACAACATACATCCATCATACATTCATTAGAGATGCGATATAATGGTCAACAATTATATGGAATATGTTTAATCGAGTCAACTTTGACGAAACCTCAGATAAAGTATGTAGGACGAATGTAGGTTGGATGAATGATTAAATAGCACAAACTGTTTGTTAATCAGAAAGATGACATCAAAAACATGTAGGGTCAAGAAATCAAAGGATCGTTTGAGTATATCCGAATAGCCCAGTGATAGATATCCTAATAATGCAACGTAATTGCACAAATGTAGTCAAAAAGTGCAATATTGCTTACAATTTATTACTTTTATCTTGTTTTTACTTATGATTTTTATGAAAAATAGAAAATATTCAAAGAAATCGTTGGCGTTCACAGAAAAAGACGTACCTTTGCATTCAATTTTCAATAAAGGACTAAGAATTTTAAAATTTAAGGAAATGAAACATCAGTTACGTAGTGCTGTTTGCACTGAAGGTAGAAGAATGGCCGGTGCCCGTGCTTTATGGGTGGCTAATGGGATGAAACGTGAACAATTTGGCAAACCAATTATTGCAATTGTCAATTCGTTTACTCAGTTCGTGCCGGGTCATACTCACCTCCATGAGATAGGACAAATCGTAAAGTCAGAAATAGAGAGCTTAGGTTGTTATGCAGCAGAATTTAATACGATCGCCATTGACGACGGTATAGCCATGGGGCATGACGGTATGTTGTATTCACTTCCGTCACGCGACATTATCGCAGACTCTGTAGAATATATGTGTAATGCTCATAAGGCGGATGCAATGATATGTATCTCCAACTGTGATAAAATCACCCCGGGAATGCTGATGGCTTCAATGCGTCTGAATATCCCTACCGTATTCGTAAGTGGAGGCCCCATGGAGGCTGGTAAGTGGAAAGGTGAGAATATTGACCTTATCACGGCTATGATAAAAGGTGGTGATAGTAGTGTTGGTGATGATGAATTGAAGGAAATAGAAAACCGTGCCTGTCCTGGTTGTGGTTCCTGTTCCGGTATGTTTACAGCCAACTCGATGAACTCGTTGACTGAGGCTATTGGTCTGTCATTGCCCGGTAACGGAACGATACTTGCAACTCATGTAAACCGTATACAACTTTTTAAAGATGCCGCACATCAGATAGTAAAAAATGCACTTAAATATTATGAAGAAGGTGATGAAAGTGTATTGCCACGCAATATTGCTACTCGTGATGCTTTCTTAAATGCGATGACTCTCGATATAGCTATGGGAGGAAGTACAAATACTGTACTCCATCTATTGGCAGTAGCTCAGGAGGCTGGTGCAGAATTCAATATGTCTGATATTGATATGTTGAGCCGTAAGGTTCCTTGTCTCTGTAAACTGGCTCCTAATACTCCGAAGTACAGTGTTCAGGAGTGTGGACGTGCCGGAGGTATCCTTGGTATTTTAGGTGAACTTTCCAAAGGAAAACTTCTTAAGACAGATGTTAAACGTGTAGATGGCGTTACATTAGAAGAAGATTTAGCAAAATATAATATTACAGGTTCTGAGGTTAGTGCAGAAGCAAAACGTATATATAGTAGTGCTCCGGCAAACGTGTTCAGTAATGTGATGGGAAGTCAGAATACTGTTTACAGTACACTCGATGCAGACCGTTCTGACGGATGTATCCGTGATATTGAGCATGCATATACGAAGGATGGCGGACTCGCTGTGTTGTTTGGTAATATTGCCCAAGACGGTTGCGTAGTTAAAACTGCCGGGGTAGACGAGAGTATTTGGAAGTTCAGTGGCCCGGCTAAAGTGTTTGACTCTCAAGATTCTGCTTGTGATGGTATTCTTGGTGGTAAGGTCGTTAGCGGAGATGTAGTCGTCATCACACACGAAGGTCCTAAGGGAGGACCAGGTATGCAGGAGATGCTTTATCCTACATCTTATATCAAGAGTCGTCATTTAGGTAAAGAGTGTGCACTTATCACTGACGGCCGTTTCAGTGGAGGAACATCAGGACTGAGTATCGGTCATGTATCTCCTGAGGCTGCTGCCGGAGGAAATATTGGTAAGATCAAGGACGGGGATATCATCGAAATAGATATAGCAAATCGTTCGATAAATGTGAAGTTGACAGATGAAGAATTGGCAAAACGTCCACAACAACCAGTTACACGTAACAGAGTGGTGTCGAAGTCGTTAAGAGCATATGCTCAAACTGTCAGTTCAGCAGATAAGGGCGGCGTTAGAGTGATTGATTAAGAAGATCAATAAAGGTAAATTAGGCTTTAAGGATTTTAAGGACATGAGTCCAATAAAAAAGATTATATGAGCAAAGAAGTTATTACTGGTGCGGAAGCGCTGATGCGTGCCTTAAAGGACGAGGGGGTAAAGACCATCTTCGGTTATCCTGGAGGTGCCATCATGCCTGTGTATGACAGGCTCTACGATTATACGAGAGGAGATAACCCGGTATTCAACCATGTATTGGTACGTCACGAGCAGGGAGCATCCCATGCTGCAGAAGGATTTGCCCGTGTCAGTGGTGAGGTGGGAGTCTGCTTGGTTACGAGCGGTCCGGGTGCTACAAATACTCTTACCGGTGTGGCTGATGCCATGATGGATAGTACTCCTATTGTCGTCATCGCAGGTCAGGTAGGTGTCGGATTGCTTGGGACGGATGCTTTTCAAGAGGTGGATCTCGTGGGTGTCACCCAACCTATCAGTAAATGGAGTTATCAGATTCGCCGTGCCGAAGATGTGGCATGGGCTGTCAGTCGTGCTTTTTATATTGCAAAGAGCGGACGTCCGGGGCCTGTAGTGCTCGATTTTCCTAAAAACGCGCAGATTACAACAACGGAGTATAAATCAGTGCATACCGATTATATACGTAGTTATGTACCTTATCCTAAAATAAATGATGATAAGGTGAAAGAGGCAGCGGAACTGATTAATAAAGCTCAGAAACCCTTTGCTTTAATTGGTCAGGGGGTAGAACTTGGTGAGGCACAGAAAGAAGCTGTCGAATTAT
Source organism: Prevotella sp. (assembly GCA_036752365.1). Classification (GTDB taxonomy): domain Bacteria; phylum Bacteroidota; class Bacteroidia; order Bacteroidales; family Bacteroidaceae; genus Prevotella. The sequence continues at coordinate 4,963 of DAIOSW010000010.1, forward strand.
TGGAGAAAGCAGATATTCCTTTTGGAGCAACATTGCTGGGATTATCTGCAATTGCCTCAAACCATCCTTTAAATAAAGGGATGTTGGGCATGCACGGTAATTTGGCTGCCAATGTAAAAACCAATGAATGCGATGTGCTTATCGCTATCGGTATGCGTTTTGATGATCGTATCATAGGCAAGATAGATACTTATGCCCGTCAAGCAAAGATTATTCATCTTGATATTGACAAGGCTGAGATAGATAAGAATATCAGAACCGATGTAGCTGTTATCGGAGATTGCAAGGTATCGCTTCCTGCAATCACAAAATTATTGCAGAAAAGTGAGCACACAGAGTGGAAAGATTCTTTTGAAGAATACCATAAGATTGAAGTGGATAAAGTCGTAGAACCGGAGATCCACCCTTCAACAGGCCCTTTGCTCATGGGCGAAGTGATAAACGCTGTAAGTGAGGCAACCAACAATGATGGAATATTGGTAACTGATGTAGGTCTAAACCAGATGATGGGTTGCCGTTATTTCAAATATAGCAGTAATCGTAGTGTCGTTACGAGTGGAGGACTTGGTACGATGGGATTCGGAATGCCGGCAGCAATCGGTGCAACGTTCGGTCGTCCCGACCGTACTGTATGTCTTTTTGTCGGGGATGGTGGTTTTCAAATGAATATTCAGGAACTAGGAACCATCATGGAACAGAAGGCTCCAGTAAAGATTATCATGCTAAATAATAACTTCCTCGGAAATGTTCGACAGTGGCAGGATATGTTTTTCAATGGCCGTCGTTCGTTTACACCAATGATGAACCCGGATTATCTTGCGATAAGTAAGGCCTATGGTATTCCTGCAGAACTCGTTGTTGACCGTAAGGATCTTCATGCAGCGATAGAACGGATGCTTACAACAGATGGTCCGTATCTGCTTGAGGCAGCTATTAAGGAGGACGAGAATGTCATGCCGATGACTCCTCCCGGAAGTGATGTAGACCAGATGTTGCTTGAGTTTTAATTAAATAATGATGGAAATGGAAACAACAGATAAGAAATTATATACATTATTAGTATACTCAGAAAATATTGCCGGAATCCTGAATCAGATCACTGCTGTATTTACTCGCCGTCAGGTGAATATTGAGAGTTTAAATGTATCGGCTTCCAGTATTGAAGGTGTGCATAAATATACCATTACGGCATGGAGCGATGAAGACCAGATATCAAGAATAACCAAACAGATAGAGCGTAAAATAGATGTAGTCAAGGCTAGCTATTATACAGATGATCAGATATTTATTCGGGAGATAGGACTTTATAAACTATCTACACCGATGACTATTGGTAATCCGGAAATTTCAAAAATCATTCGTCAGCATAATGCTGCTATAGTAGAGGTTAATCCCACATATAGTATTGTTATCAAGAGTGGCATGACCGAGGAGATTATGAGCTTGTACTATGGACTGAATGATTTGAACTGTGTGTTGCAGTATACACGTTCGGGTCGAATTGCTATAACGAAGAGTCACGAGGAGCATGTCAGTGCATTTCTTGAAGAGCGAGAAAAGGAGAATAGTGATAATGGAGAGTAACGCAAGCAGTTATGAGTTTATGGCTGAACCGTTTCATTGCGATTTCAGTCATCATCTCTTTTTAGGACATCTCGGCAATCATCTGCTGAATGCTTCTGATTTCCATTCTGATGAGCATGATTTTGGAGTAGTTTATCTCAATAAAATAAATGCCGCATGGGTGCTTTCACGTTTGGCCATAGAGATGAATGAGATGCCTCGTGAATATGATAAATTTACTATTGAGACTTGGGTCGAGAATGTATATCGTTTTTTTACCAATCGTAACTATGCTATCCAAGGACTTGATGGTAAAGTGTATGGGTATGCCAGGAGCATTTGGGCTATGATTGATAAGGATAGTCGTCAACCGGTTGATTTACTTTCGATTAGAGGTGGGGCCATCAATGAATACATGATACCTGAGAAGCAGGTTCCCATAGATAAACCATCACGGGTTAAGATGAGCGATGCTGCTGAAATCGCAGGTTCCGTAGTGGCTAAGTATTGCGATCTTGACCTTAATGGTCACGTGAATAGTGTGAAGTATATAGAACACATACTCGATTTGTTCCCCAAGGATACTTACCAGAAGAACAGGATTCAACGTTTCGAAATAGCCTATGTGGCAGAAAGCCATTATGATGATACTCTCACGTTTTATCGTGAAGAAGTGGCAGCAAATGAGTTTAATATAGCCATAAAGAAAAGTGAATTCGGAAGTGATGAACAGATAGAGGTTTGCAGAAGTAAGGTAAAGTTCGTTAATGATTGACACTTTTATAGCATCTTTCGTATTAATTTACTACCTTTGTGGTCGAATTTGATAAGATTTATAATTAAAATATGTAATTGCAGTCACAAGAGACTGCGCAAAATGATTTAAAAAATGGCAAAATTGAATTTTGGCGGTGTTGTCGAGAATGTAGAGACCCGCGATGAATTTCCATTGGAAAAAGCACGTGAAATTCTGAAAGATGAAACTATCGCAGTGTTAGGTTATGGTGTACAGGGTCCTGGTCAGGCTTGCAACCTGCGTGATAACGGTTTCAACGTCATCGTAGGTCAACGTGCAGGCAAGACATATGATAAGGCTGTTGCAGACGGTTGGAAGCCAGGTGAGACATTATTCTCAATAGAAGAGGCTGCTCAAAAAGGTACTATCGTATGTATGTTGCTTTCTGATGCAGCACAGATAGACGCTTGGCCTAAGATCAAACCGTATATGACGCCAGGTAAAGCTCTTTATTTTTCACATGGCTTCGCTATCACATATAAAGAGCGTACAAATGTGATTCCTCCATCTGATATTGATGTTATATTGGTTGCTCCTAAAGGTTCTGGAACTTCTCTTCGCACCATGTTCTGTGAGGGTCGTGGTCTGAACTGCTCTTATGCTGTGTTCCAGGATGCAACAGGCCGTGCATTGGATCGTACTTTGGCATTTGGTATTGGTATTGGTGCCGGTTACATGTTCGAGACAACTTTCAAACGTGAGGTATTCTCTGACCTTACAGGTGAACGCGGTTCACTGATGGGTGCTATTCAGGGACTTCTCCTTGCTCAGTATGAGACTTTGCGTGAGAATGGTCATACACCTTCTGAGGCATTTAATGAAACCGTTGAGGAGTTAACACAGAGCCTAATGCCTCTGTTTGCTAAAAACGGTATGGACTGGATGTATGCAAATTGCTCTACAACAGCTCAGCGTGGTGCATTAGACTGGATGGGTCCTTTCCATGATGCGATCAAACCGGTTATGGAAAAACTTTATAACAGTGTTAAGACCGGTAATGAGGCTCAGATTTCTATCGACAGCAACTCTAAACCAGACTATCGTGAGAAGTTAAATGAAGAGTTGAAGGCTCTTCACGAAAGTGAAATGTGGCGTACAGCTGAGACTGTTCGCAAATTGCGTCCTGAAAATAATTAATTATCAATAAACTGATAAATATTCTTGTACGAAATAAGGACAGGGGGTGTGTCGAAACCGACGCATCCCCTTTTTTATATAAGGTCTTTTCTTATTTTATATAAAAGACGAATTCCTTGTTCTTTTCTCTAATTATGATATTCTATAAGTATTCAACAGTAAAAATAACATTAGAAACTTCTAATTTCATTTGAAGGACTTCTAATTGATTCTATTTCCCTTACCACCTAAATAACTGTACTTTTGCACCCGAAATTTTATTTAGGGAAATATGAATAGGCAAATGCTTGTGTTTGCTGTTGGTGTTATGCTGATGGCAACGAGTTGTAAATCGACAAAAGAGAAAAATATCGCGACGGTTTATACTGTTACAAGTCCAGAAATAACCAGTACTTTCATTGCAAAGGACTATGTCGCCAGTATCCAATCGGAAAAGAATATAGAGATAAGGGCTCAAAAAGATGGTATTCTTCAGGATATATATGTTGACGAGGGACAAACGGTGCATGCAGGGCAACCCTTGTTCCGTATTGTCACAGTCGGTGCTCAGGAAGAATTAGAAAAGTCAAAAGCGGAAACAGAACAGGCACGCATAGACTTACAGAATACTTCTAAATTGGCATCTAATAATATTGTTTCGAAGAATGCACGAAAAATGGCTGTAGAGAAGTTAAACGCAGCTATGGCTGACTATCGACTAGCTCTGCTTCATAAGCAGTTGTCTATAGTAAAGGCTCCTTATTCCGGCATTCTCGGAAGAATACCCAATAAGAAAGGAAGTATGATACAGGAGGGTGACTTATTATCCACACTCTCTGATAATAGTAATGTTTACGCTTATTTTAATGTTTCCGAACCAGAATACCTTGATTTTAAGTTACACGCTTCAGAACGGACCAAACTTCCTCTGATGCTAATTCTGGCAAACGGAACAAATTTCTCTTCTCAGGGACACTTTCAAAATGTAGAAGGTGAGTTTGATAAAAGTACAGGAAATATAGCATTCCGTGCCAAATTCTTCAATACGGATCATCTTTTACGTAATGGCGAGACCGGTACAGTGAGAATGAACATTCCAGTTAGAAATGCCATGGTAATTCCTCAACAAGCCACTTATGAGCTACAAGACCAGAAATATGTTTTTGTCGTTGATGCCCGTGGTTATGTTCATGCTCGTCCCATTAAGGTTGTTTTTGAAAGGCAGGATGTTTTTGTCATCTCGGAGGGTTTGTCTAAGAACGACAAGTTCCTGATAGATGGTGTAGACAAAGTTAACGACGGTGACCGTATCTCTTGTCATTATAAAAATCCGGCAGCAGTTATCCAATCTGTAAAACTTAATGCCAACTGATTATGTTCAAAATGTTTATTCGTCGGCCGGTTCTTTCAATCGTCGTTTCTCTACTTATCGTTTTTGTTGGCATATTATCACTATTCAGTCTGCCTGTCACTCAGTATCCATCCATCTCTCCTCCTAAGGTGAATGTGGTGGCCAACTATCCGGGTGCCAATAATGAACTGTTGATTAAATCGGTTGTCATTCCGTTGGAGCAAGTACTTAATGGAGTTCCGGGCATGAAGTATATCGAATCGGATGCCGGAAATGACGGTGAGGGTGAGATTAATGTCGTGTTCAAATTGGGTACAGATCCCAATGTAGATGCGATTAATGTACAAAACCGAGTATCTGCTGCTACTAATAAGTTGCCGGCTGCTGTTGTGCGTGAGGGTGTGAAGATCTCACGTGAAGAACCGAACATACTGATGTATATCAATCTGTACAGCAATGATCCGAAAGCCGACCAGAAATTTCTATTTAACTATGCCGATATCAATATATCGCCTGAGTTACAGCGTGTTGATGGGGTAGGTAATCTTGATATTCTCGGAACACGTAACTATGCTATGCGTATCTGGCTCAAACCAGATAAGCTAACTGCTTATAATCTGTCTGCTGATGATGTCAACCAAGCTTTGGAAAATCAGAATTTTGAGACTTCTCCAGGTAAATTGGGTGAAAGTTCCGGTAAACGTCCGGAGAGTTTCGAATATGTGCTAAAGTATCCCGGTCGTTACACCACACCTGAGGAATATGGAAATATCATTCTAAAGTCAAATCAAAATGGTCAATTTGTCCGTTTGAAAGATGTTGCTGATATTGACTTCGGTAGTGAAATGTATGATATATATTCCACATTAAATGGTCATCCTTCTGCTGCTATTACCCTAAAACAGGCTTACGGTTCTAATGCCAGTGATGTAATCCAGAATGTGAAGAAAACTATGGACCGGCTTCAGAAGAATATGCCCAAAGGAATGCACTATGAAGTGAGTTATGATATCAGTCGTTTTCTTGACGCATCTATAGATAAGGTTCTTCATACGCTCATTGAGGCCTTTCTTCTTGTAGCTTTAGTTGTATTCGTCTTTTTAGGTGATTGGCGTTCGTCCATCATCCCTTGTCTGGCTGTTCCGGTATCACTCATCGGTAGTTTGGCTGTGATGTTGGCTTTTGGCATCACCCTCAACATGATATCGCTTTTTGCCCTTGTCATGGCAATAGGTATCGTCGTGGATAATGCCATTGTGGTCATTGAGGCTGTAAATGTAAAAATATCCGAAGAACATTTATCTCCTCTGGAGGCTACACAGTCAGCTATGAAAGAGATTAGCGGTGCTATTGTTGCTATCACGCTTGTCATGGCAGCAGTGTTCATCCCCGTTGCCTTCATGGGTGGACCTGAGGGAATGTTCTATCGTCAGTTCTCTATTACAATGGCATCAAGTATTGTGCTTTCCGGATTCGTGGCACTGACGTTGACACCGGCTCTTTGTGCATTGATTCTTACCAGAGAACAGGAGAAAAATATCAAAAAGTCTTGGCTTCATAAGATACTGGATAAGTTTAATGCAGGTTTCAATAAAGGCATAGGTGGTTATCATAAGACATTGGAACGTACGGTTTCCAACAAGCTTATCACGTTACCTTTACTTCTCGGATTCTGTGCCATTGCCTTCTTCGTCAACAATGCTCTTCCTTCTGGTTTTATTCCAGAGGAAGACCAAGGTATGATATATGCCGTCATCGAGACACCTCCTGGATCAACGATAGAGCGTACCAATAAAGTAGCTCATGAATTGCTCAATATTACGAAGAACGAGGATGGGGTAGAGAGTGTTTCTTCTCTTGCTGGTTATGAGATTTTATCTGAAGGTACCAGCGCAAACTCGGGTTCTTGTCTGATCAACTTGAAGCCGTGGAGTGATCGTAAGCATTCTGCTAAGGAGATTGTCGAGGATTTGGAAAAGAAATGTAAGACAATAACTGATGCCGATATCGAGTTTTTCCAACCGCCTTCGATACCTGGTTATGGTGCAGCCTCGGGATTCGAACTCCGCTTGCTTGACAAAACCGGCAATAATAACTATCATCAGATGGAAAAGGTGAGCAAAGATTTTGTTCGTGAACTGAATAAACGACCTGAAGTGGGCTCTGCTTTTACTTTCTATTCCGCAAGTTATCCACAATATATGTTGCGTGTGAACAATGATCTTGCCGAACAAAAAGGTGTCACCGTTGGTTCGGCCATGGATAACCTGTCGACCCTAATCGGTTCCGATTATGAAACAGGATTCATCCGCTTTGGAAAACCGTATAAGGTTATTGTACAGGCAAGCCCACAATATCGTGCATTCCCAGAGAATCTGATGGAACTTACTGCCAAGAATAACAATGGCGAGATGGTTCCTTATGCTGACTTCATGCAACTTCAGAAGGTTTATGGTATGAGTGAGATAACACGTCACAACCTTTATAATTCAGCCGAAGTTACAGGTTCACCAGCTCCGGGATACAGTAGTGGACAGGCCATCAAAGCCATTGAACAGGTGGCGGAGAAAACATTACCGCATGGATTCGACTATGACTGGGCCGGTATTTCTAAAGATGAAGTAGACCAGGGAAACCAGGCTATCCTGATCTTTATAGTCTGTCTGGTATTTGTTTACCTCATCCTCTCTGCTCAATATGAGAATTTTCTCCTCCCGTTGCCTATTCTCACCTCTTTGCCGGCGGGCATCTGCGGAGCATTTATCTTCTTGAAAATCTTAGGATTGGAGAATAATATCTATGCACAGGTGGCGATGGTGATGTTGATAGGACTGTTAGGAAAGAATGCCGTCTTAATGGTCGAATATTCGGTACAACGCAGGAATCTGGGCATGAGTATCCGCCAGGCTGCAATTGAGGGTGCTCTTGCACGATTCCGTCCTATATTGATGACATCGTTTGCCTTTATTGCCGGCCTCCTTCCTTTAGTTGTAGCAACCGGAGCCGGTGCTGTTGGTAATCGTACTATTGGTAGTGCTGCCGTTGGAGGTATGTTGTTGGGTACATTCTTTGGTCTAATTCTCATTCCGGGATTGTACTATATATTCGGAACGATGGCTGAGAAGGTAAAAATGGTGAAATATCAACGTGGCAAACCATTGACAGAAAAAAAAGATATCAAGTATAAAAAAGATGAAAACTAAATATATTCAGTATATAGTAGGTGTGTCTGCACTTATCATGGCGAGTTGCAAGACACCACAGGCCACCAGAATGGATGACGCAGTGAAGATGCATTTGCCATCACGCTTTCAGCAGGACAGCGTAGATAACGAACATGCCACGATCACTCCATGGAAGCAGTTCTTCACAGACTCAACACTCGTCTCTCTGATTGATACAGCATTGACCAACAATCAGGATCTCCGAATGACTCTTCAGCAGATTGCCATTGCAAAGAGTAGCGTCCTCTATCAGCAAGGTCAACTGATGCCAACGGTTTCTTTAGGAGGTAGCGTGGGCCTTTCAAAGGCTGGTCGTTATACTAGTGAAGGTGCTGGAAATGCCACTACGGAGATGGAACCTGGCAAAAGCATTCCCGATCCTTTGATGGACTATCAGCTGGGAGCCAGTGCCGACTGGGAAGTGGACTTGTGGCATAAGTTAAGTTCTAATAAGCGAGCTTCGGTGGAGCATTATCTAGCTACCATTGAAGGACGTAATGCAGTGTTGTCTTCACTCATCTCACAAGTAGCAAGTAACTATTACCATCTACTCGCACTCGATAATAAATTAGAGCTGATTCACCAGTACATCGACTTACAGAAGAAAGCTGTAGAGATTGCCAAAATTCAGAAAAGCGCTGATGCCGATACGGAACTGGCTGTGGAAAAATTTGAGTCGGAACTAGCAAAGGCTCGTTCCGAGGAATATACTCTGCGGCAGGAAATGACCGAAAGTGAGAATAGTCTTAATCTGTTGTTGGGTAGGTATCCTACAACTATAGAACGTAATAAGTCATCTTTCCTTTCTGCAAACCTTCAAAAGGTCATAACCGGTATTCCTTCAGAATTGCTTAAGAACAGGCCTGATATCCGTCAAGCCGAACATGAACTGACTGCGGCAAAATGGAGTGTCGATGCTGCACGAAAAGAATTTCTTCCTTCTCTGAACATTTCTGCATCACTAGGATTGGATGCCTTTAATCCAACATACCTCACCAAACTTCCTAAATCATTGGCATACAGTGTGCTCGGTGGTCTTACTGGACCGTTGATCAACCGCAAAGCTATCCAAGCTAATTTTCAGGCTGCCGATGCCCAACAAGTAGAGGCACTTTATGAGTACGATAAGACCTTACTTACTGCCTACTCGGAAGTATGTACACTGATGTCGAAAATAAAGAATCTTGACCAGTATTATCAACTCAAAGAAGAAGAATCGAATAAGCTTGACCAGTCTATAAACATAGCCCGCCAGTTGTATCTCAATGGTCGTTGTACTTATCTTGATGTCCTGATGGATCAACGTGATGCCTTAGATGCCAAGATGGAACTTTTGGAAGCTAAAGAGGAGCAACTTTCAAGTATGGTTGATGTTTATCGCAGTCTGGGAGGGGGTAGTCAGAACACTTTGAATTCAGAAAATAAGATTGATAGAAAATAACAGTCTGAGTTGTTAGAGTCTTGATATGTGACGATGAGGGTGTTATTTTAAAATCTTAATTTTGAGCAATCCATCCTCCACAATGATGATCTCTTCGGATATAAGGTATTCTATCTCGGAGTTAATGACTGATTCTGTAAAGTTGATAGACTTCAATTCTGTTATGGTATGATAATTTCCGTCATTCAATATCTCCAAAATTGCGGTCTTCACATATTCAGCTTCCTTTTCTTCCTCTTTGTTTCTTTTCTCGGCAATGCAGACATCACACTGACCGCAGTTATGATCATTCTTCTCACCAAAATATCTTAAGAGCATCCTACTGCGGCAGACAGTGTCACTTGATGCGTATTCGATCATTGATTTGATACGTTTCTCGTATTGTACCTTTCGCTCTTCATAAACGGATTTGGGTATGATGATGTTGTTCATATCCTCCCGTCTTTGCGTGTAATTGATAAGAGGGGTTTTGCTCCGGGGGATAAAGTGGAGTATGCGCTGTTGGGTCAGACCTTTTAATATCAGATAAACCTGATGTACAGTATATCCCGTTTGTAGAGCTATAAGACTCTCATCGATATACACGTAATCGGCAAATAAACCACCATAATCTCTAAGTAAAGCTTCTACTACTTTATTCTCAGCCTCACTTAATTCGTCCAGACGATATAGATCATTTTTTGTGACCAAAAACATTATGCGTGCCGCATTATCATTCTCCTCGTTGTATTCGATATATCCTGATCGACTGAGTATTTTCAGTGCAGAATTAACCTGGATGGGGAAGTGTTTATAAGAGTGACAGAACGCATCGATGTTAAACTCATGCGTACAGCCCATACCAGAACCCATCGCTATCTGATAGAAATACGCAAGATGTTCATATACGATTTTAATATAATCTTTCTCAGGGAATGTATCTGCAACTCTTTTAAGCAATTTTCTTTTATCATTCTCATTATATAAAAGTACAGCGTAAGCTTTAAGACCGTCACGACCTGCACGTCCTGCCTCTTGAAAATAAGCTTCAGGAGAGTCGGGAAGGTCTACGTGGATAACCACTCTCACGTCTGGCTTGTCAATACCCATACCAAAAGCATTTGTAGCCACGATGACACGAATATCGTCATTACTCCATAACTTCTGACGTTTGTCCTTATCGGCATTTTCCAGACCTGCATGATAATGTAAGGCCTTAATACCTTCGTTATTGATATATTCCGCTATCTCTTTTGTTTTCCTTCGACTACGGGTGTAGACGATGGCACTTCCTTTCACACTTTTCAGTATATGTGTCAGTTCGCCGTTTTTATCTTCTGTTCGTCTGACAACATACGCAAGATTTTTACGTTCAAAACTCATTCTGAACGCATTCTCCTCTTTGAAACCAAGCTTATCCTGGATATCCTTCACCACCTGTGGCGTGGCTGTCGCAGTAAGGGCAAGGACAGGTATTCCGGGTAGAACTTTTCGTATATCCGTGATGGTGAGATAGGAAGGTCGAAAGTCATATCCCCACTGACTGATGCAATGAGCTTCATCTACAGTAATGAAACTCACCTGAATATGTCGAAGTTTCAAAAGAAAGATCTCTGTTGAGAGTCGTTCAGGCGAAACATATAAGAGTTTTACGCCCCCAAAAATACAGTTCTCAAGAGTAACTATAATCTCATTACGGGTTAAGCCTGAGTAGATGGCTGCAGCCTTTATTCCTCGTTTCTTAAGATTCGCAACCTGATCCTTCATCAGGGCGATGAGCGGAGTGATAACGATGCAGACTCCCTCTTGTGCCAATGCAGGTACCTGAAACGTGATAGATTTTCCGCCTCCTGTAGGCATAAGGCCTAATGTGTCACGACCGCTACCGATGCTCTCGATGATGTCGCGTTGAATACCACGGAAATCAGTGTAACCCCAATATTCCTTCAGTATCTCAGAATATCTGTCAACGGTTGACCCCATTGCTGTTTTATTCTTTTTTAGATGGGCGTATATCTTCTATCTGGAGTTGTGTCTCACCATGTTTGTATGAGTTTTCCTCAATCGTATAGATGATATCAAAACTACGTTTTGTCTTGATAAATCTTACAGCAGCACTTTGTCCGAAGGCAATACCGTTCATCACATTGCTGGACTTGCTGTCCACAAGTTCCAGTTTGATATGTTCCTGTTCGCGTCCTACCACCTTACTTGTGCCATAATCATACACATTGTATGTGCAGAAGAGTGGTTTTGGATTTTCTGGTCCATAAGGAGCAAAACGTTTTAGTTCGCTCCGCAGTTTAGGAGTGATATCTCTGAAGTCAATATGTTCATCGATATGAAGTGTTGCCTCAGTCTGTTCTGGTTGTATATGGTCATTAACAAATTTCTGGAATCTGCTTTTGAATTCCGGAATATTTTCCACCTTCAGCGAGAGACCTGCCGCATAAGTATGACCTCCAAAGTTTTCGAGAAGATCCCTACAACTTTCGATGGCTTTATAGATGTCAAATCCTATTACACTACGTGCTGAACCAGTAGCTATATTATCGCTCTGAGTCAGAACGATGGTGGGTCGGAAGTAGATCTCGGTTAGTCGTGATGCCACAATACCGATAACACCTTTTTTCCAGTTGGCATCATATAAGACGATAGATGACATGTGCTCCTGACTATCCAATAACTCCACAATTTGATTAGCCTCTTCAGTCATCTGCTTGTCGATGTCTTTACGTTGCTCATTGTATTCGTTGATGTGGTTAGCCTCTTTCAGAGCCTCTTCCAAGTTCTTCTCCACAAGAAGGTCTACCGCCTCTTTACCGTTTTGCATACGTCCTGATGCATTGATGCGTGGACCGATCTTGAAAACAATATCGCTCATCGATATCTCTCGGTTATTTAACCCACAGATATCAATAATTGCTTTCAGTCCGATGCTTGGGTTCTGATTAAGCATCTTTAGTCCGTGGAATGCCAGAATACGATTTTCTCCCGTTACAGGTACAATATCCGAAGCAATGCTTACTGCACATAAGTCGAGCAGTGGAATAAGACGTGAGAAAGGGATGCCGTTATTTTTGGCAAAGGCCTGCATAAACTTAAATCCTACACCACAACCTGACAGGTGAGGGTAGGGATAGGTGGAGTCGAAACGTTTGGGATTAAGAATCGCCGCTGCCGGTGGCAGAACGTTGTCAGGTACATGATGATCGCAAATAATAAAGTCTATACCTAAAGATTTGGCATAAGTTATCTCCTCGATTGCTTTGATTCCGCAGTCGAGTACAATTATAACCTTAACTCCTGTCTCATTCGCAAAATCTATTCCTTTTTTGCTTATTCCGTATCCTTCTTCATAGCGATCAGGTATGTAATAATCTATGTTTGAATAGTATTGCAGCAGAAATTTATAAACTAAAGCCACTGCGGTACATCCGTCAACGTCATAATCTCCATAAATCATGATGCGTTCTTTGTGTCCCATAGCTTCATTAAGCCTGTTTACTGCTTTGTTCATGTCGTTCATCAAAAATGGATCATACAACTCACTAAGTTGTGGACGAAAGAAACGTTTTGCTTCACTTTCTGTCGTAATGCCCCTTTTGATGAGCAGGTCGGCGAGTATAGGATTAGTGCCTAACAACTTGCCAAACTCTTCAGCTGCTTTTGTCTGTTCTGATGTAGGAGGTTCGTAATTCCATTTGAAATGCATTTATATCGTTTTTATTTTCTTCTTTTTCAATCTGAGCTTGTAAAGGTAGTAATAAAAAACAGAAAAACGGCTGTTTCTAGATATAAAAAAATAGAAACAGCCGTTTTTGATTAAAAAATCATTTCTTAGATACCCAGTTTTTTGCGAATATCTTTAGGGATTGCATTTTTATTTACCATGTAATCCATGGTCTTATACTGTACAAAAGGTTTGGTAACATACCATATACCCTTGTATTTGCCATAATTGCCCCAAGAATTCTTTACCATGTAATATTCTTTACCGTTTTGATCTTTTGCAATGCCGTAGATCTGCATACCATGATCGTCTGTTGTCTCCCAATTATCGAAGGCTTTCTGACGCATATCCTGAGTAATTGTCAATTCAGGAGCGGTAACACCCAATGAGTCAATCTTATTTAGTCTTCCACCTTTGTCTAGTTTGAACCAGTGGTCAGCATCAGTACCAGCCATTTCACGAGTTTTATTTTCATCGAGCATGATGCCTAGACCAGAACGTGTAAAACCGGTCTCTGTTACGTCAGTACCCCATGCGATGGTGTATCCATCATTGATAGCATTGTCAATGATTCTCATCATATCATCCATTGGTACATTATAGCTTTCAGCCCAACGCCAGTTGTCTTGTACTTCTACAATAAATGGTTTGTAAAAAGGATGGTGGGTATAGCTTGTAATACTTACATAGTCATCCCAATTGAGTCCTAGGCTGGCTGCAAATGTTTTCGGAGTATATTGTTTTCCCTGATAAACGAAGTTCTCTGGGCATCTTCCAAGGTAAGTATCATAAATACCCTGCAGGCCCTGCTGCCAGATTGGAGACAGCTTTTTGAAATCACCTTTTGCAATAGCATTAACATAAGCAGTAGCTACTTTTGTCATCTCACCGAAATCGGTCAAAGTATCACCATAAAGTGTACCAGGAAGAGGCATGGCTTTCTCAGGGCATAAGCCATAATTCATAGCACAGAAAATTGGGTCATAAGCACTTCCTCCTTCAGAATAAGAGATATCTCCATGCATTCTTACAGAAGCTTTAGCGCGATCCATATATGTCTTGTTGACAACGAACATTTCGCATAAATCATATTCTTTGCCTGTCTTTTTCAGAATTTCACTCTCAAGGTATGCAAGAGTGGAGAAGCACCAGCAGGTACCGCTCTTGTTCTGATCTTTAATACTTGTAATTTTGTTTGCTTTGACTGTAGTGAATACCGGCGCATTCGGATTTACTGAGTCTTTCTTTTCTTTTTGGGCATACGCTCCTGCTGAAATAATTGCCAGTAGCGCAAATGTTAGTAATTTTTTCATTTATAATTTTAATTTGTTGTTAATTATTCCTCATAAAATCTTCCACATCATGTGGATGGTATGGGATACGCTCTTTACCGAGGAATCTACATCCGTCTTTCGTGATAAGAATATCATCCTCTATGCGTATTCCACCAAAATCCTTGTAGGTTTCGAGTAGGTCGAAGTTAATAAACTCGGCATTGTGTCCGCTGGCTTTCCAATCATCGATAAGAGCCGGAATAAAATAAATTCCCGGTTCGTCAGTCATAATATAGTTCTCTTCAAGTCTTCTACCCATTCTTAGACAGTTTGTTCCAAACTGGTCGGATGGCTGGAATTCATCGTCAAAGCCAACATATCTTTGGTCTAGCGCCTCCATATCGTGAACGTCCATTCCCATCATGTGACCTAGACCGTGAGGTAGGAACATTGCATGAGCACCTGCTGCTACCGCTTCATCTGTATCACCCTTCATAAGCCCCAGCTCTTTGAGTTTATCCGTCATCAATCGACATACGTTTGTATGAACTTCTTTCCAAGGTACTCCGGGTTTTGCCACTTTCAGTGTGTAATCATGGCAAGCCTCCACAATCTGGTAAATCTCCAGTTGTCTCTGAGTGAATTTTCCACCTACAGGCATGGTGCGGGTATTGTCAGAACAATAATTCATGTTTGTTTCTGCACCAGCATCGCAAAGCATCAGACGTCCTTCCTCAAGCTTGTTTGGACTAGGATTTCCGTGCATGATCTCACCGTGTTGAGATAGGATTGTAGCAAAACTCACCATGCTGCCGTATGAGTTGGCAATGCCATCAATGACACCTGCTATATATTGCTCGGTAACACCCGGCTTACATAGTTTCATCGCTGTGGTATGCATTTTATATCCTATAGCGCATGCACGTTCAATTTCCTCAATTTCTTGTTGTTCTTTTGCAGAACGCATCTTAACTACCGCCATAATGAGATCCATGCTTGCTCTTCCTTTCTGTTGAGATGGATGAATGCCAAGCAAATCCATGATCTGAATTTTGATATCAAAGCGGTATGGAGGTAGGAAATGTATCTTCTGACCTTTGCTTTGAGCTTTCTCCGTTAATGGTTGCAATTGTTTCATTGGAGCAGAATTCATGATGCCAACCTGAGCGGCTAGATCACTTACGCTGTCAACAGAACCATACCATACGATATCTTCAATGTCAATATCATCACCAATCAGATACTCTTTGTCATTATCAATGTCAATGACACCAACCAATCCTTCACGGGTCTGTCCGAAGTAATAGAGGAATGAAGAATCTTGCCTGAATGTGTAGCAATTTGATGGATAATTAGCCGGAGAATTGTTGTTTCCGAAAAATATAATTAATCCGTTCTTTACCAATTTTTTCAAGGTTTCGCGACGGTGTACGTAGGTTTCTTTACTAAACATAATTATATATTTTGTTATTTTCTTCGCAAAGATATATGATTTCTATGAAAAAATGGTATATTTGCATAAAAAATAAATGTATATTATGAAACTTGATGGTCAGACTGGATTAGTTTTAGAAGGCGGCGGTATGCGTGGTGTGTTCACATCTGGTGTTCTCGACAGTTTTATGAAACATAATTTATATTTTAAATATGTGGTAGCAGTCTCTGCAGGAGCTTGTAATGGATTGTCATATATGAGCCATCAATTTGGAAGAGCAAAATTCTCCAACATAGATATGCTTGATAAATATCAGTATATAGGTTTCAAATATCTTGTAACACAGCGGAGCATTTTTGATCAGGACCTTTTGTATGATAAGTTTCCGAATGATGTATTGCCTTATGATTTCGATTTTTATTTTAATAATCCTGACGTAATAGAGATGGTGACTACCAATTGTCATACAGGCCGTGCTTGTTATCTCACAGAGAAACATGACAAGAAGCGTCTACTTGATGTTGTAAAGGCAAGCAGCAGCCTTCCATATGTTAGTCCCATTGTTATGATCGATGGAGAACCGATGCTTGACGGTGGTATCGTTGACAGTATTCCTGTACTACACTCCATGGAGAAGGGTTATCATAAAAATATTGTTGTGCTAACTAGAAATCGTGGTTATCGAAAGAAAGAGAAAGACATCAGAATACCATCATTTATTTATAAGAACTATCCCCGTCTGAGAGTGGTGTTAAGTCATCGCTGTGAATGTTATAATCGTCAACTGGAACTTGTGGAACGTCTTGAGGATGCAGGACAGGTAATCTGCATTCGTCCGCAGGATCCATTGGAAGTGGGACGGATAGAAAAAGATGTTAATAAGCTTGAAGCGCTTTATCAACATGGACTCTCACAAGGTGAAAAATTCTTTAAACAAATAGAGATTTGATTATAAATCAAATCTCTATCATATAATGGAGTTTTATTCTTTATAACTGTTTAGTTTATTCCTGTAATACTTTTCTACGTCCTTCCAATGATAATATGGGGCTATATCTGAAGTAATAGGTAATTTAGCTTCATTTTCATTAAGTAATACTTTAACTAGAATGTCTTTGTCGCTGAAATTCTTTCGATAGAATATAAACTGTATATTACATCCCATAGGAAAGATCTTGTAGTTTATCCAGCCTTTGTCGTCAAGTTGTTCGAGATCTTGAATCTTTTCACCACTGTTGTTGAGTTCCAACAGACAGGCTAAAGGCATCACCACAACCTCATGACCGAAGCGTAATGTTGCACCAGGATGTTCTTTTACAATTGCACTATCAGCATAATCGAGTATGTTATTCAGAAGATTGCGTTGTGAGAAAGGTTGGGTTCCACCATTAAGAGGGCATGGTCCAAAATTGATATACCACCAAACGTTCTCTCTCTGCCAGTTATCATAAATCTCCTCGCTGTTGAATATGTCATATAAGGTAATCTGGTGACGCAGCTCGGAACTTTGCAGGTTTGAAGCCAGTGAGAATAGTTTGTAATACAAATCATCTTTGTTGATGTTATTGTTGACATAAGAAGTGTCGTTAAATAATTCAGCCATTACTCTATCTGGATGAATATGTGCTTCGCAGAACTTATGATAAGCCATTTTTGTGATAGAATCCATCTTATGTTTTGCCAGTTTATGGTCGTCAAAATTCATATACCACATATCATGTACACTGGCATCATGACTGATCTTTAGTTTTGGATTGATAGAGATCAACTGTTGTAATTCATTTTCCATTGACAGAATGCAACGTACAACAATGGTGCTACGGGCGTCAATTTCTGCTGAATCCGCAAAAACTTGAGGAAATCTCTCATACATTCGTTTCGCAATGCCCTGGTGCTGTTGGGCTCCGAGCAATGTAAGTTCACCTAGACGGTCATTTGCTTCTTCACTCATCATCTTCAAACGACGTAAAACATCCTTACCTAAATTGGTTAGCTTACCTTCTTTATGTGCTCTGGTCATGACCTTTACTGGTTCCTCATAGTCATTCTTGCTAATAAGATAGCGGCTGCCGTGACGGCCATAATGACTTATATAAAATGGTTTCTCACCTTTTGGAGCAGGAGTCAGTTTTGACGTCGGCGACGGATAAGCCAGATAGTTGCTTGCCGACAGATAAACATTTTTAGAAATTTCATTTTTTGATGTCTGAGCAGAAGCGCATAATACTATACTCAGGACAAATGTAAAAATAACGATTCTTTTCATACTTAGAGTTGATTTTCTTGCAAAGTTACACAAATATTCGATATTTTTGTGTAAGTTTGCATTAAAAATAATCAGATGGCTATTAAATATACAAACGGAGAAGAGCGTACAAATAGTATATCCCATGGTGCTGGCATTGTCATTGGACTGGTGCTGGGAACCCTGATGCTAAAGATGTGTTATGATTCTGAGAATTTCTGGGGGACGTTGTCCGTGTGGCTATATCTCGGGGGAATGATGGGGTCGTATATTGCTTCTACACTTTATCACGCATGGCGCAGAAAAAGTCCTGTAAAAGAGAAGCTTCGCAAATGGGACCATGCCGCCATCTATTGGCATATAGCTGGTTCTTATTCGCCAATTACGCTTGTGGCTCTTCGTCACTCAGGTTTCTGGGGCTGGGGACTATTTATTTTTGTATGGCTTTGTGCTGTGGTGGGTACTATTCACAGTTTCAGAAGACTGTCAGAACATAGTAATCTTGAGACGATCTGTTTCTGTCTGATGGGACTTTCTCTCGTGATTGTATTCAAACCACTTTACGATGTTCTGTTGGCTTATTCACCTTCATCCCTGATCTGGCTTGTGGCTGAAGGGATATGCTATCTTACTGGAGCCGCTTTTTATTCGATGAATAAGCGTAAATACATGCACTCCATCTTTCATTTCTTTGTGTTGGGAGGTTCAGTGTGTCACATAGCAGCAATATGGGGAATCCTTTTTAACAATATATAATATTATGACAAAACATTCACAGTGGCATGAAGAATATTGGTTGCTGATCATGCAATTATACCTTCGTAAGCCTGTGGGCATAAAACCAAGGTATAGCCGCGAATCAGTAGATTTATGTTTAGAATTACATCTATCTCCAGGGTTGGTTTTTGAGAAGATGTGTATGCTGGCCAATCTTGAGACGCCGAAAATAGAAATATTATGGGAGAAATATGGTAATAATCCCAGTCGACTCTCTAAGATGATAAAACGTATCCGTCAGATGGACGGATTCAATAACGCGGAAGAATTTTATAAGGATGTAGAAATCAACGAGACTTTCGAGAAAGATTTTAAACCCATAGATGAAGAGTTTGGTCAATTCACGCCGATGATGCTTATACTCATACTAAACTTATACTTCAAGCTCACACCTATTACAATGGTTGTAGAAACACCCGAAGTAATAAGTCTAGCGAAGCTTATCAAGGTTAAGCCGGAAATGATAGTTGATGTGATGGATATCTTTCAACATTGTGATCCGTACCTTCATCGTCAGGATATTATTATCCATCCCTTGCTCCAGCCATGCCAGAATGTATGGACACGTTATGGAGGTGGATCGATAGATAGGCTGGATAAGTTTGCGCAAGAGCTTATGGAATACTTCAAATAAGTATTATTCGCATAATTCTTTATCAGGAACAGCTGGGGTTTAATCTTTCAGCAGATCGGGACGTAAACGTTCAGTCCGCTCATAACTCTGTTGCAGTTCCCAGTCTTTTATTTTTGCTTCGTTACCGCTAAGCAGGATGTCTGGTACTTTCCAGCCTTTATAATCAGCCGGACGTGTGTATATTGGCGCAGAGAGTAGATTATCCTGAAAACAGTCGGATAGTGCACTTTGTTCGTCGCTGATAGCTCCAGGTATTATTCTGACGATAGCATCTGTGATAATTGCGGCCGCCAATTCTCCACCGGTAAGTACATAATCACCAATGCTGATTTCTTTCGTGATGAAATGATCCCTTACACGTTGATCCACTCCTTTGAAGTGACCACAGAGAATGATTATATTACCTTTCATGGATAACTGATTTGCCATAGACTGATTAAATTGTTCACCGTCAGGTGTCGTAAATATAATCTCGTCATAATCTCGTTCAGCCTTTAATTTCTCAATACATTCCTCGATAGGTTGAATTTTCATTACCATGCCTGCCATGCCTCCATACGATTCATCATCGACATTGTGCCGCTTATCGTGTGCATAGTCATGCAGATTATGCAGATGAATTTCTGCCAATCCTTTGTCTTGTGCACGTTTCACTATCGAAACGTTCAGGAATCCTTCAATCATTTCTGGAATAACGGTCAAAATGTCAATTCTCATCTTCGTAGGCTTTTTTGTTTTTAGTGTGCGAAGGTAATTATTTAAAATTGAATAGGCAAGAGATGCTAATTGTTTTTTTTCAAAGCCTTATTGATGGCAGCTCTTAGATCTTGACCGTTAATAGGTTTTGAGAGCACCATGTCGTATCCTGCTTCTATCGCTTCATTTTTATCGTGTTCAAAAGCAAAAGTAGTGACGGCAATAATAGGAATATTCTGATTAAACTCTCTGATGGATCTGGTCGCATCCAGTCCGTTCATTCTTGGTATACGCGGATCCATCAATATAAGATCGGGATTCATAGCGCGACACATATCTACAGCTTCCACTCCGTCGTGCGCCCATATTATTTTATACTGTTTGCTGAGAACAGCCATGATCAACATATAGTTACTTTCAGTGTCTTCGGCAACAAGTATGAATGGTTTTTTTTCGTTACTTCTACTGTTTTCTTCTTTAGAATGTGATGTATGTTTTTTTGTAATGCCTTTTGCTTTCACATAGGGAATAGTAAACCAGAATGTAGAACCTTTTTCCGGTTCTGAATCCACACCGATCTCACCATTCATCTGTTGAACGATGCTCTGGCAGATTGCCAATCCGAGTCCCGTTCCTTTAGCGAAGTTGTTAAGCTTGACAAATCTTTCGAATATTGATGACTGTTGTTCTTTTTTTATACCGATGCCGGTATCCTTGCAGTAGAATTTCACATTATTACCATTGATGTCATACCCGATAGTAATGCTACCTTTTTCTGTGAATTTTATCGCATTATTGATAAAGTTTGATAATATTTGGTGCAATCGGTTACGATCACTGACTATTATGCTTCCGTTGGAATTAGAATCAAAAGTTATCTTTACCTTGTCTTTTACTTTTAGTTGCGATGACCGTACAATGTCATCGCAGAGCTGGTCAATATCAACATTGTTAAATACAAATTCAAATGTCCCGGCTTCAATTTTCGACAAATCAAGAATGTCGGAGATGAGTTGAAGAAGAAGTTCATTATTCTCATTTAGAATATTGACATATTCATTACGTTCCATTGGATCGTTTGAGTCGACCAACAGATTTGAGAATCCAACAATGGCATTGAGAGGAGTACGTATTTCATGGCTCATATTAGCTAAGAACGCACTTTTCAATCTATCCATTGTCATTGCTTTATTACGAGCTATTGTAAGTTCCTTCTCGACTTGTTTGCTTTGGGAAATATCATAATTAACACCGATTAATTCGATATTGTGACTTTCGGGGTCATACTTCGTGAGAATGATACTCATTTTGATCCATTTCCATTCGCTGGAGTTATTTTTGTTGATAACTCTCACTTCATCACTAAAGTGTTTAGCTTTTCCTTCTTTTGCCTTCTCGTAAAAATCAAGGACCTTTTTTCTGTCTTCTTCATAGAGAGTAGAATATACTCCTATGATCTTTGTCAATGGTTTGTTTTCTCTTTCATTGAAGTTGATCTTCCATTGTTTGTTGGCATATCCCTCGCACGTAATGATGTTAAACTTGGTATATCCAATTTTTGCAAATTGGGATATTAGTGAGAAGAAATTCTCGAAATCATTTATTTGATTTTTATTTTTCAGGATATCAGTCGTATCGATATATAAGTCAATAACTTGATTTTCAGATGGAGAATACGAAATCTGATGTACGTGTTTTCCACTCAGTGGAAAGTATGTATCATTTTCTTCTATCGAATTATTTTCAATAACGCGTTTATACACGTCCATTCTCCTTCTGAACAGGTTCTTGTCCGGATATTCTGTACCAAAATGTCCGGGCTGGGTGATCGGCATATTATGCAATATCGTATCTTTCAGAATGTCGTTATAGTATATCATCATATAGTCTACAGGTTTACCATGCTTGTCTCTGACAATAGAGATATGTACATATCCAACGGGCATATATTTAATAAGATCATTCATGAATGTTTTTTCTTTGATAAGCTCTGTCTTCGTATCTGACAGTTCTATACAGATGCTTATCACATGGCATACAGACCATAGACACTGGCATTCTTCATCAGACCATTTATGATATGATTTCACTGTATCCACACATAGATATCCCCACACACCCTTGCTATTTATCATCGGAAGGCATATGATCGATTTGATATTTAGTTTCTTCATCAGTTCATATTCATAGTTGCCCTCTTTGGGTATCTGATTGATGGAGTCGAGTATGATCGGATGTTCAGCCATCATATTTTCAGTCAACCATCGTGTTAATTTTGTAGGTATGTTTCTCAATTGGTTTATATGTGAGCTGATCTCTTTTCCTACTACTTCGTAAGCGTTTCTCTGAAAAGATCCTGAGTCGGTATATTCAATAATATACACTCTGTCTCCTCCTATAGTCTTACGCACATCTTCTAGTATTGAAGTGATTGTTTCACGATTATTTCCATACTTCAAAAAATCAAATAAAGTCTGTGAAATGGAGAAGAGTTTAAGAAGTTGATGGTTGTTTATACAATGATGAGTTCTCTCTTCCTTTGCCGGATCAATCACCTTTACTGTGCCGAAAAAGATATCATCAATGGCATTGCAATCGTGATTATTTTGATGTAGGGTCAGGTCTAACCACACCTCACCATGATCATTTGTTCTTATAGGATATTCGCTGTGATAATATTCTCTTCTGTTTTTTAGTGTAGATTCCATTTCTCTCACTATTCGTTCCCTGTAGTCATCACGTATACAACTGTATAGGTCGCTGATATGAAAAGTAT